>NZ_JAVRFH010000377.1:0-414 GCF_031845825.1 Streptomyces lancefieldiae | reverse complement strand
ATCGTATGCAGCGTAGATGTCTTTGATATCAATCATCTCGATATCTGAAACAATATTATGCCCGGCGCAGAAATCAAGCATTTCCTGTGTTTCAGGCAAACCACCAATGGATGAACCTGCAAGACTCTTACGACCACCGATCACGCTGAAAGCATGAATCTGTGCGGGTGTCGGAGGAACGCCGACGCAAATCTGAACACCATCAGTTTTCAGCAGTGACAATGAGACATTAAAATCATGCTCTGCAGAAACGGTGTCAAGAATAAAATCAAAACTTCCCTTTACTTTTTTCAGTTGCTCAGGATCGGTGGTCACCACGAAATGATGAGCACCGAGTTTCTTTGCATCTTCTTCCTTTTTCGCAGATGTGCTTAATACAGTTACTTCAGCGCCAAAAGCCACACCGAATTTTAC
>NZ_JAVRFH010000376.1:0-416 GCF_031845825.1 Streptomyces lancefieldiae | reverse complement strand
TTTTCATTGGACGACTACAGCATCATGGGAATGAAGTTGAGAGTCCGGTTTCCATGCCCTCGAGTCGGGGTTTCCGTGGGAGCTGGATCCGTCCGCGAGCTCTCCCAGGGCTGCTGTGGCTTTCCCATGCCCTCGTGTCGGGCTTCCCCTAGGAACCAGCTTCCCTTCTTCGACCACACGGCGTTGGGGAGGTTTCCATGCCCTCGTGTCGGGCTTTTCCTTGGAACGAAGTGGACTCACTTGCGAAGGAAGTACTTCGATGTCGTTTCCATGCCCTCGTGTCGGACTTTTCCTCGGAACGCACAACCCTCGACGAGGGGCCTTTGGGCGTTTCCATGCCCTCGTGGCGGGCTTTCCGTCGGAAGACTGTTCCAGCGCTTCGAAATCCCGCTGACTGTGAGGACGTTTCCATGCCC
>NZ_JAVRFH010000375.1:0-417 GCF_031845825.1 Streptomyces lancefieldiae | reverse complement strand
AGAAATGGAAGTGGAAATAAATAGGATCCATAACTTTCGCCTGTTATCAATTATTAGTTTTTTGTAACCCATTTTTCTCCAGGTATATTTTAAATTCATTAATTTTTATAAACTTTGTTGAATATATTACCTAATGATATTGCCAGGATCAAAATGTATTTTCACACTCTTATTTCTAGGTAGCCTCATTTATTCGAAAGGCCAGGCGGTAAATTCAAACAAGGCCTCCGCCCACGTATTCGTTTCGGGCCCATCTTCACTATATAAAACCGATGATAATAAAATTTCCATAAACAATATTAGGGATTTGTATGCCCAGGGGCGATTCAAGCCTATCAATCAGGCGGTCCTGAATGCGGGAATTCCAAAGCAGTACTATTGGATTCATTTTAACATCACCAACACCCTAAACATAAC
>NZ_JAVRFH010000374.1:0-417 GCF_031845825.1 Streptomyces lancefieldiae | reverse complement strand
CGGGGATCTCGAGAGCGGCAACCCGCCCGAGCGCCCACAGGTGCGCACCCGCCGTCTCCGGCACCTCACCAGGCACCACGGACACCGCGCCCCGCGTCACCGCCCACACCGGAACACCGAACCCGGCGTCGCCGACGGCCTGCACCAGTGCCAGTGAGGTCGCGATGGCGATCGGCACAGTCGGGCAGTCGGCCTGTACACCCCCGGCCCACCCCAGGAGGGACAGGATTCCGGCAAGGGGTTCCTGCTCTTCGGCCGCGGTGGTGGTGAGCCGCGCCGACAGGTCGGCCCGGTCCGTCGCCGTCGCGTCGACCGTGAGACGGGAGACCGTGGCGCCGTGGGTGGTGAGGGCCTGCTCGACGTCGTGGGCGACACGCGTGGCGTCCGCGTCCAGGTGCTCGGGCACGACGAGCAGCC
>NZ_JAVRFH010000373.1:0-418 GCF_031845825.1 Streptomyces lancefieldiae | reverse complement strand
GTGCTCAGGCCTCGTCGAGGGCGAAGGTCTCGAGGCGCTCCACGAGGGCCACGGTCTCCGCGTCCAGGTAGGCGCGGGCGGCAAGCAGCCGCGGCAGCAGCTCGCGCTGGGTCGTCGTCGCCCGGAACAGCAGGCCGCTCGTCACGTCGTGGTCGGGGACGAACGTCCGGCGGATCTCGTCGCCGGCCCGCACGGTGCCCGCGCGGACGACGGACAGGTACGTCCCGGGGCGGGCGTCGGCGGCGAAGCGCTTCACCCAGCCGCGCTCGGCGAGAAAGCCGGCGAAGGTGCGGCAGGGGACGCGCGGATCGGTGACCTCGAGCTCGAGGCCCTCGCCGTCCGGGTCGCCGACCGACCACCGCTCCCCCACCAGCGCAGCCTCGAGGTCGAGGTCGACGGTGGTGAGGTTCTCCCCGAA
>NZ_JAVRFH010000372.1:0-418 GCF_031845825.1 Streptomyces lancefieldiae | reverse complement strand
CAACGCGGAGAATGAGGAATCTTGACCAGCCAGCAAGTCGACAGTCCCTTCGCCAAGTCGACGTTCTCCGGGGGAGGATCGGCCAACGAGTGCATGGAGGTCGCCCACACGGCCGATGGCGGCCGGGCCGTGCGCGACAGCAAGAACCCGGCTGGCGGGCTTCAGTTCTATGGCCCTGGTCACTGGGCAGCGTTCATCGGCGGTGTGAAGGCCGGTGCCTTCGAGGGCTGATCGTCAGAGCAGAGCTTCGGCGAAAGGGGACAGCGGTGGAGCGGCAGCAGATCATCACGGAGTTCAAGAAGTCCAGCGCCTCGCAGGGCGGCCAGCAGGAGTGTGTCGAGGTGGCCCACACCGCCGACGGCGGCCGGGTGGTGCGGGACAGCAAGGACCCGGCCGGTGGGCTCCAGTTCTACGGCCC
>NZ_JAVRFH010000371.1:0-421 GCF_031845825.1 Streptomyces lancefieldiae | reverse complement strand
ATCGCGTAGTACGCGGGCATCAGGTTGGAGCCGGTCCAGCTGATCAGGGCCGTGATCACCAGCGGGGTCGTACCGCCGAAGATCGACGCGGAGAGGTTGTAGCCCACCGACAGGGAGCCGTAGCGGACGTGCGTCGGGAACAGGGCGGGCAGGGCCGCGGACATCGTGCCGAGCATGCAGACCAGGGAGAGGCCCAGCATCAGCATGCCGACCGTGATCGGGAGGATGCCGTCGATCCGGATGAGGAGGAACGCGGGCAGGGAGAGGAAGAGGAAGCCCAGCATGCCCGTCATCAGCAGAGGTTTGCGGCCGAAGCGGTCGGAGAGCTTGCCGACCTGGCTGATGATCGTCATCAGGAAGAGCATCACCGCGAGCAGGATCAGCAGCCCGTGCGTCTCGCTGTAGCCGAGCTCGTCGGAGA
>NZ_JAVRFH010000370.1:0-422 GCF_031845825.1 Streptomyces lancefieldiae | reverse complement strand
CCAGCACGAACACCAGGACTGCCGCCAACGTTTTTAGCGCTGGTCGTGTGGTCACGATTACTCCAGGATCACCGCGGGTGATCCGCCGTACGCTCACCCGCTGGGGCCGTCACGGGGGCTGGTCTGAGGGATACCGACCCATACCGGTGACGACGCTGATGAAGACTGCGATACTCACCCATTGTGACGTTCAAGCGCATGGCCTCTGCAGCCGCCCTGTTCTCGTCGGTCGGAATCGGACTCAGCCTGGGGATTGCCACCCCGGCGCAGGCTGACCCCGTCATGCTGGGCATCTACACCTACACCCAGGAGGATGGCAGGACCGACACCTGGGGCGTGTGGCCGTCCTGTGTCCCGACGGTCGGGGATTTGCGTGAGCCGCTGGAGCTGGCGGTGGCCTGCCGGCTGCATGTGGAGACCCA
>NZ_JAVRFH010000369.1:0-422 GCF_031845825.1 Streptomyces lancefieldiae | reverse complement strand
GAGATGAACTGGGCAGCAAAGGCTTCCGGGAGTTGTACCGACAGTGGCTCCAACGGCCGACCGTCGACGCGCAGCTCCCATCGCGACAGCAGGCGGGCATCGCGAAAAAACAGCCCGTGAGTACGGCCAGGCTGAATGTCACCGTGGCTGTCCGACAGACAGAAGGTGGCACCTTCCACCAGCGTCACGGTGTCGCCGCCGCCGCCCCCGACGCCGATGGCAGCCGGCTCGCCGCCATTGAGAATCCCTGTGCCACTCATGCGGTGGCCCGCTCGGAGGTGTCCGGTTCGACGACGCGTCGCAACGTGATCGTGGATTTCGCGGCCTCTGCGTTGCTCAGCACGTCGCGGTAGATCCGCTCGTATCCCGAACCGAACTGTCCGACGGCGAAGTGCGCGGCCACATGGCGACGGCAGGCCGCC
>NZ_JAVRFH010000368.1:0-423 GCF_031845825.1 Streptomyces lancefieldiae | reverse complement strand
GTGAGTTGGTGGGGCGGGTCCGTGACGCCGATCTGGAGGCGTTCGCGCATCAGGACGTGCCGTTCGAGCGGCTGGTGGAGGAGCTGAACCCGGCCCGCGCCCTCGCCCGGCACCCCCTCTTCCAGGTACTCCTGGTGAAGAAGGACCCCACCGCCTCCGGCCAGGCCGAATCCATGTCCGGCCTGCACACCGAAGTGGTCCCGGTCGGCACCTGGGTCGCCAAGTTCGACCTGACGGTGGGGATCGAGGAGCGGTACGACTCCGGGGCTGGTCCCGCCGGGCTGCTCTGGACGCTCGGATACGCCTCCGACCTCTTCGACCACGCCACCGTGGAACGGCTCGCCCGGCGCCTGTCCGTCCTGCTCACCGCGCTCGCCCACGACCCCGACCAGAACCTCGGCGCCGTCGACCTCCTCACCGACG
>NZ_JAVRFH010000036.1:0-93735 GCF_031845825.1 Streptomyces lancefieldiae | reverse complement strand
GGCAACGACCGACGAACGAGAACACGAACGGACTGCTGCGTCAGTACTTCCCGAAGGGCACCGATCTCTCCCGCTGGTCGTCCACGGACCTCGAAGCCGTCGCCACGGCGATCAACAACCGGCCCCGCAAAATCCTGGGCTGGCGGACGCCGGCCGATGTCTTCGAAGAACAGCTACGCTCGCTGCCACAGCCCGGTGTTGCAACGACCAATTGAACTCGCCCAATCCACATCCGTGCGCTTCACCGAGCACCTGCACCTCGAGGGCATCCGGCCCTCGATCGGCAGCGTCGGCGACGCCTACGACAACGCACTCATGGAGACGATCAACGGCCTCTACAAGTCCGAGTGCATCCGCACCAAGGTCTTCCACGACGGCCCCTGGCGAACGGTCTCGGACGTCGAGTACGCCACCGCCGCGTGGGTGGAGTGGTACAACAACCGCCGCCTGCACTCCAGTTTGGGCGTGATCAGCCCCACCGAGTACGAGGCAGCACACTACGCTGACTCAGAACCACGAGCCGACTGATCACCGGCCAACAAAACACCGGCAGGAAAGTCGGAGCGGTTCACTCTGACTCCACCCGCACCCGGGCCGCAGCCCCAGTTCTTCGATCAACGACGCCATCGGCACTGTTTCCCCGACCGTCACAGCTCCCCGCATGAGCTTGAGTCGCCGGTCGTGGTCGGCGCGTGGCACAGGTCAGGGGACCGGGTGGGTACCGCTCGTTACGGCTCGCCTCATGGTCGTGGTGTCAGCGCGGGGCTCGCTGGTCGTAGTCGCGCTGGCGTGCTTGGATCTCGGAGGCGTTCGCGACGGTCCAGTCGTAGAGGTGGGCGAACGGCTCGCGCAGGGATTCGCCGAGAGAGGTCAGCGAGTATTCGACGCCGACCGGCGAGGTCGGCAGCACGCGGCGCTCGACCATCCCGTTGCGTTCGAGCCGGCGCAGGGTCTGCGTGAGGACACGTTGCGTGACGCCGTCGAGGCGGCGCTTGATCTCGTTGAACCGGCGTGGTTCGACCAGGACTGCCATCACCATCATCGACCACTTGTCGGCGATCTGATCGAGGATGGGCCGGCTCGGACAGTCGGCCCGAAACACCACGTCGTGCTCGGCGATGGCCCGGTAGACGGCCTCTGAAGTGGCCATGGCGGTATCCTCCACAATCCCTGGGATGCCTGAAGTGCCTTATTGACGCAGGTCACAGCCGGTTTCACTGTAGGTATGCAACAGGAACCAGAATCCTGCCAGGTACCTAGGGGAAAAGCCATGGGCAACGACGCCTACCAGACCTTGCGCGTCAGCCGGAAGGATGCAGTCACACACGTCACGATCGACAACCCGCCGATCAACGTCCTCAGCGTCGCGGTCATGACCGACCTGCGGCGCCTGCTCACCACGCTGGCCGGCGACGACACCGTACGCGTGATCGTGTTCGACAGCGCGGACCCGGACTTCTTCCTCGCCCACGTCGACATGACCGCCACCCCGAACGCCCTCGCCGGACTCATGGCCGACCTGCCGGACGGCGTCAACGTCTTCCAGGCCGTCGGGGAGCAGCTACGCCGCCAACCTCAGGTGACCATCGTCAAGCTCGCCGGCAAGGCGCGCGGCGGCGGAGCCGAGTTCGTCGTAGCCGCGGACATGGCGTTCGCAGCGACCGGCACGGCCGGGCTCGGCCAGATCGAAGCTCTCATGGGCATCGTCCCTGGCGGTGGCGCCACGCAGTACCTCACCGAGCGCGTCGGCCGTAACCGCGCCTTGGAGATCGTGCTCGGCGCCGACCTGATGGATGCCGAGACCGCCGAGCGGTACGGCTGGGTCAACCGAGCCGTCCCCGCCGACCAGCTCGACGAGTTCGTCAACCGCCTCGCCGGTAACATCGCCGCGCTGCCCGACGGCGTTGTCGCGGCAGCCAAGCATGCCATCGTTCCCCGCGATCATTCTGATGGCCTGGCGCGGGAGAACGCCGCCTGGGCCGGGCTCGTATTCCGACCCGCCACAGCACAGCTCATGGACGCCGGGCTGGCCAACGACGCCCAGACTCGGGACGGCGAACAGGACCTCGAGAGTCTGTTCCGCCATCTCGCCGGGTAGTGGAACCCGTCTCGCCCTCTGCGCCAGCCTGTAGGGCTGGTGGTCGGCTTTGCGGAGCTAGGGTGGCGAGCCGGGCGTCGACCGCCTGCCAGGCGGCCCGTTCGGCGGCGGTGCGGCACCATTCTGGTGACAGAAAGACTGCTGAATGAGCGCCTGTGACAAGTCGGATGCCTCGTTTGAGACAACCAGGCTGCTTCGGCCGTCCCTGTTCACCAGCTCAGCCGGTTTCGCTGGTGACAACTCCTGAGCTTCGGCTCATTTTTGCGAGTTTCTTGTAGCAGGTCAGGGCGGCTGCGAGGCCGAGGAAGGCGAGGAAGTGGGAACCCTTGCGTTCATATCGGACGGTAAGGCGGCGGTAGCCGAAGAGCCAGGAGATCGACCGTTCGTTCTTCCAGCGGTGCCGGCCAAGCCGTTCACTGGACTCGATGCCGGGGCGGGCGAAAGCTCCTGCTGAGATTGCTACTCGTGATGTCTTTGGAGCTTACGGCTGGTTGTCCGCTGTGGTATTCGTTTCCGCAGGGCGGGGTCGGCGATGACCGGGACGTCCTTGAGCTGGTTGATCGCCCGGGTGCGGGCCGTGACCGCGGAATCGTTGGCGAGCTTGTACGTACCGGCAGTAGTAGGTCGCGCTCTTCTGCGGCAGGTCGTGCGGGAGATAGGCCCACTGGCAGCCGGTCCGCCCCTGGTAGAGGATCGCGTTCACGATCTCCCGCATCGCATAGGCGCCGTGGTGGCCGCTGACCGAGCGGTGCCGGTCCTTCCACGCGGTGATCACCGGCTCGTTCAACGACCACTGCTCGTCCGACAAGTCACTTGGACACGGCTTGCGTTCACTCATCCGGTCACATCAACAGATCAATAGCCGCGGACCGGCCGGTTCCGCCCCGCCGCCACACCATCAGGCGACATCAGATCAACTCAAAGGCCCACGAACCGCCCACTGAGAGCAGGCCATGAGCAAGCCCAACATGCCTCACCCTCTATCACGCACCAGCTCGTAAGACGCGATTCACTTGGCGTGATCTTGCGGCAGTCTGGGGTGATGACTGCTGCGCTTGTCGAGCGGATGGCGCCGGAGGACCTGTGGACGTTGTTCCAGCGGGTGGCGCCGCCGGTGCCGGTCCGTCCTCAGGGTGGAGGGCACCGGCGGCGAGAAGGCCGCGCCCACCGGCCCCTCTTCGAAGGGGCCGTGCAGCGGCGTGTAGCCGATCCAGCCCTCACCGAACACGAAAGGTACGCGGGTCTACGCGGCCCTCGGTCCCGGCACGTACTACGCACCGGGCTCCGCCTGAGGATTCACTGACCCCGACGCCTGCCTGACGACCCGATCCGCCTGCCGGCGCCCACTCCCACGGGCCCGGCCCTTCGGCCTGCCCTCCTCCGGCGTCCGTGCCCCCGCACCTGTGACCGGTGCCACCATTGAAACCCCAGTTTAATTCATATTTAATGGCTGCGCTTGCCGCTTCCGGCTACGTCCCCGGCCTGCCCCGGGCCCCAGGAAGGAACTTCGATGAGCACAGCCCCCGGCGCGCCGACGGTGTCGCGCAGCGCGCTGCCCTGGGTGGAGCGCATAGGCATCCCCCGCCCCCTGATGTGGGGATATGTCGCGGTCCTGATCTTCATGATCGGTGACGGCGTGGAGTCCAACTACCTGGAGCCGTACCTCCGCGACAGCGGCTTCACCTCCTCCGGCGCGGGTCTCGTCATCAGCGTCTACGGCGCCTTCGTCGCCCTCGGCTCCTGGCTCTCCGGCGCCCTGTCCAACGTGTGGGGACCCCGCTGTGTCATGCGGACCGGCGCGGTGCTCTGGATCGTCTTCGAGGTACTCTTCCTCACGCTGGCCCTCCCCAGCGAGAACCAGGTTCTCGTCTACGTCTTCTACGGCCTGCGCGGCATCGCCTATCCGCTGTTCGCCTACGCGTTCCTGCTCTGGATCCAGCTCACCGCCCGCAGGGAACTGCGCGGTTCCGCAGCGGGCTGGTTCTGGTTCGCCTACAGCGCGGGGCTGCCGACCATCGGCTCCGCCATCGCCGCCGTCAGCATCCCCCTGGTCGGCGCCTATTCCACCTTCTGGCTGTCCCTGGGGCTGGTCGCGGTGGGCGCGGCGATCGGCTCCTTCGCCGTCAAGGAAGCCCGCGGCACCCGGCCGATGGTCGACACCACGGCCCCGGGCTTCTCCTTCCGGTCGGAGCTGCTGCGCGGTGTCAGTGTGCTCAAGCGCCATCCGCGCATCGGGATCGCCGCGGTGGTCCGGATGATCAACACGACGCCGTACTTCGGGTTCTTCGTCTTCCTGCCGTCGTTCTTCACCGACGACATCGGCATCAGCGAATCGAAGTACCTGGCCCTGGTCACGTTCATGGGTGTCATCGGCATCCTCGCCGACCCGTTCTTCGGCCGGATCAGCGACCGGCTGGGCTGGCGCTCCACCATCGCCTGGGCCGGCGGCGTCGGCTGCGCGCTCGGCGTGGCGCTCGTCTACTGGGTGCCGCAGCTCGCGCCCGGCAACTACGCCGTCGCCCTGCTGGCCACGGTCGTCTACGGCATCATGCTCGCCGGGTACATTCCGCTGTCCGCGCTGCTCCCGTCCCTGGTACCCGAGGAGGACAAGGGCAACGCCATGGGCATCTACAGCCTCGCCGCCGGACTCTCCACCTTCGTCGGGCCCCTGACGTACTCCGTCGTCGACCCCCTCGTGGGCCACACCGGAGTCGTCATCGTCTACATCGGCATGTACCTGGCCGGCGCCCTGCTCACCTGGCGCTATCTGGACGTGCCCGAGGACCCGGGGTCGCGCCGCGCCGGTGGCCCCGTGCCGGCGGTCTCTCTCGCACCGAAGGACCTCCAGTCGTCCTGACCGGCCGCGCCCTCTCCCCCACACCCCGTACCCGAAGCAACGAGGAACGACATGAGCACCGACTCCCACACCGCCACGATGACCGGCGCCTTCCTGCCCGGTGACGGCACCGTCGACCTGCGCGAGACGCCCCGGCCCCGGGCCGGCCACGGCCAGGTCGTCCTGCGCACGCGCGCCTCGGGTATCTGCGGCAGCGACATCCACTACATCTACAACGGCCACATCGGGGAAGGCGGCGCCCGCTACGACGACGTCGTGGCCGGCCACGAGCCGGCGGGTGAGGTCATCGAGGTGGGCCCCGGTTGCAAGCGGCTCAAGCCCGGCGACCGGGTCGCGGTCTACCACATCTCCGGCTGCGGCCAGTGCGACGAGTGCGCACGCGGCTACTTCATCGGCTGCACCTCGGAGTCCCGCGCGGCCTACGGCTGGCAGCGCGACGGCGGCCATGCCCCGTACCTCCTCGCCGAGGAGAACACCTGCGTCCCTCTGCCCGAGCCCCTCACCTACGTCGACGGCGCCTTCATCGCCTGCGGCATCGGCACGGTCTACGAGGCGCTCTCCCGGATCGCGCTGAGTGGGGCGGACCGGCTGCTGGTCACCGGGCTCGGCCCGGTCGGCGCGGCGGCGGCCATGGTCGCCCGTGCCTTCGGTGTGCGGACCGTGTACGGCGCCGAGGTCGTCCCGGAACGGATGGAGTGGGCCCGCTCGCTCGGGCTGTTCGACGAGGTGTTCGACTCCTCCGCCGAGCCGCTGGACCGGGTGCTGGAGCTGACCGGTGGCACCGGTGTCGAGGCGGCCGTGGACTGCTCCGGTCACCCCGCGGCGCGCTCCCTCGCCCTCAAGGCGCTGCGGGTGCGCGGCCGGCTCGCGCTCGTCGGCGAGGGCGGGCAGATGAGTCTCGACGTCTCGGACGACGTCCTGCACAAGCAGGTGCTGATCTCCGGTTCCTGGGTCACCTCCGTGCAGGGCATGACCCGGCTGGCCGAACTGCTCGCCCGGCAGGAACTGCACCCCGAGCGGCTGGTCAGCGACCGCTTCCCGCTCACCGAGGCCCAGCACGCCTACCAGGCGGCGGCCGGTCGCGCCGCCGGCAAGGTCTGCCTCGTTTTCGAGGACTGACGTACGCGCCGCAGCGTCCTTTCCCACCGCGCGGCCCGGACGGCAGTGACTCCACCACTGCCGTCCGGGCCCGTTCTTTCGAGGAGCACCTCCGTGAGCAGTACACCCGCACACCGAGCCGGCGAAAGCCGGGTCAGCGCCGTCCGGCGGACGCGTGCCGGACACGAGATCGTCGAGGTGGACAACGGTCTGGTTCGCCTGTCGATCGCCCCCGCGTTGGGTGGCCGCCTCCTGTCGGCGGTCCGGGACGGCCGCGAGTTCCTGCACCGGAATCCGGACCTCCTGGACGACGCACTCAACGCCCGGGACCCGCGTGCCGTCGGCCCGCACGACGGCCCGATGTCCGCCTGGCACAACTGGGGCGGCGACAAGACCTGGCCGGCCCCGCAGGGCTGGTCGGGTCCCGAGGAGTGGGCGGGTCCCCCGGACCCCGTCCTGGACTCGGGGGCGTACACGTGCGACGTGGACGTCGCGGACGACGGCTCGCGCGCCGACATCACCCTCACCAGCGGTGACGATCCGCGCACCGGGCTCCGCCTGACCCGCCGGATCACTCTCGTCACCGGCCGGTGCGACTTCGCGCTGCGGCTCAGCGCCCAGAACGTCTCGGCGCGGAATGTCCGGTGGGCGCTGTGGAACGTCACCCAGTTGCCGGGGCATCCCGCCGAGCGGCCGGGTGACGGGGTGTGGCTGGGGACGTCCGGGGCGGGCGCGCCGGCCACCGTGGACCTGGTCACGGGCACCGGACGGCCGCGGGTCGAGCGCCGCGGCGATGTCCTGCACGTCCCGGCGCAGGACGTGGTCGGCAAGGTCGGCTTTCCCGATGCGGCCGGGTGGATCGCCCACGTCGGCCCGGCCGGTACCTGGACCTACCGCTTCCCCGTCGACCCCGACGCTCCCTACACCGATGGCGGTTCGCGGGCCGAGGTGTGGCTGGAGCACCCACTGGACTCGCCGCTGGAACACCTGGGTGGCCTACGGCCGCGCCACCGGGTCGTGGAGTGCGAGGCGCTCGGCCCGTACCGGGAACTGGCGCCCGGCGACACCATCGCACTGGACGGCACCGTGTCGCTCGGTCCCCGGCTCGGCGCGGTGTCCTCGGTCGGCGCGCACGCCTGGTGGGGCGAGCCGCTCAGGTACGCCGAGGGCAAGGTGACCGGCGTGTGCGTGCCGTCGGGCGGCGGCCCGGCGGCCCTGCTGGTACGGGACACGACCGGCCGGGTACTCCGGCGCCAGTCCCTCGGTGAGTGCGGGGCGGGTACGCCCCTGGTGCTGGACACCCGGTTGCCGGCCGGTCCGGGCGCTGCGCGGGTGGAAGTGTGCTGCGGGAGGAACGTCCTGGGAGCGGTGACGGTGCTGCCCGGCTGACCTCCGTCAGTACGCCTGTGCCCGGCACCCTCGGGTCCGCCGAGGGTGCCGGGCACAGGCGTATCAGGCGTACGGCGGTCAGGTCGCCGTGGAACCGTAGGCGGCCGTCGGCAGGCCGGGCACCTCCACCCGGGCACGGAACACAGCCCCGTCGAGCGGTCCGGGGGCGGCAAGTCCCACCCGGGCCGTCGTGACGTAGAGGGTATGCCCGTCGTCGCCGCCGAGGCAGACGCCTGCGGGCTGGGTCACCGGCAGGCGCAGTACGGTCGCCAGGGTGCCGTCGGGCAGGTAACGGTGGACCTCGCCCGCGCCCCAGACCGCCGTCCACAGGGCGCCCTCGGCGTCCACGGTCATGCCGTCGGGGCTGCCCTCGGTGACGCGGGCGAACTCCTCGCCCACGCCGAGGTCGCCGTCCCGCGGGTCCACGGCGTAGCGCCGTACGAGACCACGCGCGCTGTCGGCGAGGTACATGGTGGTGCCGTCCCGGTCGAAGGCGGGGCCGTTGGGGATGGTGATGCCGTCGAGGACCCGGGTGACCGTGCCGTCGGGGCCGGTCCGGTACAGGGAGCCGGCGTCCGGTGTCCCGTCGTAGGCCATGCTCCCGGCCCAGAAGCGGCCGTGCGGGTCGGCGCAGCCGTCGTTCATGCGCATCGCGGTCGGCGCGGCCCGCTCGGGGTCGGCCAGCCACTCGGGGGCCGTGCCGGCGGTGAGCAGGCAGATGCCGGTGCCGGCCGCCGCGATCCAGGTGCCGGCCCGGCCGGCGACCGGGGCCACCGCGCCGAGCGGCACGTCCAGGCGGGCAAGGGTCCGCAGCGGGGCGGTGCCGTCGCCGTTCGGGGTGAGCAGGCGGCCGGTGAGGATGTCGACGCAGACGAGCCGGCCGTCCACCCAGCGGATGCCCTCGCCGAGTTCCAGTCGGTCCGGTGCGCCCAGGGGCATCAGATCGGTCATGGTGAGGCGCTCCTGATGTTGGTGGACGGGTCAGCGGAACGTGGTGCCCGGGGCGGCGGCGAGCAGGCCCAGTTCGTCGCGGCGGGGCAGGCCCTCCCAGTCGCCGTCCGAGGCGACGGCGAACGCGCCGAGGGTGTTGGCGCGTTCGAGGCGTCCGTCCGGGGACAGTCCGTCGAGCAGTCCGGAGAGGTAGCCGGCGCAGAACGCGTCGCCCGCTCCCACCGTGTCCCGTACGGGCACCCGCAGGGCGGGGACCGCGTGCCGGGAGCCGTCCCGGCCACGGAGGGCGGCTCCCTCTCCCCCGCGTTTGACGACCACTTCCCGTACCCCGGCCGCCAGCAGGGCGTCGACGGCGGCGTCCTCCCCCTGCGGCTGCTCGGTGAAGGCGCCGGTGACGACGGGGAGTTCGTCGTCGGAGGCGATCAGGACGGTGACGTGCTCCAGCAGGGGCAGCAGTGCCTTGCCCGCGTCCTCGGCCGTCCACAGGCGCTGCCGGTGGTTGACGTCCAGGACGACGGTCCAGCCGTGGGCGTGCGCATGAGCGGCGGCCTCGCGCACCGCCTCCAGCGGACCGGGGCCGAGTGCGCAGGTGATGCCGGTCAGGTGCAGGGTCCGGGCGCCTGCGTCCAGGGCGGGCGCGAGATCGGCCGGGGCGAGCAGGGAGGCGGCGGAGTGGCGGCGCCAGTAGTGGACACGGACCAGGTCGGCGACGCGTCGCTCACGGAGCATGCCTCCGGTGGGCGCCTCGGGGCGGACGCCGGCGTGGGAGGTCTCGACGCCTTCGCCGCGCAGCGTCCGCAGGATCAGCCGGCCGGGTTCGTCGTCGCCGACCAGACCCGCCCAGGCGGCCCGGTGGCCCAGGCGGGCCAGGCCGATGGCCACGTTGGACTCGGCACCGGCGATGGTGGTGCGGGCCTCGGCTCCGACCGCGAGCGGTCCGGGCAGTTGTGCGGCGAGCATGGTCTCACCGAACGTGAGGACGTCGGCGGCGGCCCGTGTGGTGTCCGGAGTGTCGCTCATGCCCGCCCTCCCGCGGTCTCGCCGGCGCAGAGCGCGACGAAGCGCCGGGCGCGCTCGCGCAGGGCGTCCAGGTCGCCGCCGCGCGCGGCGTCGCCCACCAGCGGGGAGCCGACGCCGACCGCGACGGCGCCGTGCGCGAGGTACTGCTCGGCGCCGGTCAGGTCCACCCCGCCCACCGGTACGAAGGGCAGGTCCGGGAAGGGGTCGCGGAGGGCCTTGAGGTAGGCGGGGCCGCCGATCGAGGCAGGGAAGAGTTTGACGGCGTCGGCTCCGGCACGCCGGGCGGCGACGGCCTCGGTCGGGGTGAGGGCTCCTGCCAGGACCGGCAGTCCGACACGGACCGAGGCGGCCACGGACTCGGTGAGCGCGGGGGTCACGATCCAGCTCGCGCCGGCCTCCCGGGCGCGGGCGACGTCGTCCTCGGTCAGCACGGTGCCGGCGCCGACGAAGGCCGTGGGGCCGGCCTCGGCGACGGCCCGGCGGATGACACCGAGGGCGTCGGCCGTGTTGAGCGAGACCTCGACGAGGGACACGCCCTCGTCGAGCAGGGTCAGGACGGTGCGCAGCGCGGCGTCGGCATCCGGGCCGCGCACGATGGCGGCCAGCCGGGTGCGCCGCAGCACGGCGGAGAAGCTGTCGGTGGCGCGGGACTGCGGGGCGTTCATGGTCACGTCCAGGAGGGTCGGGGTCGGGCGGGGGCCACGGGGCGGGGTCACCATTCGGCGAAGGAGCCGTCGGTGTGCCGCCACAGCGGGTTGTGCCAGTCCGCGACGGTGTTGTCGGCGGCGCGGACCGCCTTCTCGTCCACCTCGATACCGAGGCCGGGGGCGGCGGTACGCAGCAGGTGGCCGTCGTGGAACCGCAGCGGCGTGGTGTCGACCAGGTAGTCCAGCGGACCGGCGCCCACGTTGTAGTGGATGCCTATGCTCTGCTCCTGGATGAGGAAGTTCGGGGTACCGAAGGCGACCTGAAGACTGGCGGCGAGCGAGACGGGCCCCAGCGGGCAGTGCGGCGCCAAGAGTACGTCGAAGGTCTCGGCGAGCGCGGCGATCCGACGGACCTCGGAGATGCCGCCGGCGTGCGAGAGGTCGGGCTGGAGGACGGCCACTCCGGCGGTCAGGGCGGGCAGGACGTCGGTGCGCGAGTAGAGGCGCTCCCCGAGGGCCAGCGGCACGGACGACGACGCGGTCAGGTCCCGCAACCGGTGGGTGTACTCGGGGAGCAGGGGCTCCTCGACGAACAGCGGGTTGTACGGGGCGAGGTGCGGCAGCAGCTTGGCGGCGTTGGCGACCGTGAAGCGGCCGTGGAAGTCGACGGCGAAGTCCCGGTCGTCGCCGAGTGCTTCGCGGGCGGCGGCGGCGCGGGAGACGACCTCGTCGATGTCGCGGACGGTCGCCAGCCGGTTCATCCGGCCGCTGGCGTTCATCTTGACGGCGGTGAAACCCGCCTCCACCTGCTCCCGGACGGCTTCGGCGATCTGGCCGGGCTCGTCGCCACCGACCCAGGTATAGGCCCGAACCCTGTCGCGCACGGGGCCGCCGAGCAACTGGTACACGGGGGCGCCGTACACCTTGCCGGCGATGTCCCACAGGGCCTGGTCGAGTCCGGCGACCGCGCTGGAGAGAACGGGGCCGCCACGGTAGAACGACCCCTTGGTCATGGTCTGCCAGTGGTCTTCGATACGCAACGGGTCCTGTCCGACGAGGAGTTCGGACAGCTCGTGCACGGCGGTGCGGACGGTGGCCGCACGGCCCTCGACCATGGGCTCGCCCCAGCCGACGACGCCGTCGTCCGTCTCGACACGGCACAGCAGCCAGCGCGGCGGCACGGCGAACGTCTCGACGCGGGTGATCTTCATGCTTCTCCTTGGTGCGGCCGGGCACCGGCGGCCGTCGGGATACCGGACACAGGCGTCCTCCGCGGGGCAGGCACGGTTCAGGAAGAGGTCTTGTAGGCGCTCCAGCCGCCATCGACGACCAGCGAGGCTCCGGTGACGAAAGACGCGTCGTCACTCAGCAGAAAAGCCGTGGCCCCGGCGACCTCTTCGGGACGCCCGAGCCGCGCGGCGACGGTCTGCTCGGCGCTGCGCCGCCGGTCCTCCTCGCCGATACCGTCCCAGGCGCGCGTGAGCACGGGCCCGGGCAGCAACGCGTTGACCCGTACGTCGGGCCCGTACTCGACGGCCAACTGGCGGGCCAGTCCGGTAAGTCCGGCCTTGGCGGAGGCGTAGGCGGGGCGGCCGGG
This sequence comes from Streptomyces lancefieldiae, assembly GCF_031845825.1. Lineage (NCBI taxonomy): Bacteria > Bacillati > Actinomycetota > Actinomycetes > Kitasatosporales > Streptomycetaceae > Streptomyces > Streptomyces lancefieldiae. The sequence goes on along the minus strand of NZ_JAVRFH010000036.1, from coordinate 82,078 downwards.
CAGTCCGACGAGGGCATGGACCGAGGAGACCAGGACGGCGCTGCCACGGGTGGCGCGCAAGTCGTCCAGGCAGGCACGAAAGCCGAGGAAAGCGCCGGTCAGCGTGACACCGAGCTGCTGGTTCCACTGGTCAAGCGTGGTGTCGTGGGCGGGGGCGACGCGCACGGTATAGGCATTGGAGACGAGAGCGGAGACGGGGCCGTAGGCGCCGCGAACGGCATCCAGCGCCGCAGCCCAGGACTCTTCGTCGCTCACGTCGGTCGGGTGGAACATCGCCTCTCCACCGGCCTCCCGGATGGCACGGGCCGTGCGCTCCCCTTCCGTCGTGTCGATGTCGGCGACGAGAACGCGGGCCCCCTCGTCGGCGAGCCGTCGGGCCACAGCCGCGCCGATTCCCCCGGCCGCGCCCGTGACCACGGCGACGCGTCCGTCGAAACGGCGGCCGGCCCCGGAAGGCGGCGGATACATGGACGGCATGAGCAACTCCGAAGGCTGCGGCGCGGACGGGACGGTTGTGGTGGGCGGCCATGACCGCCCCCTCGTGAATATTAAATATGAATTATCCATTGAGGCCAAGATGTCTCAGCGAGGCACCGATCACAAACGAGGAACGCGCCACCCCGGTGACCGGCGGCGGCGCGTCGGACAGGCACTCAATCAGCGGGTCCGGGAGGACCTGCGGCCCGCGGCGTCGACCACCCGCCCGGCGAGCTGATCCAGGTCTTCGACCGCCTTCGCCAGCAGGTCGAGCATGGCGAGTTCGGCTCGGGCGGCGTCGCCGTCGCGCACGGCATCGAGGACGGCACGGTGGCTGGGCACGGGGTCGTCGACGGACGCATGGGCGTGGACGAGGCGGTCCCGCTCCCGCAGGCCCGGTTCGAGCAGCATGTCCATGCGGGCCAGCATCTCGTTGCCGGTGGCCACCAGAAGCGCGCGGTGGAAGGCCGCGTCGGCCTCGGCCGCGTCGGACGAGTCCGTCTGGGCCCGCCCCATGAGGCCGAGTGCCGCCTCCAGGGCGTCGAGGTCGGCATCGGTCCTGTGCAGGGCGGCACGATGGGCAGCGGCAGGCTCGATGATGGACCGGACATCGGCGAGGTCTCGCATCAGATCCTCGCCGGCGCCTCCTTCGACGCGCCAGCGGATGACATCCGCATCGAGGAGGTTCCAGTGCTTGCGCTCTCTGACGAACGTGCCCCGCTTCTGCCGAGCATCGACGAGCCCCTTGCCGGCAAGGACCTTCAGCGACTCCCGCATGACGGTCAGACTGACATCGAGTTCCTCCCCCAGCGCCCGCACATCCAGCGTCGTGCCCTCGGGTACGGCGCCACCCACGATGCGCGCTCCGAGCGACTGGACCACCTGTCCGTGCACGCCGCGGGTGCTGTAGGCCGCCATGCCGCCATCTCCTTGACATCAGGCGCGCGTAAGGCGCGCGGGGGTGGGCGCCGCGGGCGCGAACGCGGGCCTATGGTAACGCCACACATTAATTATTAATACATCTTGACAGTTCCCTGAGCAGCACGGTCACATACCGGCAGGACCAAGCCCGTCATCCCGCCGGACAGCCCTGCCCCGGGCCAGGCGGCGCCGACCGCATCCGCGCATACGGCACCGTCTGGCCGGCCAGTTGGTACGACGTCCGGTTCCGCGCGGCGTCGACGGCGAGCGCGATGCGGTGCACGGTGTCGGCGGCGCGGTCTCGCGCAGCGACACGATGCCGACCCAGCGGTTCATGGCCCTCCCCCTGCCGGGGCGACGCGGACCTGCCCGGCCACAGCACGCACTCCCATATGGCGTCGGTAGCGTGCCCCGGTGCTTGCGTACAGGCGGACAGCCTGCCCCCGGTCCTGCTGTCCTTCCTCCCGCCGCGCCTCCCGGGCTCCCGGTGATCACGGCGGCACTGGCCGGCCAGCGTGTGCCGCCGAGCGCAGGTTCGGGGAGGGTTCACCCGACACAGCCCGCGCCCTGGAGGTGGCACGGGAGGGTTGGACCCTGCGTGACGTGCTCGCCCACGGGGTCATCGATTACCACCCGGTCGTGGCCGGCACCGCCACCGACGTGGCCGACCTCATGCAGCAGTGGTTCGAGGCCGGGGCCTGCGACGGCTTCTCCCTGGCCGTCGACGGCTATCACGACGGCGTCGACGCCTTCGTCGACCAGGTCGTCCCCCTCCTGCAGGAGCGCGGCCTGTTCCACCTCGACTACGAAGGCCCCACCCTGCGCGACCACCTCCACGCCCGCGAGCAGTACGGTCTCGACCCGCGCGTCTCGGAAACGGCGGCCCGGTGATGTCCACCAGCGCTTCTCTGCGATCCGGCGCCGAAGCGCAGCAGGCGTTCCGCGACGTCATGGCCGCCGTGGCGTCTCCGGTCGCCGTGGTCATCGCCCTGGACGGCGGCCGACCGCACGGCACCACGGTCAGCGCCTTCGCGCCCCTTTCCCTGACACCGCCCATGGTGCCGGTGTCGCTGGACGAACGCTCGTGTCTGCTGGCGGTCGTCCGCCGCAGCGGCCGCTTCGGCGTCAACGTCCTCGGTGCGCACCAGGCCGATCCGGCCTCCGTCTTCGCCCGCTCCGGACCCGACAAGTTCGACGGAATCGACTGGTTGCCGAGCGGGGGACTGCCACGGCTGCCGGACGCCGCCGCATCGATCGCCGCCGAGGTCGACGACTGCGTCGACCTCGGCGACCACACCGTCCTGCTCGCCCACGTAACGGCCGCCGAGCCGGGCGAGGGCCCCCTGAAACCGCTCACGTATCACCGGCGCTCCTTCGGCACCCGCACACCACTGGGCCCAGTGACCGTGCGGCACGTCGAGGAAGGCATGGGATCCAGGGCCTGACCACTAGCCCGAGGCGGGGAGCGGATCTCCCGCCCCGCTCCGCCCGGCACGCAGCGCCGCGGACAACCATCACCGAAACCTGACCGGAACGCTCGGTACCGGGCGCACCAAGGAAGCAAGGAGCGAGGATGCCGACCCTGGGAATCGTCGGAAGCGGCAACATCGGGTCCGCGATCGCACGGCTGGCGGGGGCCGCCGGACATCGACGTGGTGATCGCCAACTCACGGGCCCTCAGAGCCTGACGGAGCCCATCGGGGAACCGGGGCCGCGCGCCATGGCAGGCACCTTCGAGGAGGCCGCGCGCAGGGAAGGTCGCCGTGCTCAGAAGCCGTGTCACCTCTTCGCTGTGAGTATCCAGTACTGGAAGAGGACTGCGGGCCGACTCTGACCATTACTTCGACGACAGTCGTAGTATGGGTGAGTTGCCGGTATCGCCTCCAGGAGTTGACTGTGGCCCGCCCTCGTACCGCCCCCCGGACAGTGGATCATCCCGACCTTGCCCAGGTGGATCTCCAGCAGGTCATGGAGGCACTGGTGGACCCGGTGCGCCGGATGGTGGTCTCCCAGCTCGTGCGCAAGGGCGAGGACATGAGCTGTGGCACGTTCGAGGCACCGGTCTCCACCTCGACGCTCACCCACCACTTCAACGTGCTGCGCGAAGCGGGGCTGATCCGGCAGTACTACGTGGGCGTGACCAAGATGAACACGCTGCGCGTCGACGAGATGGAGGAGCGGTTCCCCGGCCTGCTCCGTGCCGTGATCGCGGCCTGCGCGGCGGAGGCCGGCTCGGGCGTCGACTGAGAGATGGCGCCGGTCTCGACGTACATATTTCGATGGCGATCAAATTTTGACACTCATCGAACCTTGGAGCAAGGTGGAGGAGAAGGCCGGTGCGACACCGGCTTCCCCGGCGCACCGAACCGCACCGAACCGCACCGAACCGCACCAAGGAGCCACGCATGAACCGCGTCGTCCGTTTCCATCAGACCGGCGGACCCGAAGTCCTGCATCTGGAGGAGGCGCCCCTGCCCGAGCCCGGGCCGGGTGAAGTCCTGATCCGGACCCGGGCCCTGGGCCTGAACCGGGCGGAGTCGATGTTCCGGCTCGGCCAGTACGGCACCGATCCCGTCTTCCCCTCCGGCATCGGCTACGAGGCGGCCGGAGTGGTCGAGGCCCTCGGTGACGGCGTGCGCGGGCTGAGCGTGGGTGAGGCGGTGAGCGTGGTGCCGTCCTTCACCATGACCGACTATGGCGTGCACGGGGAGGCGGTTCTCGCCCCCGCCCACGCCGTCGTCGCCCACCCCGAGCGGCTCTCCTTCGAGGAAGCGGCCTCGGTGTGGATGCAGTTCATCACCGCCTACGGCGGCCTGGTCGACCTCGCGGGCGTCCGCCCCGGCGACACCGTCCTGATCTCCGCGGCCTCCAGCAGCGTCGGCCTCGCCGCCATCCAGATCGCCCACAAGGCCGGCGCCCGCGCCATCGCCCTGACCCGCACCGGCGCCAAGCGACAGCAGCTCCTGGACGCCGGCGCGGACGAGGTCATCGCCACCGCCGAGGAGGACGTCCCCGCCCGGGTGCGGGAGCTGACCGACGGCCAGGGCGCCCGCATCATCTTCGACCCCGTCGGCGGCACGGCTCTGGCCGACCTCGTCACCGCCGCCGCCCACGAGGCCCACGTCGTCCTCTACGGCGTCCTCGACCGCACCCCCACCCCGCTCAACGTCGGTGAGGTCCTCTTCAAGCACCTCACCATCCGGGGGTTCGAACTCTTCGAGATCACCACCGACGACCGGCGACGCGCCGAAGCGGTCGCCTTCGTGGCCGACGGTCTCGCCAAGGGCGAGCTGACTCCCACCATCGACAAGACGTTCCCGCTGGAGGACATCGCCGAGGCCCACCGGTACCTGGAAGCCGGCGGACAGGTCGGCAAGATCGTCGTCACCGTTCCCGGCACCTGACCCTCCTCAGCGGGCGGTGCACCTCACCGGGACCGGGAAAGGGGTGTACCGGAGAGCCGGACCGTCCAGGACTTGTACGCCGACACCCCGTCCCAAGGTGGCCGCTCGCCCCTTCTGACAGCACGTGTCCGGGCAGGCCGTAACCCTGCGCCGCCCGCGGACCTGGGCCTCGACGTCGGTCGACGCCGAGGCGTTCGGAGTGAGTGGGAGCGTTCGGAGTGAGTGGGGGCGTGTACCGCTCGACGGCCGATGTGCGGGTACGGTGCACGCCCCGGGGTTCACATGAACAGGGCCCGGTTCAGGCGGACGCCGTACTCCGCATCGGGATTGGTCGTGGCGTCCCCGACCCTTTCCTGGATCGCGGCGACGGCCAGGTCGCGCCGCTTGGGCAGGCGCTCGGCGTCCGCGGCCGCCAGCGCACCCTCGTCACCGGCTTCCTCGTTCCGCCGTCGCCTTGTCGCCGGACATCATCACACCCCCGGGACGCCGTGCCGACCGTCCGGTGCCGACCGTCAGTCCGTCTCCTGGGAGTGCGGGGCCGTCGCGGGCGGATGGGTCGGGCGGTCCCGTCCGCCGTCACGGCCGGACACCACCACGATGACCAGCCCGACGATGACGGCTCCGGCGACGACGCGTCCGACCGCACGCGCCCACCAGGCCGGGCGGGCCGCGCCCATGCCTCCCTTCGGCGAGCCCAGCCGTTCAGCCCGCCGAGCAGGTCTCAGCAGACGGGTCAACAGCAGTGCGGCTACGGGTACTTGCAGCAGCCACAGGACAGTGCGCGGCCATTCCCCGTACCAGACGTTGGTTCCGTACAGCAGGGTGTGCCACACGCTCAGCACGTACACGACGATCACGAACCGGTGCAGCCGTCGCCAGGTGTTCGCTCCGATGCGGTGTCGGACGTAGAACAGCAGTCCCAGCGGTATCGCGAGGTACAGGGCGCCCTGCCCGAGCGGGATGGCGATCCGGCCGGTGCCGGAGTCGTACCAGCCCGGCACGAAGCTGTCGGCGAAGCCCACCCACAGCCGCTCGGCCCAATCCACCTTCGTCTCGTAGCGCACGAGTTCCGCCGCGAACATCAGCGCATGCGCGAACATCAGCGCCATCGTCGTCAGACTCGTGGTGCGGTGCCAGCGCTCCAGTACCTGCCGGGAGACCGGCAGCCGGGTGGGCCGTGGTCCCGACAGCAGCAGGCCGAGCATGACCGTGGCCCAGGCCCACAACAGCCCCGACCAGCCGAACGCCTGGCTGAGCAGGTACATCCAGTAGGTTCCGGCATCGTCCATGAACGGCATGACCGCGACGGTGTCCGAAGCACCCGACTCCATGCGCGCCCACAGAAGGGCGAACACGAGCGCCGTGACCACCACCGCCGCGGTTGCGTCGGGCAGGGCGGCGCGCAGATCGCCGCGCAGAGAGACGCGGTCCCCGGGAGGTCGCCCCCGCCCGGGCAGCGCTACTGCCCCGTCTTCGTCCGGCCTCGCTTCTGACGTCATCAGGGGCCTCCCGGGCACGGGCCACCGCGGCAACGGTGCGCATGTGTCGTGAGGCAACAAGTCTGGCTGATGGAGCAGCGATTCTCAGAGGTGACATCCGGCCAGAGCCGCCCCGCAACTGCACAGGGGACACGCCTGGGCAGCGCCTTCGACGAGAAAGAGGGCCGCTCCCGCAAGGCGTTCGCAGCCGGCGGTCAGCAGCACTGACGTGAGAGACACGGCAGCGGCCGTGGCACGGTCGCTGCGGCCGGACCGATCGGCTTCGTCGGCCTGATGATGCCCCACATCGTCCGCCTGCTCGTCGGCAGCGACCACCGCCGGGTCCCGCCGACGGCAGCACCCGGCGGAGCGGCCTTCCTCATCTGGGCCGACATCGCCGCACGGACGATCGCCGCACCGATGGCAATACCCGTCGGCGTCCTCACGGCCCTGTGCGGCGGGCCGTTCTTCCTGTGGCTGATGCGCCGCGACGCCCGGCGCGGCACCGACCGAGGAGTGGCATGACCGCGACCGAACTGGACGTCGACGGCGTCACGCTCACCGCCGGAGCCCGCCACCTGGTGCGCGACGTCTCCCTGACCGCCTGCCCGGGCGAGACCATCGGGCTCGTCGGCCCCAACGGCAGCGGCAAGTCCAGCCTCCTGCGCACCGTCTGTCGAGTCCTACGCCCCGACACCGGTCAGGTCCGCGTCGACGGAGGTGACGCCTGGTCGCTACCGGTGCGACAACTGGCCCGCACCGTGGCGGCGGTGGTCCAGTACTCGGCCGCCGACTTCGACCTCGCCGTCCGCGAGGTCGTCGCCATGGGCCGCACCCCGCACAAACGGCTCCTCGCCGGTGACACCCCCAGGACGCCGAGATCACCGACTCCGCGCTTCTGGCGGTCGACGCCGTCCACCTGGCCGACCGCCCCTTCGACCGGCTCTCCGGCGGCGAGCGCCAGCGCGTCCTCATCGCGCGCTCCCTCGCCCAGCAGCCCACCCTCCTGGTCCTCGACGAACCCACCAACCACCTCTCATCCGGCACCAACTGTCCGTGCTACGGAATGGCCGCGGAAGTCGCCGTCCATCCGCGCACGGGCGCCCCGCAGGTGACGTTCCTCCCCGAAGAGCCACGCAGCTGAAGGCCCCCGACTGCCCCATACCCATCCGCGCGACCTAGTGCCGCATCAGGCAACGTTCGCCCTGGACGGTCTGCAACGATGACGCCATGGACGAAGAAGTCATTCCCATTCTTCGCGTCGAGGACGCTGCGACGGCGGTCGCTTGGTACGAGCGGCTGGGCTTCGCCAAGCAGTGGGAACACCGCTTCGAGCCGGGGCTTCCCGCGTTCGTCGAGGTCGCCCGGTGCGGGGTGCGGTTGTTCTTGTCGGAGCACAAGGGCGATGCCGGTCCCGACACGCTGGTCTACCTCCGCGTTCGCGATGTCGAGGCCATCGCCTCCGAGTTCGGGGTGCAGGCGAAGGACGCTCCGTGGGCGCGTGAGATTGAGCTGCACGACCCTGACGGCAACCGGCTTCGGATCGGCACACCGGCGGAATGACACTCGCCGGCAGTACGCAACAGGGAAGCTGTGCTGGTGGTTGAGCGAGTACACGTCCGCGAGATCGATGACAACGAGGAGCACCGCCTGCTACGGATCATCCGCCGGGGCAGCGGTTTGCATGTGCCGTGGCGGCATGTGGTCCAGTAGGCGGCGAGCACGACATTGAGAGGTTCCCTCGCATGCCCCTTCCTGCGATTCCCCGCCGGGTCAAGATCGGCGATGCCGCCGCGTTCGCCGGGACCACACCCCGCGCCATCCGCCACTACCACGCCATCGGGCTCCTCGCCGAACCGGAACGCGGCAGCGACGACCGCCGCCGTTACGGATACGACGACATGATCCGCCTGCTGTGGATCCGCAAGATGGCCGATGCGGGTATCTCGCTGGACGACATCCGGGCCGCCTTCAAGGGCACCACCGGCATCGAGCAGTCCCTGGCCCGGCTGGAGGAGTCCCTCGCTTCCAAGGCGGCCGCCATCGAAACCCAGCGGGCCGCCGTGCACCGCCTCCGCGAGGTGGGCAGCCCCCTGGGCCTGCTCTCACCGCTGGTCACTGGCCGCCTACGCGATCTACCGCCGGGAGCCCTGCGCTCCGCCGACCTCGATACCCTCCTGGTCACGGAGCGCGTCTTCGGCCCTCTGGGCACCGCTGTCCAGGCCGACCGGTTCATCGTCCTGGCCACCCACCCCGAGCTGCGGGCCGAGGAAGACCGCCTGGCCGAGGCCGAGGCGGCCCTGGACGACACCATGTCCCCCGACGACCCCCGCATCGAAGACCTGGCCGCCCAGCGATGTGATCACGAGACCGCCCTGGCAGCCGCCATCGAACGATCCGGCCTGGACGAGGCCCTCGACGTCCTCCTGGACCAGGAGGACGAGCACGCTGACGAGGAAGAAGACGGGGCGAGGATGAGCGTGATGGAGGCCCTGGGCAAGATGCCGTACGACTTCTCCCCGGCCCGGATCCGGTACGAGGAACGTGTCATCGAACTGTTTCACTCGGCCGATCAGGACGGCAACACCCCACGGACCTGCTGACTGGCGTCGGCGCTCGGGGCGAGCCCGACAAGAGCGGCCCGGAGTGGTGCGGCGCGAGCGTAACCCGTTGCCCCCGGCGGCCGTTGGAATTGGCCGTCCGCCGCTATTGCAGGGAGCCGAGTCCGACGCGTGCCCAGGCAGAGTGAGCCGCCTCGGCACCGACGACGTCGACCTCTACCAGATCCACCGTTTCGACCCGGAGACCCCGGTCGAGGAGACGATGGAGGCACTGCACGACGTCGTCAAGGCGGGCAAGGCCCGTTACATCGGCGCCTCCTCCATGTGGGCCTGGCAGTTCGCGAAGATGCAGCAGACCGCCAAGGAGAACGGCTGGACGCGGTTCGTGTCCATGCAGGGCCAGTACAGCCTGCTCCACCGCGAGGAGGAACGGGAGATGCTCGGCCTGCTCACCGACCAGGGCGTGGGCAGCATCCCGTGGAGCCCGCTCGCCGCGGGACGGGTCACCAAGCCCTGGAGCGAGCGCTCGACGCGCCGCGCGGAGTCCAACCCCGACGTCGACATGCACGACCGTCCGCTCTACCTCGGCACGGATGAAGCGATCGTCGAAGCCGTGCAGGAGATCGCCGAGGACCGCGGGGTGTCCATGGCCCAGGTCGCCATGGCCTGGGTGCTGAAGAACCCGGTGGTCGCCAGCCCCATCGTGGGCGCCACCAAGCCGCACCACCTCGCCGACGCAGTTGCGGCACTCGACATCGAACTCACCGAGGAGGAAATCCGGTCCTTGGAGGAGCCGTACGTCACGCGCATGCCCACGTTCTTCTGAGAGACATCAGGTCTCGCGCCGGACAGGAGATTCCGGCGCCGAAGCCCCGGCAGCCCGATCCTGCGCGACCCCGTCGAGAAGGACCATCGCGTCGTGGTCGGGGGTGCCCACCTCGGCGTAGTACGCAACCAGGTACTGGCCGTCGCTGCCACTGAGATTCATGCCCTGGAAGCCGAGGGTGAGGTCGTCGATCGTGTTGTACCAGGCGGCGCCGGCTCGGCCGGATGCGGGTGCCGGTGCCTGTGCCTGTGGTTCAGTCGTTCGCCGCGCGGGCGGCGGTGCCCGTGTCGGCCCAGCTGGCCAGGAGGCCGAGGGCTTCCCGTTCCCGGGAGTCCGGTTCCGGGGCGTAGAAGTTCAGGCGCAGGCCGGGGTCGGACGGCAGTTCCATCGCCTCGTAGGGAAGCGCGAGGTCGCCGACGAGCGGGTGGTGGAGGTTCTTCACCCCGGAGCGGTGGAACTTCACGTCGTGCCGGGCCCAGCGTCGTGCGAAGTCGCCGCTGCGCGCGGTCAGTTCACCGATCAGGTCGGTCAGCGCCTTGTCGTGCGGCGAGCGGCCGGTCTCGGTGCGCAGGAAGGCGACGGCGTCGTCGGCGCCCTTGTCCCAGTCGGTCCAGAAGTCCTTGCTCGTGGGGTCCAGGAACATGAAGCGGGCGCTGTTGACCGGCCCGCGCTGCGCGAACAGCGGTGAGTCGTAGACCGGCGCGTACAGTGCCCGGCCCAGGGCGTTGGCGGCCAGGATGTCGAAGCGGGCGTTGCGGACGTACGCCGGCACCTCGGTCATGGAGTCGAGCAGACGCATGAACGTCGGCCGGATCCGCGACGAGGTCGCCGTGGGCCGCCGTCCGGACGGTGCGGCCGCGCGGGCGAGGTCGTAGAGGTGGGTGCGTTCGGCCTCGTCGAGTTGCAGGGCGTGCGCGAGGGCTTCGAGCACCGAGTCCGAGGCTCCGCCGAGGTTCCCGCGCTCCAGCCGGACGTAGTAGTCCACGCTCATGCCCGCGAGCAGGGCGACCTCCTCCCGGCGCAGCCCCGCGACGCGTCGCTTCCCGCCGTAGACCGGGAGCCCGGCCTGCTGCGGGGTGAGCCGTGCGCGGCGGGTGCTCAGGAACTCTCGCACCTCGGCGGCCGCGTCCTTCTTGATGTTGTCGGCCATGCTCAGATCCTGGTGTCGTCGTCGGCCCCGCCCGCGGCGGACAGCGCCGGGCGAGGACCGGTGCGGAGCGGGCTCGCCGTGGGCCGCACGCGCGGGCCGGTGGGCGCGGCATGCCCGCAGCGGGGCGTCGGTTCGCGGCGAGCCGGATGCCTGGGCCGCCGAGCCGGTGCCGACATCGGGTACTGGGACACGACGGCCTCCTTCCGATCAGCCTGCATGTCATGCCGGCCTCTCCACGGTAGGTCCGTCCGAGCGGGCCTGCGAGGTACTGCCAGTACCTGGAAGAACAGTGACTCCCACTTCCGTCCCGACATGCAGTTACCTGGGAAGAGCCAGAGACTGGCGGCCCGGGACCGGGCCTGAATCCACCGCGCACTCGAAGGAACACCGTGCACGCATCACCCACCCGCGGGAGCGGCGACACCGGGCACGTCACCTGCCCGAACCGTCCAGGCCCCCTCGACGCGCCGAGAGCCGCTGAGAACACCACGTCGACCCGCTGACCGCCATCCTCGTCCTGCCCTCACGGGCGCCCCGAACGGAAAGGACCCTCTGATGCAGACCCTCACCCTCAACAACGGCGTCCAGATGCCCGCCCTCGGGCTCGGCGTCTTCCAGACCCCGCCGGAGGAGACCAGGGCCGCCGTCACGGCCGCCCTCGACCTCGGCTACCGCCACATCGACACCGCCGCCGCCTACGGCAACGAACGCGAGGTCGGCCAGGCTCTCCGCGACTCCGGCGTGCCCCGCGACGACCTCTTCGTCGAGACCAAGATCTGGATCAGCGACTACGGCTACGACGAGACCCTGCACGGCTTCGACAAGAGCGCCGCCAAGCTCGGCCTCGACCGCATCGACCTGCTCATCCTGCACCAGGCCCTGCCGTCCGACTTCGACAAGACCCTCGCCGCCTACCGGGCGCTGGAGAAGCTCCTGGCGGACGGCAAGGTCCGCGCGATCGGCGTCAGCAACTTCATGGTCGACCACCTGACCGCGCTGCTCGACGCCACCGGCGTCGTGCCGGCCGTCAATCAGCTGGAGATCCACCCCTACTTCCAGCAGCGGGCCGTCCTCGACTTCGACGACGCCCACGGCATCCTCAACCAGGCGTGGTCCCCCATCGGCGGCATCACCTTCTACCCGGGCTACGGCGAGCACCGCAAGAGCGTCCTTCAGGACCCGGCCGTCACCGGCATCGCCGAAGCCCACGGCAAGAGCCCGGCCCAGGTCCTGCTGCGCTGGGGCCTCCAGCACGGCCGCTCGGTCATCCCCAAGTCCACCAAGCGGCACCGCATCGCCGAGAACATCGACGTCTTCGACTTCGAGCTCAGCGCGGACGAGCTGACCGCCCTCGACGCCCTGGAGACCGGCCGCCGCGGCGGGCCCGAGCCGGAGGCCGTCACCCTCGCGGACTTCGGCCGCGCCATCCCCGAAGCCTGACGCTCCCGCACGGACCCAAGTGGACCCTCGGAACGAGAATTACGGCCTCGTCGTCGCTTCGGGCGTGCACACCGCACGAGCCCACTCCATATATGCGGTCACTCGGTCCGTGAGGACTGCGTCGACGCCGGCGGACTTCGCCTTCTCCCAGTCCGGGGCCCGATTCGCCGTCCACACGTACACGTGCAGCCCTGACGCGTGCCAGTCCTCGACTGCTTCCGGAGTGGCCAAGAACCGGGAGACGTTCAGCGAAGTGCCGTATCTGGCCGCCTCCACGCCGCTGATTTCCGTCCTGTCGTGCGTGAGCGCGGTGCGCAGCTCGGGTGCCGCCTGGCGTACGGCGTCGACTGCCGCCCGGTTGAAGCTGTGCACGACGACGTGTTCCGCGGTTCGGGTGTCGCGGATGGCGGCGAGCAGCGACTGCACCTGCGCGGGCGTCGGTGTCGGCTTCAACTCGACCATCGCCGTCATCCGCTGCTCAGCCACGTACCGCAGCGCCTCCTCGAGGGTGGGCACGGGCACCCCCTTCTTGGTACGCAGCAAGCGGACTTCTGCAGCAGTCATGCTGGAGATCGCGCCGTGTCCGGTTGTGGTGCGGTCGACCGTCGGGTCGTGAGAGAGAACCGGCACACCGTCGCTCGTCCACCACACGTCGAACTCCACGCCTGCTGCGCCGGCGCTTACGGCGTCCCGGAGCCCCTTCAGGGTGTTCTCATCAGCTGCGGTGCCACGGTGTCCGATCACTTCCGGCACGACGCACCCGGGTCGGGCTGCTGCCGTCTCGGCAACTGCCACTGGGGAGGCAGGCTCCGTCCCGAACCCTGAACAGGCACTCGCCAGAGTGGTCACCATCGCCACAAGAGTCGCTATTCGAACCGATCTTCGCTCTGTCACCAGAAGGGGGTAGCGACATCCTTGTTGTGATCACGCAGAGCTCTCGAACGGGCCGACACATTTCACACACGGCCGGGGGAGGCGGCAGCGGTGTCCACGCCTGCCAGCCGTTCATCGTCGCGAACGAGGAGCACGGCAAGGAAACTCCCCGACACCACCCACCCGCCACCGTGTACGGCACGACACCACTCCGCCGCCCAGTGGCCGACACCGCCGATCACGCGCGAACAGTGGCCGCCCACGTCGACCATGCGTCCGGGGGCGGATGCCTGCCCCGCCCCCGTGCCACGTGCACAAGGTGGCGCGGCGATCCGAGGCCGAGTGCGTTCGCGGCAGCGGTCGGCCGTCGCAGGGCTCAGCGGCCGGTCGGGCCATCGTCCCCCGGGAGTTCCGCGGGCGCCATGCGTGGTGCCGGTCGACCGGAATCTCCGGTGCGCGCGAGTCGGGCCGCCACGTCCGCGACCACCTCGGCCTCCCGCGGCACGAGGTAGAAGTGGTCGCCGGGGAACGCGCGCAGGTCGAAGGAGTCCGTGGCGGTCAGGCCGGACCAGGCGCGGACGCCGTCGCGCGCGCAACTCGTGTCGTCCTGGCCGACGTAGGCGGTGAGGGGCGCCTTGACCGGAGTCGGCCGTGAGGGGTGGTAGCTCTCGATCAGCCGGTAGTCCGATCGGAGGGCGGGCAGCAGCAGCTCGCGCAGCTCCGGGATGTCGTACGCCTCCGAGTGCATGTCCCCCAGGCGTCGGACGTGGCTGATCAGTGTCGCGTCGTCGGCCTCGTGCAGGGCGGCGCGTTCGGCCCGTTGCGGCGCTTCGTGCGCGGACACCATGAGGTGCGCGGGGACGAAGCCGCGCGTCTCCAGACGCAGGGCCACCTCGTAGGCGACGCAGGCGCCCATGCTGTGCCCGAAGAGCGCCAGTGGCCGATCGAGCCAGGGCCGCAGTGCCGTGGCGATCGCGTCGGCCATGGGGTCCATGGACTCGATGCAGGGTTCCGCGAGCCGGTCCTGGCGGCCGGGGTAGCGCACGGCCAGCACCTCGACGTCCGCCGGGAGAAGTGCGGGCCAGCCGTGGAAGAGCTGGGCCGTGCCGCCGGCGTGCGGTAAGCACAGCAGCCGGAGCCTGGGCTCGGCCGTACGCCGGTGGACACGGAACCACTTCTTGTCGTCGGTGCCCCCCGCGGAAGTTCCGGTCACTGGCATCCGGTCGGTCTCCCTGGAGGTGTCTCGGTGGGCGTCTGTCCCTGGTGCGGGCTCAGCGTGCTTTGGCGACGCTGCGGGGCTTGGCGGCGGGCTTGCCCCGTCCGCCGGTCTGTCCTGCGTCGGCCTGCCCGCCCGCGTGCGCCGGCCCGCCGATCGCCGCGGCCTGCGGCGCGTGGAGGGCGCGCATCTCGGCGCTCGCCTCGGCCGCGAGGCCGTGGATCTCCGCGCCGGCTTCGTGGACGGCCCGCTGTACTTCGAGGCCCAGGCCCACCGACGTCTTGACGATCCCCCGCACCAAGGGCTTGGCGACCCTCTTCACCAGGGACGCGGCGACCAGACCAATCAGGAAAGGAGGTACTACAGGCGGCATGGCACGACATCCTTGTCTTCTGGTGGAGATGGGGAAAGAAGGCGCGGAAAAGTACACGGTATGGGGGTGTGAGAAAGGCGGATAGGCATTCCGCGCCTTTTTCACCCGTTCGAGTACGACGTGGCGTCTTGACGACCATGGGAACGCATGTCGGGCGGGCTCGCTCGGACGGGGGACATCGTCCGGCGTGTCCCCGTCGGTCCGCGGAAGGCCCCACCGCCGCCCTCGGTCGCGGTGGCACGATGACCGCCATGCATCGCCGACCCGTTTCGTCCCCCAAGGCCCGGTCCCCCAAGGCCCGGTCCCTCGTGGCCTCGGCCGCCGTGTCGGCTCTGCTGGCCGGCTGCGGTGGTGACGTGTCGTCGACGCGCACTCCGGTGGTCGTGGACGGCACCGTCACGATCGCCGGCGCCTCCGAGACGCCGAGTTTCCACCCGTATTCGCAGTTCGGCCTCTCTCTGGCTCCGTACGCCTACGACTCCTTGGTCTCGGTCGCGCCGGGCGGCCGGGTCGTGTCCGCCCTGGCCGAGAGGTGGCGGGCCGGGGCCACCTCGGCGCGCTTCACCCTCCGCGAGGGGGTGACCTGCTCCGACGGCACGGCCCTGGCCGCCTCCGCGGTGGCACGGTCCCTGCGCTACGCCGGCGACCCCCGCAACCGTCTCGTCGGCGCCCGGACCGCCCTGCCCGGCGTGCCGTTCACGGTGTCGGCCGACGACGCGGCGCGGGAGGTGTCGGTGCGGACGGCGTCGCCGTACAGCTTCATCGTGCGGACGATCGGTCTGCTGCCCGTCGTCTGCCCCGCCGGGCTGGCGGATCCGGCGGCGCTGGACAGGAGCACCGCAGGCACCGGCCCGTATGTGCTGAGCGACTACACATCCGGAGGCCCGTATGTCTTCACGCGACGCGAGGGGTACGCCTGGGGGCCGCGGGGAGCGGGCAACGCGGCCCCTGGGCAGCCGGCGCGGATCGTGGTGAAGGTGGTCCCCCAGGAGGCCACGGTGGCGAACCTGCTGCTGACGGGCGGGGTGAACATCGCCATGGTGACCGGCCCGGACCGGGAGCGGCTGGCCGGCCACGGCCTGACGGCCGTCCAGGTGCCGACCGTGGTCGGGCTGACCTTCTTCAACGAGCGCTCCGGCCGGCCGCTGAGCGATCCCGTGCTGCGCCGGGCCCTGGTGGCAGCCCTGGACCGCAAGGGCCTGGCCAACGTGGCGATCGGCGGCGAGGGTACGCCCGCGCACCATCTCACCGCCCGCGACTCGCTCTGCCACGCCGACGTCGCCACCGGGAACGTGCCCTCGTCCGGCGCCGTGCGGGAGCTGCGCGCGGCGGGCTGGACGAAGAACGAGCGGGGCCGGCTGGTCGAGGGGGGACGGCCACTGCGGCTACGGGTGCTCAGCAGCGGCGACTTCGGCTCCACCCTTCCGTCGGTCGCCGAGCTGATGGCCGTGACGTGGCGGGCACTGGGCGTGGACGTCGACCTCGTCGGCGAGAGCGGCAACGCGGTGGTGCACGCCATGTACGGGAGCGGCGACTTCGACGTCGTGGTCGGCAGCTCGCCGGGGCCTCAGCTGCCCGCGCAGCTCGTCCCGTACTTCTCCAGCCCGCCGTCGTCGGAAGAGCTGAACTTCGCGCACGTCACCAATCCCACGTACGACCGCCTCGTCGCCCGGGCCCTGCACCTGCCCGGCGACACCGGCTGCGCGGACTGGAACAGGGCCGCCGCGGCGCTCCTGCGCTCGGCCGACGTGCTGCCCGTCGCCGACGGCACCAGCACGGTGTACGGCCACCGGACGACGTTCCGCCTCGCTCCGGGCGGCCGGATCGTGCCGACCAGCATTCGCCTGCACCGGTGACCGTGGCGGACGTGCCGCCCGGGCGTCCGCCGGTCGAGGAGGTTCCCATGACGACCGTGTCCGCACGGTTCGGCGCCCGTCCCCGGGTCCACCCGTGGGTGGTGTTCTGCGGCCGGCGCGCGGTCCTGCTGGTGGTGTCGCTCTTCGTGGTCGTCACCGCGTCCTTCGCGATGATCCGGCTGATCCCGGGGGACCCGGTGCGGGCCGCGCTGGGCGTGGACGCGCCTGCGGACCTGGTGGCGGCGAAGCGGCACGAGCTGGGTCTGGACCGCAGCCTGCCGCAGCAGTACTGGGATCACCTCCCACGCCTGGCCCGGGGCGATCTGGGGGTGTCGCTGGTGTCCGGCGAGCCGGTGGCCGACCTGGTCGGGGCGCGCCTGCCGGCCACGTTGCTGCTCGCGGGCCTGGCCTTCGTGTGCGTACTCGTCGTCGCCCTCCCAGGGGGGCTGCTCGCCGCCGTGTGGACGCGCGGAGGGCGGCGCCCGCGGACGGAGCTGGCGTTCACCGCGACCACCTCGGTCCTCGCGGGCGTGCCGGGCTTCGTCCTCGCGACGGGTCTGACCGCGGGGCTGTCGGTGGCGCTGCCCCTCTTCCCCGTCGCCGGGGACCTCGGCCCCCGCTCCTGGGTGCTGCCCGTGCTGGCGCTGGCGCCGGCTCCGACCGCGGTCCTGCTGCGGATCGTGCGGGTGGAGACGCTGGA
Source organism: Streptomyces lancefieldiae (assembly GCF_031845825.1). NCBI lineage: Bacteria > Bacillati > Actinomycetota > Actinomycetes > Kitasatosporales > Streptomycetaceae > Streptomyces > Streptomyces lancefieldiae. Next base: position 64,803 of record NZ_JAVRFH010000036.1, on the reverse strand, counting down.
GGTCCTCGCCACGGACTACGTGCGCACCGCCCGCGCGAAACGGCTGTCCGCCGTCCGGCTCCACCTGTGCCACGTGGCGCCGAACGCGCTCACCGCCTCGCTGACGTACGCCGGCAACCTGCTGCCGGCCCTGATCGCGGGGACCGTGCTGGTCGAGAAGGTGTTCGCCTGGCCGGGCATCGGTTCGGCGATGGCGCAGTCCGTGGCCGCGCAGGACTACGCGGTCGTCGAGGCGTCGGTCCTGGTGCTGGGCTCGTCGGTCCTCGTGGTGAACTTCCTGGTCGATCTCGCGCTGGCGCTGCTCGACCCCCGATCGGTCATCCGGAAGACGTGATCCGATGATGCTGTCCTCCGCTTCCCCGGCCTCCCCTGCGACTGCTCGCGGCCGGTCCCGCGCGTCCCGGTCGGGCTGGGCCACTCCCCTGGGCGTGACCACCCTGGTGATGCTCTCCTCGCTCGCCGTCCTGGCCGTCGCCGGGGAGGTGCTGTGGGGCGAGCGGGCCGACCGGCCTGACCCGTCGGCGGTGCTGCGGGGTCCCAGCGCGGAGCACCTGCTCGGCACGGACCACCTCGGCCGCGACCAGCTCGCCCGGCTGCTCTCGGCGACCTGGCCCTCCCTGCTGCCCGCCGTCGCCGCCACGCTCCTCGGAGCGGTCGCGGGCACCGCCCTCGGCGCGCTCACCGCCGTCGTGGGCCGGCGCGCCGTCCGCCTGCTGGGAGCCCTGATCAACCTCCTGCTGGCCTTCCCCGCACTCCTCGTCGCGATGTTCCTCGCGGCCCTCTTCGGGGCGGGCGCGGGCGGCGCGGTGATCGCGCTCGCCGTCGCCTCCGCCCCGGGCTACGCCCGGATCACGCAGACCCTCGCCGCCCAGGTGGCCGGGACCGACTTCATGGCCGCGGCGCGCGTACTCGGGCTGCGCCGTCACCGGCTCCTGCTGCGCCATGTGCTGCCCCACATCGCGGAACCACTGCTGCTCAACACCACGGTCGCCGCGGGCTCGGCGCTCGTGGCACTGTCGGGGCTGAGCTTCCTCGGACTGGGGGTGCGCCCCCCGGCGTACGACTGGGGTCTCCTGCTCAACCAGGGCCTGGACCGCATCTACACCGAACCGCTGCCGGCCGTCGCGCCGGGCATCGCGATCGTCTACGCCGCCGTCGCCTTCCAGATGCTCGGCGAGATGCTGGCCGGAGCCGCCGCGCGACGAGCCCACCCGCTCCCCGAGGAAGAGCGCGCGGCCCGGCCGGCCCGCGCCGGCCGCCCGGCGTCCGCGGACCACGTGCTGGAGGTGGACGACCTACGGGTCGACCTCCCCACCGTGGACGGGGTGGTCCAGCCCGTCCGCGGTGTGACCCTCGCCCTGCGGCGTGGCGAGATGGTCGGCCTGGTCGGCGAATCCGGTTCCGGCAAGTCGATGACCGCGCTCGCGCTTGCCGACCTGCTGCCGGACGGCGCACGCGCGACCTGGAGCACCCACCGGTTCCTCGGCGCGGACGTCGGGTCGGCGACCCGCAAGGAGCGGCGCGGGCAGCTGGCCACGGGCATCGCGTTGGTGTTCCAGAACCCGGCCTCCGCCTTCAACCCGTCCCTGCGCATCGGCACGCAGATGACGGAGGCCGTGCGCACGCACCGGGGCCTCCGCCGGGCCGAGGCCGTCGACCTGGCGCTGGACCGGCTGCACCGGGTCGCCCTGCCCGCCGGACGCCGGTTGCTCCGGTCCCGCCCCTTCCAGCTCTCCGGCGGTCAGCGCCAGCGCGTGGCGATCGCGACGGCGTCGATGATGCGTCCCGCCCTGCTCATCGCGGACGAACCGACCACGGCCCTCGACGTCACCGTGCAGCGGCAGATCATGGAACTGCTCCACCGGGTCCGGGACGACGACGCCACGGCGATCCTCCTCATCAGCCACGACATCGCCCTGGTCGCCGACGCCTGCGACCGGGTGCTGGTCATGTACGGGGGCACGATCGTGGAGAGCCTCCCGGCCGGCGAACTGGCGGCCGGGGCACGGCATCCGTACACGCGGATGCTCGTCGCCTCGGTACCCGACCTGGACGCGGACCCCGGACGCGCCCCGCACGCCATCGAAGGGGGCCCGCCCGATCCGTACGGCACGGCCCCGGGCTGCGCGTTCCGCGACCGCTGTCCCCACCGGCTGGAGCGGTGCGCGGTGGAGGGCCCCGTGCTGTCCCCGCTGGGCCCGGGACACGACGTGGCCTGCTGGCAACCGCTGCCCGCGCCGCCGTCCCGTGCGCGGCAGGCGTCCGAGGAGGCGCAGAAGTGAGGACAGGACCGGGACTGGAGCTGGACGAGGCCACCGTCCGCCACCACGGTCCGCTCGGGCCGGTCACGGCGGTGGACCGCGTGACGCTGGTCGTTCCCGCGGGCACGACGGTCGGCCTGGTGGGCGAGTCCGGGTCGGGGAAGTCCACGCTGGCACGAGCCGTCGTCGGGCTGGACCCGTTGTGCGGCGGACGGATCACCGTCGGAGGGCGGGAGTACGGCGGGCGCCGGGCGGCCGCCCGGCGCGGGCTGGGGCGGCAGGTCCAACTGGTGTTCCAGGATCCGGACACGGCGCTGGACCCGCGCATGACGGTCCGGCAGTCGATCGCCGAAGCGGCTGGGGCGTTCGTCCGGCTGGATCGCCGCGACCGCGCACAGCGCGTGGCCGGCCTGCTGGAACGGGTCGGTCTCGACGCCGGCTGCGCCGACCGGCTGCCGCGGCAGCTCTCGGGCGGCCAGCGCCAGCGGGTCGCCCTCGCCCGCGCGCTCGCCGTGGGCCCGACGGTGCTCATCGCCGACGAGATCACCTCGTCCCTCGACGTGTCGGTCCGGGCGGCGCTGCTCACGACGCTCCGGGACCTGCAGCGGCGCATGGGCTTCGCCATGCTGTTCATCAGCCACGACCTCGCCGCCGTCCGCCACGTGTCGGACGCCGTCGCCGTGATGTACCTCGGCCGGATCGTCGAGACCGCCGCCACCGAGCACCTCCTGAGCGGCCCCCGCCACCCCTACACCCGGGCGCTGCTCTCCGCCGTGCCGCGTCTGCATGCCGGCGGACGCCCGGCCGCGGAACCCCTGCCCGCCGGGGAACCGCCGGATCCCGCGTCGCCGCCGACCGGGTGCCGCTTCCATCCGCGCTGCCCCGTCGGACCGGGCCGGCGCCCCGGGCGGGACGTCTGCGTCGTGCAGGACCCGCAGGAGGAAGCGACCGGCCGGCCGCATCGCGCCGCCTGCCACTTCCCGTACCTCGCCGACGACCGCCTGCCCCGGGCGCGGCGCGACCCCCGGGACGGACACGGTGCGGGACCGGTGCCGTCCGGCAGTTGACGTGCCGGACGGCACACGTTCCACGGCGAGCGGTCTACCGGCGGCCGCGGGCCGGCGCCGAGCCAAGCTTGGCGCCGAGCACCGACAGGAAGGTCGGAAGCTTCGCCACTGCGGATTCGGGGACGGGGGTGACCTGGACGGTGTCCCGGACCACGTCTCTCACCACGAGTTTGTAGGTGCCGTCCTCGCGGACGAGTTCGGCTGCGTAGAGCAGTGTTTCCACCAGAGGTCCTTCGGTCGTGTCGTGTGACGGGGATCAGGCGCCGTCGAGCCAGGCGTTCCACGCCTCGGTGGCCGCCGCCTCGTCCGCGTCCTCGGCGAACAGGTGGTGACCCAGCCAGATCGGCCAGTTCCAGGAACTGCCGTTGAAGAAGCGGTACAGCGCGTCAGGGGCCCGCAGGCCGAGGAAGTCGCCGTCCAGCCAGTCCACGACCACCTCCGTCGTGCCGCCGTCCGACCCCGGGAGGTCGAGCGACAGCCGGTCGCCGACGGCCGTGTCGTCGGCGAGGCCGAGGCGTCGGCGCAGCGCGGCGAAGTCCGTCGGGTCGTCGGTCCGCTCGGTGCGCGAGGCCCTGACGTACACGGCGGGGCGGCCGGTGAAGTGGGTCAGGTATGCGGCGAGGGAGTGCTGGTAGAAGTCGACGTGCCGTTCGGCGGCGTCCGTCTTGGTGTCCCACTCCCAGGCGTCGTCGACGACCCCGGTGTGCACCCAGTGGATGCCCGTCCGCAGGCGGGTCGTGCCGCCGTCGGCGGGCTCGACACGGTAGGTGAGCGTGTTCGAGAACCCTCCGTCCTGTTCCGCCCGGACCGCGAAGTGGCGCGGCGGTTCCCACGCCACGACGGTGCTGTCGCCGCGCGTCACCTTCCCTCCGACGCGCGGTTCGACCTCCATGGGATACAGCCAGCCGAGGTTGCCGGCGCCGGTGGCGACCGCGTCCCACACCCGTTCGGGCGGGGCGGGCAGGTCGTGTTCCCGGCGGACCTCGAATTGTCGTGCCATGGGCACGTCTCCTTCGTCGTTCTTCATGGTCGGTGGGTGAGTGGCAGCGCGGTGAGCCGCCGCTGCAACGGGTTGGGCCGCCAGTCGAGGACCGCGCCGTCGGCCGGCCGCAGGTGCGGGAGCCGGCGGACCAGCGTGCCCACGGCGACCTCCGCCTGGAGCTTGGCCAGCGGTCCGCCGAGGCAGAAGTGGGGACCGTGACCGAAGCTGAGGGGCCGGCCGTCGGAGCGGGTCAGGTCGAGCGCGTCGGGGTCCTGGAAGCGCTCGGGGTCCCGGTTGGTCGCGGCGAGGAACAGGTACACCAGCTCGCCCTCGCGCAGTCTCCGCCCGCCGATCGTGAGGTCCTCGGCGACGACCCGGACGATCGCCTGGGTCGGCGTGTCGTAGCGGGCGAGTTCCTCGACGGCCGGGCGGATGAGCGCCGGGTCGGCGCGCAGCCGGGCCAGTTGGCCGGGGTGACGCAGCAGGGCGAGCATGCCGTTGCCGATGAGGTGGGTGGTGGTCTCGTCGCCCGCGGTGATCAGGACGAAACAGGTGGACAGCAGCTCGGAGTCGGTGAGCCGGTCGTCCTGGGCCTGGGTGGCGACCAGGGCGCTGATGAGGTCGTCACCGGGTTCGGCGCGGCGGCGGCGGACGAGCCCGGCGAGGTACTCCTCGTAACCGGCGATCGCCGCCTCGGACTTGTCGATGTCCTCGCTCAGCCGGCCGAAGCGCCGGAACCAGGTCTTGACCCTGGGGAGGTCCTCGGGCGGGATACCGAAGAGTTCGCAGACGACGGACAGCGGCAGCGGGGAGGCGACCGCCTCGATCAGGTCCATGGTCGGGCCGGCCGCGACCGCCTCGTCGATGAGCCGGTCCACGATCTCCTGCACCCGTCCGCGCAGGGATTCGACCCGCCGGGCCGTGAAGGCCCGGTTGGCCAGCCTGCGCAACCGGGCGTGGTCCGGCGGGTCGGTGTTGCTCATGACCCGGCCGAGCCGGTCGGTGAGCCGGCTGAACGCCTTCAGGTCCCCGCCGAGCGCGGTGTAGGCGCGGGTCATCCGGTCCCGGTCGTTGGAGAACCGGAGGTCGCCGAGTGCCGCCTCGACGTCGGCGTACCGGGTGAGGTACCAGATGCCCTGGGCGCTGCGGTGGACGGGGTCCTCGCGTCGCATGCGGGCGTAGAAGGGGTACGGATCCCGGCGGGCCTCGTCCGTGAGCAGGGCCGCGGCGAGGTCGTCGGACCGGGCGAGGCCCGCGCCGTCGCGGGCCTCGTCGGTGGATTCGGTCAGGTGCACCACGGACCGCGCTACTGCTGGGCGTTCATGGCGTCGGCGAGGCTCTTGGGCCGCATGTCGGTCCACGAGCGCTCGACGTACTCCAGGCAGGCGGCGTGGGTGTCGGGGCCGTGGGCGACGGTCCACCCGTCGGGGACGTCGGCGAACTGGGGCCACAGCGAGTGCTGGTTCTCGTCGTTGACGAGCACGAGGAAGGTGCCGTCCTGGTCGTCGAACGGGTTGGTCATGGGTCATTCCTCCTGGTTGGGGGTGGTGTCACCGGTGGCCTCGGCCAGGCGGGCGGCCAGGATCGGTCCGATCTGGGCCAGTGAGCCGGCTTCGGTCATCTTGTTGTGCCGGGTGGTGATCTCGTGGGACGTGATCCGGCCCGTCAGGTAGGGGTGCCAGGTCGCGGGTCCGGCGTCGTTCCCGTCGCGGTCGATGGTCGAGTTGAACAGCAGCAGGTCGCCGTCGAACACGGAGGGGACGAAGTCGACCGCCAGTTTCGCGTTGTTGATCATGATGTGGACGATGACTTCGATCTGCCGTTCCGTCAGACCCTGCAGGGCGCTGCCCCGTCGGTTCAGGACCTCGGCGACCTCGGCGTAGGTCAGTTCCCGGTCGCCCAGCTCGTCGGGATCGACGTCGAGCACGCCGACGAGCACGTCCCGCTCGGTGGGTACGGGCGTCTCCTCGAACCGCACGTCCTTCACCGGGTAGGCGTCCAGGACGGCCAGCAACGCGGTCCGCTCGCCGCGCGCCTGCAGCTCGCAGGCGAGGGCGTGGGCGATCAGCCCGCCGGCGGACCAGCCGAGCAGCAGGTACGGGCCCTGGGGCTGGATCTTGCGGATCTGGTCGGCGTAGTCGGCCGCCATCTCCTCGAAGGAGGCGGGCAGGGGTTCGGGGCGGCCGAGGCCGCGCGCCTGGATCGCGTAGACCGGGTGCTGGGGACCGATGTGGTTGAGCAGCCCGCTGTACGACCAGCTGATGCCGCCGCCGGGGTGGACGCAGAACAGCGGCGTGCCGGTCCCGCTCGACCGCAGCGGCAGGACGACGTCCAGGGCGTCCTCGGGGTCGTCCAGGACCAGGCGCTCGCTGAGACCGGCCACGGTCGGCGCCTCGAACAGCATGCGCAGGCCCAGCTCCAGGCCAAGGGTCTCGCGGACGCGGGAGGCCAGGCGGGCGGCGAGCAGCGAGTGCCCGCCCAGATCGAAGAAGTTGTCGTCGATGCGCGCCTGTTCCCGGCCGAGGACCTCGGCGAAGAGGTCGCACAGGAGCTGTTCCCGCGGCGTCCTCGGGCCGCGTCCGGCGCCGGTCGCCCCGTATTCGGGGGCGGGCAGGGCGGCCCGGTCGAGCTTGCCGTTGGCGGTCAGCGGCAGCGTGTCCAGGGTGACGAAGGCCGCCGGCACCATGTAGTCGGGCAGGTCGCGGCGCAGGCGCCCGGCGAGCTCGGCCGTCTCGGGCGCGCCCTCGGGCGCGGGCACCAGGTAGGCGACGAGCCGCTTGTCCCCGGGCCGGTCCTCGCGGGCGACGACGGCCGCCTGGGCGACGCCGGGGCAGCTCGCGAGGATCGCCTCGATCTCGCCGGGCTCGATGCGCAGCCCTCGGAGCTTGACCTGGTGGTCGGAGCGTCCGGCGAACTCGAGGGTGTCCTCGGACGTCCACCGCGCCAGGTCGCCGGTGCGGTACATCCGGCTGCCGGGCGGCCCGAACGGGTCGGCGGTGAAGCGCTCCGCCGTCAGGCCGGGCCGGTCGAGATAGCCCCGGGCCACACCCGTCCCGGCGAGGTACAGCTCACCGACCAGGCCCGCGGGCGCCGGGCGCAGGTGCGCGTCGAGCACGTAGGCGCGCATGTTCGCCATGGGCCGGCCGATCGGCACGGTCGGGGCGTTCTCGGGGAGGTCGCGCACCGGATGGAAGGTGGCCAGGGTCGTCGCCTCGGTGGGTCCGTAGCCGTCGACCACCTCGATGCCGGGGCAGGCCCGGAGCACCCGGGCGACGGCGGCCGGGGAGACCACGTCGCCGCCGGTCCACACCTCGCGCACTCCCGCGAGCAGGTCCGGCCGCTCCTCGGCGACCAGGCGGAACAGGCCCGCCGTCAGCCACAGTCCGGTCACCCCGTGCCTGCTGATCGTGTGCTGCAGCAGGTCGAGGTCGAGCCGCTCGGGCGGTGCGACCACGACCGTGCCGCCGCTCAGCAGCGGCACCCACAGCTCGTAGGTCGAAAGGTCGAAGGCGGTCGGGGAGTGCATGAGCACCCGCTCGTGTCCGCCACCCCGCCACTCGGGCGAGAGCGCGAGGCCCACGACGTCCTGGTGGGTGACGGCCACGCCCTTCGGCCGGCCGGTCGAGCCGGAGGTGTACATCACGTACGCCAACTGCTGTCGGCCGCAGCGCACTTCGACGGCGGACGAGTCCAGCTCACCGTCGACCCACGCTGTCAGCACGTCCTCGGTGAGCACCAGCGCGGCCCCGGCTTCCTTGAGGATCAGCTCGATCCGGGTCCGAGGGAAGCGCGAGTCGAGGGGCACATAGGCGCCGCCCGCCTTGGTGATCGCCAGGAGCGCCACGACCAGGTCCGCGGAGCGGTCCAGCAGCACCGCGACCGGTGTCTCCGGTCGTACGCCCTGGCCGATCAGTGCCCGCGCGAGGCGGTTGGACCGCCGGTCGAGTTCCCGGTACGTCAACTCGGTGGTGCCCGCCACGACGGCCACCGCGTCCGGGGTGGCGCGCGCCTGCCGGGCGAACAGCTCCGGCAGCGCGGCCTCGGGCAGCTCGGCCGGGGCGCCGGTGGACGCGGACAGCAGCCGGCCGCGTTCCTCGTCCGACAGGACGTCGATGCGGCCGATCGGCCGGGCGGGGTCGTCGACCGCCGCGCGCAGCAGCCGGGCCCAGCGGGCGAACAACAGCTCCACCGTGGCCGGTTCGAACAGGTCGGTGGCGAACTCCACCGCGCCGACCAGGCCGTCGGGGCAGCCGTCCGCACGGAACCGCTCGGCCAGGCTGAACGTCAGGTCGACCCGCGAGGTCCCGGTCGACGCCTCCAGGTGACCGCTCGACAGGCCCGGCAGCGCGAACTCGCCCACCGGAGCGTTCTGCAGGGCCAGCATGACCTGGAACAACGGGTGGTGGGACAGCGATCGGGCCGGGTTGACCACCTCGACCAGGTACTCGAAGGGCACGTCCTGGTGGTCGTAGGCGGCGAGCGCCTTGTGTCGCACCCGGTCGAGCAGTTCGGTGAAACCGGGGTCGCCGCTCGTGTCGGTACGCAGCACCAGCGTGTTGACGAAGAAGCCGACCAGGTCGTCCAGCGCCTCGTCGGTGCGGCCGGCGATGGGGCTGCCGATCGGGATGTCGCTGCCGGCGCCGAGGCGGGTGAGCAGCGCGGCGAGACCGGCCTGGAGCACCATGAACATGCTGGCGCCGCGCGCGGCGGCCAGGTCGCGCAGCGCCTGGTGCAGGTCCGGGTCCAGCGCGACCGCGACGCGGTCGCCCCGCTGGGTGGCGACCGGCGGACGGGGCCGGTCGGCGGGCAGCTGCACCTGCTGCGGGATGCCCGCCAGCTCGTCCTTCCAGTAGGCCAGTTGCCGGGAGAACAGGCTGTCCGGGTCGGCGGTGTCGCCGAGCAGGCCGCGCTGCCAGCAGGTGTAGTCGGCGTACTGCACCGGCAGCGGGGACCAGTGCGGCTCCTCACCCCGGCAGCGTGCCGTGTAGGCGGCCGCGAGGTCGGCGGAGAGTGGTCCCATCGACCAGCCGTCGGCGGCGATGTGGTGCACCACGACGAGCAGGACGTGCCGGTCCGGCGCGAGGGCGTACAGCTCGGCCCGGAGCGGCGGCTGTGCCGCCAGGTCGAAGCCCCGCCGTGCCGTCGCGGCCAGCCGCTCGGCCAGCCGGTCCTCGTCGAGCGCGATCACCGGCAGCTCCGGGTACGCCCGCTCGGCGTCCAGCACGACCTGGTGCGGCACGCCGTCCGTCTCCCGGAAGACCGTCCGCAGGCTCTCGTGCCGGGCGATCACGTCCGCGAGCGCGGCGTGCAGGGCCGGGCGGTCGAGCACGCCGGTCAGGCTCAGCGCGAGCGGCATGTTGTAGGTGGCGCTCGGCCCGTCCATCCGGTGCAGGAACCACAGGCGGCGCTGGGCGAAGGACAGCTCCACGCGGTCGGGGCGCGGCCTGGCGGTCAGCGCGGGCCGTGCCGTGCCGGAGCCGTCGAGGCGGGCCGCCAGGCCGGCCACTGTCGGCGTCTCGAACAGCGTACGGACGTCCAGTTCCGCGCCGAGGGTCGCACGGACCCGGGCCGCCAGGCGGGTGGCCAGCAGCGAGTGTCCGCCCAGGTCGAAGAAGCTGTCGTCGGCGCCGACCTGGGCCAGTCCCAGCAGCTCGGCGAACAGCTCGGCGAGGAGCTGTTCCTGGGGGGTGCGCGGCGCCCTCGCGGTCCCGGCCGTCCCGAGGTCGGGCGCGGGCAGCGCGCGGCGGTCGAGCTTGCCGCTGGCCGTCAGCGGCAGTGCCTGGAGCGCCACGAAGGCCGACGGGACCAGGTGGTCGGGCAGTCGCCCGCGCAGCCATTCCCGGAGTTCGCCGATGAGGGCGCCGGTGCCCCGGCTGCCGGTCGGGCGGTTGGTCAGCGACGACAGGGGCCTGGAGGCGCCGGCGTCGGGCCGGTAGGGCTCGACGGGGGCGCCGTGACACGCCCGCGGGTCGGCGAGGACGACGTCCACGGCGTCGTCCTGCGTGGCCGACCAGGTGACGCCCACCCAGCGGCCGAACTCCTGCCCGAGGGCCACGAAGTCCTCCGGGTCGGGCAGTTCGCTGTCCTCCGGGCCGTGCAGCCGCTCCAGCAGACCGGCGAGCGAGTCGTCGCCGTCCTGTACGGCCCGGGCCAGCGCGGCCTCGCGCACCACGCGGCGGTTCGGCACCCCGGTGATCCGCAGCAGGTCCGCGTGCCGCTGGGCGAGCAGCTCGCGCAGCTCGTCCGTCCCGGTGACCTGCCGCCCCCACTCCAGCTCCGCCGTCCGGCGGGGGGCGGCCGGGGTGACCGGCGGCTTGTGCAGCGTCACGTCGTAGCGGTAGCGGGTCAGTTCGTTGTGGTGGCGGCCGCGCTTGACCTCGACGCTCACCGCGCCGACGTCCGTGCCGCGCTCGCGCAGCACGGTGAAGAAGTCCGGGTCGACCAGGAGTTCCTTCTCGACCCTGACGGCCTGTTCCACCGCCCGGCGCACCGCCGCGAGGTCGCCGTCGGCGCCGGTCCGGTGCAGTTGGACCGCGGTGGCCAGCGGGCGCAGCAGCCGCAGGTTGCGCACGTCGCCGACGAAGAGCGTGCCGCCGGGCGCGAGCAGCTTCATCAGCTTCCCGATCACGTCCGCGAGGTAGTCGGCGGACGGGAAGTACTGCACCACCGAGTTGATCACGACGGTGTCGAAGTGCCCGGTCGGCAGGCCGTCGGTGTCGTGCGCCGGGCGGGTCTGGAGCACGGTCCGCCCGGCCAGGTCGTCCCGGCGGGCGATCTGGGCGCTCAGCGCGTCGATCGCCGTGGCGGAGAAGTCCGTCGCCCAGTAGGTCTCGCAGTGCGGCGCGATCCCCGAGAGCAGCAGCCCGGTGCCGACACCGATCTCCAGGACCCGGCGGGGGCGCAGGGCCAGGATGCGCGTCACGGTGGCGTCCCGCCATTCCCGCATCTGCTCGACCGGGATCGGGCTCGTGTCGTAGCTGCTGTTCCAGCCGACGAAGTTCTGGCCGAAGCCGGCTTCCTCCGGGGTGATGGGCAGGGCGTCGTAGATGTCCCGCCACTCGCTCACGTGGTCCGTCTCCAGGCCGCTGTCCCGTTCCTCGTCCTGGAGCGGAACGACGTAGCCGACGAGCCGGTCGTCCCGGGCGAGGACGGCGGCCCGGGCGACGTCCGGGTGCTCGGCCAGCGCCGCCTCGACCTCGCCGGGCTCGATCCGGAAGCCGCGCACCTTCACCTGGTCGTCGGCGCGGCCGGCGTACTCCAGCTCGCCGTCGGTACGCCGGCGCACCAGGTCTCCGGTGCGGTACATGCGCTCCCCCGCCGGGCCGAACGGGCAGGCGACGAACCGCCCGGCCGTCAGGCCCGGCCGGTTCAGGTACCCGCGCGCCAGGCCGGCGCCCGCGACGTACAACTCCCCCGCCACGCCCGGCGGCACCGGTCGCAGCCGCTCGTCCAGCACGTACACCCGGGCGTTGGCGATCGGACGGCCGATCGGCGGTGCGCCCGTGCCGGGTGTCAGCGGGTCGCTCATGGTCGCGCACACCGTGGTCTCGGTCGGTCCGTAGGCGTTGACCATCCGGCGCCCGGACGCCCAGCGGTCCACCAGCTCCGGCGGGCACGCCTCGCCCGCCACCACCAGTGTCGACAGCCCGATCGAGTGCTCCGGAACGGCGGCGAGGACGGACGGGGGCACGGTCGCGTGGGTGAGCGCCAGGTCGCGGTCGGCCAGCGCGGCGACCGGATCCTCCGTCGGCGGCAGGACCAGGGCGGCGCCGCGCAGCAGCGCGGTGCAGATCTCCGACACCGAGGCGTCGAAGCTGGGCGAGGCGAACTGCAGCACGCGGCTGCCGGGTTCGATCGCGAAGCGCTCGATCTGCGCGGCGACCAGGCTCGCGATGCCGCCGTGGCCGACGACGACGCCCTTGGGGCGGCCGGTCGACCCCGAGGTGTAGATCACGTAGGCCGGGTGCCGGACGTCGAGCGCGACCACGGGGTCGGTCTCGGGCCACGCGGACACCCCGGTCACCAGCGCCGGGTCGTCGACCACCAGGGCCGGCCGTGCGTCGTCCAGCATGTACGCGATCCGCGCCCGCGGGTAGGCGGGGTCCACCGGCAGGTAGGCGGCCCCGGCCTTCAGCACGCCGAGGACGGCCACCACGGACTCCACCGCGCGCGGCAGGGCCACGGCCACGATCTGCTCCGGCCCGACGCCCCGGGCGATCAGCGCGTGCGCGAACCGGTTCGCCCAGGCGTCGAGCTGCCGGTACGTCAACTCGACGTCGCCGCACAGCAGTGCCACCGCGTCGGGGGTCGCGGCCACCTGTGCCGCGAACGCCCGCGGCACCGGGACGGCCGCCACCTCCCGGGCGGTCTCGTTGCCCCGCTCCAGCAGGCGGTGCCGCTCGTCGGCGCCGAGCAGTTCGATCGCACCGATCGGCCGGTCCGGGTCGGCGGTGACGGCTTCCAGGAGGCGCGTCCAGCGTGCGGCGAGGGCCGTGACCGTGGAGCGGTCGAACAGGTCGGTGGCGTACTCCACCGCGCCGACGATTCCCGCGGGCCCGCCGTCCGGGCCGGACCGTTCGACGAGGCTCACACCGATGTCGAACTTGGCGGTCCTGGTGTCCACCGCGTAGGTGGTGACGTCCAGGCCCGGCAGGGAGAAGCGGCCCATGGGGGCGTTCTGCACGGCCAGGATGGTCTGGAACAGCGGGTGGTGGGAGAGGGAGCGGGACGGGTTCAGGACCTCCACGAGGTGCTCGAACGGCACGTCCTGGTGCGCGTACGCCGCCAGCGCGCTCTCCCGCACCCGGCCCAGCAGCTCGGCGAAGCTCGGGTCCCCGCTCGTGTCGGTGCGCAGCACCAGCGTGTTGACGAAGAACCCGACCAGGTCGTCCAGCGCCTCGTCGGTCCGCCCCGCGATCGGGCTGCCGATCGGGATGTCCGTCCCGGCCCCCAGCCGCGTGTAGAGCGCTGCCAGCGCCGCCTGGAGCACCATGAACAGGCTGGCGCCCGAGCGGCGCGCCAGCTCCAGCAGGGAGGCGTGCAGTTCGGGACTCAGTTCCAGGGGGACATGGTCCCCGTGCCACCCGGCCACGGCCGGCCGGGGCCGGTCGGTGGGCAGCCGGAGCAGCTCCGGCAGGTCGGCGAGCTGGTGCTTCCAGTGGACGAGCTGCTCGGCGAACCGGCTGCGGGGATCGGCGGCGTCGCCGAGGAGGTCCCGTTGCCACAGCGTGTAGTCCGCGTACTGCACCGGCAGGGCACGCCAGTTGGGCGTGCGGCCCTCGAACCGGGCGGTGTACGCCTCGGCCAGGTCGCGGGCCAGCGGGCCGGTCGACCAGCCGTCACCGGCGATGTGGTGCATCACCAGCAGCAGGACGTGCGTGTCCGGCGCGAGCGCGAACAGCTCCGCCCGCAGGGGAGCCTCGTCCTCCAGGTCGAACGGCAGCCGGGCGAACTCGGCCAGTCGCTCGGGGAGGTCCGCCTCCGAGATCTCGATCAGTCGCGTCCGGGGCCGGGCCGTGGCCGGGTCGAGGACGAGCTGGCGGGGTACGCCGTCGACCTCCGGGAAGACCGTCCGCAGGCTCTCGTGCCGGGCCACCACGTCGGCCAGCGCCGCGTCCAGCGCGGTCCGGTCGAGCGTCCCCGTCAGCCGGAGCGCGAGCGGGATGTGGTAGGTCGCGGCGGCGCCGTCCATGCGGTGCAGGAACCACAGGCGGCGCTGGGCGAAGGACAGGGGCACCGCCGCCGGCCGCTCGCGCCGGGTCAGTGCCGGGCGGGTGCGGCCGGCCTCGTTCAGTGCCTCGGCCAGGCCGGCCACGGTGGGCGCCTGGAAGAGGGCGCGCAGTCCCACCTCCACGCCGAGCACCGAACGCACCCGTGCGGCCAGTCGGGTGGCGAGCAGGGAGTGTCCGCCCAGCTCGAAGAAGTCCTCGTCGACACCGACCCGCGGCACGCCCAGCACCTCGGCGAACAGCTCGCACAGGATCTGCTCCTGCGGCGTGCGCGGCGCCCGGACGCCGACGGCCGCGTCCGGCGCGGGCGCGGGCAGCGCCGCTCGGTCCAGCTTCCCGTTCGGCGTCAACGGCAACGCGTCCAGCAGCACGAACGCGGACGGCACCAGGTAGTCGGGGAGCCGGTCGCGCAGGTACGCCGCCAGCTCCGCGGGGCGGACGGCGACGCCGGGACGGGCCGCGGCGTAGCCGACGAGCCGGTCGTCCCGGGCGAGCACGGCGGCCCGGGCGACGTCCGGGTGCTCGGCCAGCGCCGCCTCGACCTCGCCGAGCTCGATCCGGAAGCCGCGCACCTTCACCTGGTCGTCGGCGCGGCCGACGTACTCCAGCTCGCCGTCGGTACGCCGACGCACCACGTCCCCGGTGCGGTACATCCGCGCACCCGCCGGGCCGAACGGGCAGGCGACGAACCGCCCGGCCGTCAGGCCCGGCCGGTTCAGGTACCCGCGCGCCAGGCCGGCGCCCGCGACGTACAGCTCCCCCGCGACACCGGGCGGAACGACGCGTAGCCGCTCGTCGAGGACGTACACCCGGAAGCCCGCGACCGGCCGGCCGATCGGCGGTGCGCCGGCCCCCGGGGACAGCGGGTCGCTCATGGTCGCGCACACGGTGGTCTCGGTCGGACCGTAGGCGTTGATCACGCGCCTGCCCGGCGCCCAGCGGGCCACCAGCTCCGGCGCGCACGCCTCGCCCGCGACGACCAGGGTGGTGGCCGTGAGGTCGGCGCCGTCCACCGCGGCAAGGGCCGACGGCGGAAGGGTCACGTGGGTGACGCCGAACCGGCGGTCCGTCAGGGCCTCCAGCGGGCTGTCGGACGGGGCCAGGACGAGGGCGGCGCCGGTGAGGACGGCAGCGCACAGGTCCCAGAAGGACGCGTCGAAGCTGGGCGAGGCGAACTGGAGCACTCGGCTGCCCGGCGCCACGCCGAGCCGGTCGGCCTGCGCCGCCACCAGGCCCGACACGCCGGCGTGGCTCACCACCACGCCCTTGGGGCGGCCCGTCGAACCCGAGGTGTAGATCACGTAGGCCGGGTGCCGGGCGTCCACCGCGACACCCGGATCGGTCTCCGGCAGGCCGGCGGCTCCGGCCACCAGGGCCGGGTCGTCGACGACCACCGTCGGCCGGGCGTCGTCCAGCATGTACGCGATCCGTGCCGCCGGGTACGCCGGATCCACCGGCAGGTACGCGGCCCCGGCCTTCAGCGTGCCCAGGACCGCGACCACCGACTCCACCGACCGCGGCAGCGCCACCGCCACGACGTGTTCCGGGCCCACGCCCCGCGCCCTGAGCGCGTGCGCGAACCGGTTCGCGCGGACGTCGAGCTGCCGGTACGTCAGCTCGACGTCCCCGCACACCAGCGCGACCGCGTCCGGCGTCCGTGCCGCCTGGGCGGCGAACAGCGCCGGCAGGCTCAGCCCGGCCGCCTCGCCCCCGGCGGCGGGCAGCAGCTCGCGGCGCTCGTCGGCGGACAACAGGTCGATCCCGCCGATCGGCAGATCCGGCGCGGCGACGACCGCGGCCAGCAGTCTGGTCCAGCGGGCGGCCAGTGCCTCGACCGTCGCGCGGTCGAACAGGTCGGTGCTGTACTCGACCGCGCCGCTGAGCCCGGCCGGCGCGCCGTCCGGCCCGTGCTCCTCCGCGAACCCGAAGGTCAGGTCGAGCCGTGCGGTCCCGGTGAGCACGGGGATGCCGGTGACCCTGAGACCCGGCAGGACGAAGTCGCCACCCGGTGCGTTCTGCACGACCAGGCCGGTCTGGAACAGCGGGTGGTGAGAGAGGGAGCGGGACGGGTTCAGGACCTCCACGAGGTGCTCGAACGGCACGTCCTGGTGCGCGTACGCCGCCAGCGCGCTCTCCCGCACCCGGCCCAGCAGCTCGGCGAAGCTCGGGTCCCCGCTCGTGTCGGTGCGCAGCACCAGCGTGTTGACGAAGAACCCGACCAGGTCGTCCAGCGCCTCGTCGGTCCGCCCCGCGATCGGGCTGCCGATCGGGATGTCCGTCCCGGCCCCCAGCCGCGTGTACAGCGCTGCCAGCGCCGCCTGCAGCACCATGAACAGGGTCGCGCCCGAGCGGCGCGCCACCTCCAGCAGGGACGCGTGCAGTGCGGCGTCGATCCGCAGTTCCACCAGGTCGCCGCGGTACGACATGGTGGCCGGGCGCGGCCGGTCGGCCGGCAGCGGCACCTGCTCGGGCAGCCCGGCCAGCGCCTCCTTCCAGTAGGCGACCTGGCGGGCGAACAGGCTGTCCTCGTCGTGTTCGTCGCCGAGGACCTCGTGCTGCCACAGCGTGTAGTCGCCGTACGTCACCGGCAGCGGCGGCCAGGCGGGCGCCCCGCCGCCGCGCCGGCTGGTGTAGGCGGCGGCCAGGTCGCGGGCGAGCGGGCCCATGGACCAGCCGTCGCCGACGATGTGGTGCATGACCAGCAGCAGCACGTGTTCGTCGGGGGCGAGGGCGAACAGCTCGGCGCGCAGCGGCACTTCCCGGGTCAGGTCGAACGCCCGCACCGCAGCGGCGCGCAGCAGGGCGGGCATCTCCGCCTCGCCGGCCGCGCGCACGGTCAGCGGGACGGGGACCTCGGCGGCGTCCACGACCCGCTGGTGCGGAATCCCGGCGGTGTGCGGGAACACCGTGCGCAGGGTCTCGTGCCGGGCCACCACGTCGGCCAGCGCCTGATCCAGCGCGGCCCGGTCGAGGTCGCCCGAGAGCCGCAGGGCGAGGGGCAGGTGGTACGTGGCGCTCGGGGCCCCGAACTGCTGGAGGAACCACAGGCGGCGCTGGGCGAACGACAGCGGCATGGCCCCGGGACGTGGCCGGGGCACCAGGGCCTTGCGTGCGGCGCCCGTGTCGTGCAGCCCGGCGGCCAGTCCGGCGGGGGTCGGGTGCCGGAACAGGGAGCGCAGCTCCAGTTCGACGCCGAGGGTCGCGCGGACCCGCGAGACCAGCCGGGTGGCGAGCAGGGAGTGCCCGCCGAGGTCGAAGAAGCCGTCGTCGACACCGACCCGCGGCACGCCCAGCACCTCGGCGAACAGCTCGCACAGGATCTGCTCCTGCGGCGTACGCGGCGCCCGGACGCCGACGGCCGCGTCCGGCGCGGGCGCGGGCAGCGCCGCCCGGTCCAGCTTCCCGTTCGGCGTCAACGGCAACGCGTCCAGCAGCACGAACGCGGACGGCACCAGGTGGTCCGGTACCCGGTCGCGCAGGTACGCCGCCAGCTCCGCCGCGCTCGCCACGATCGCGGCCGGCGGGACGACATAGGCGACGAGCCGGTCCTCCCGGGCGAGCACCGCGACCTGGGCGACCGACGGATGCGCGGCCAGCTCGGCCTCGATCTCGCCGGGCTCGACCCGGAAGCCGCGCACCTTCACCTGGTGGTCCGCCCGGCCTGCGAACTCCAGCTCGCCGTCGCCCCGCCAGCGGACCAGGTCACCCGTGCGGTACATCAGGGCGCCGCCCGGACCGTAGGGGTCGGCGACGAACCGCGTGGCGGTGAGCCCGGGCCGGTTCAGGTAGCCGCGGGCGAGACCCGCCCCGGCGAGGTACAGCTCACCCAGCACGCCGGGGGCGACCGGTCGCAGCGCCGCGTCCAGCACGTACGCCCGGCAGTTGGCGATCGGCCGGCCGATCGGCACGGGCAGCGGGCAGTCGGCGGGGTCGGCCGGCAGCGGGTAGGCGGTGATCACATGGGTCTCGGCGGGACCGTAGTGGTTGTGCAGTTCCAGGCCCGGCCGCCGGGCCTGGAAGCGGCGTACGACACCACCGAGCCGCATCGCCTCACCGGCCTGGGCGATCAGCCGCAGCCCCGGCAGCGCGAGACCGGCCTCCTCGGCGGCCTCGGCCAGCGCCTCGACCACCAGGTTGGGCGCGAACAGCTCCTCGACCCCGTGGCGGTCCAGCCAATGGGCGAACAATTCGGCGCTGCGGCGCTGCTCCTCGGTCGGCACCACCAGGGTCTTGCCGTACAGCAGCGCGGAGAGCGTCTCCTGCACCGAGACGTCGAAGCTGAGGGCGGTGAACTGCGCGGTGCGCGTGCCGGGTGCGCCGCCGACGGATTCGTGGTGCCAGGCCAGCAGGTTCAGCAGGCCGGCGGCGGGCATCACGACGGCCTTGGGCCTGCCGGTGGAGCCCGAGGTGTAGATGACGTAGGCCGGGTGGCGCACGTCCGCTTCGACGGCCGGATCGTGTTCCGGCAGCTCCCCGTCCGGTGTGACGGCCGCGAGGTCGTCGAGCACCACGGCCGGCCGGGCGTCCCCCAGCATGTACGCGATGCGGGCGGCCGGGTAGTCCGGGTCGACCGGAAGATACGCCGCGCCCGTCTTGAGCACGGCCAGGACGGCGACGACCAGCTCGGCGGAGCGCGGCAGGCGCAGGGCCACGACCTGTTCCGGTCCGGCCCCGCGCGCGATCAGCGTGTGCGCCAGGCGGTTGGCCCTGCGGTTCAGCTCCCGGTAGGTCAGCACGGTGTCCTCGAACACCACCGCCGGAGCCTCGGGAACCGCCCGGACCTGCGCCTGGAACAGGGCGGGCAGGGTGACGGCGGGCACCGGGCGCGCGGTGTCGTTGCGCGCGACCAGCAGGTCGTGCCGTTCCTCGGCGGTGAGGACGTCGATCCGGCTCAGCGGCCGGTCCGGGTCGGCGGCCACCGACGCCAGCAGACGCAGCCACCGCGCGACCAGTGCCTCGACCGTGGCGGCGTCGAAGAGATCGGTGCTGTACTCGACCCGCCCGACGATGCCTTCGGCCGGTCCGCCGGTGCCACCGCGCTCCAGCAGGTGGAAGCCGAGGTCGAACATGGCCGTCGGCGTCCGCACCGGGAAGATCTCGGCGGTCAGACCGCTCAGGGCGAACTCGGTACCGGGCACGTTCTGCAGCGCGAGCAGCACCTGGAACAGCGGCTGGCGGGTGAGGGACCGGGACGGATTGCACGCCTCGACGACGTGTTCGAAGGGCAGGTCCTGGTGCGCGTAGGCGGCCAGTGCTCCCTCCCGGACCCGGCCGAGCAGCTCGGTGAAGGTCGGGTCGCCGCCGGTGTCGGTGCGCAGGACCTGGGTGTTGACGAAGAAGCCGACGAGGTCGTCCAGAGCCTGGTCGGTCCGCCCGGCGATCAGACCGCCGACGGGGATGTCCTGCCCGGCACCGAGCTTGTCCAGCAAGGCCGCCAGCGCGGCCTGGAGCACCATGTACACGCTGGCGCCGCGCTCCCGGCCCACGCGGACCAGGCCGGCGTGCAGGTCGGCGTCCAGGGTGATCGGGAGCCGGCCCCCGGACCAGGAGGAGGCCGCGGGGCGGGGGCGGTCGGCGGGGAGCCGGAGCTGCTCCGGCAGGTCCGCCAGCCGCTCCGTCCAGTAGGCCCGCTGGCGGGCGAACAGGCTGTCCGGGTCTGCCGGGTCACCGAGCAGTTCCCGCTGCCACAGGGTGTAGTCGGCGTACTGCACGGGCAGCGGTGCCCACCGCGGCTCCTCGCCCGCGCGGCGTGCCGCGTACGCGGTGGCCAGGTCGGCGGCGAGCGGGCCCAGCGACCAGCCGTCGCCGGCGATGTGGTGGATCACCAGGAGCAGCACGTGGTCGTCGGCCGCGACCCGGAAGACCTCGGCGCGCAGCGGCGGTTCGGTCGCGAGGTCGAATCCCCAGGTCGCGGCCCGCGCCAGCAGGTCCGGCAGGTCCGTCTCGTCGGCCGGGACGACCGACAGCGCCGGGCGCGCCTGCGCGGGGGGCAGCACCCGCTGGTGGGGCACGCCGTCCACGGCCGGGAAGAGCGTGCGCAGGGTTTCGTGCCGGTCGACGACGTCGCCCAGCGCCGTCTCCAGGGCGGGCACGTCCAGCGGTCCCGTGAGCCGCCACGCCAGCGGCATGTTGTAGACGGAGTCCGCGCCTTCCATCTGGCGCAGGAACCAGAGCCTTCGCTGCGCGGACGACAGCGGCACCAGCGCGGGCCGCTCGACCCGCCGCAGGGCGAGCCGGGCCCGGTCCGCGTCGCCCAGCGCGGCGGCCAGCCCGGCCACCGTCGGGCTCTGGAACAGGGTGCGCAGGGCGAGTTCCACGCCGAGGGCCGCACGGACCCGGGCCGCCAGCCGCGTGGCCAGCAGGGAGTGCCCGCCCAGGTCGAAGAAGTCGTCGTCGACGCCGACCTCGGACACGCCCAGCACCTCGGCGAACAGACCCCCCAGCACCTGTTCCTGAGGCGTGCGCGGGGCCCGGCCGGACCGGGTCGTGTCGGTGTCCGGCTCGGGGAGCGCGCGCCGGTCCAGCTTGCCGCTGGCGTTCACCGGCAGGGCGTCGAGGGGGACGAAGACGGCGGGCACCATGTAGTCGGGCAGCAGCTCGCGCAGGTGCGCCCGCAGCTCCTCGGGCCGGAGCGCGGCCCCGGTGGCGGGCACCGGGTAGGCGACCAGTCGGGGGTCCTCCGCCCGGTCCTGCCGGACGACCACGGCGGCCCGCGCGACCCGCGGGTGTGTCGCCAGGGCTGCCTCGATCTCGCCCAGCTCGATCCGGAACCCCCGGACCTTGACCTGGTCGTCGGTGCGGCCGAGGAACTCCAGGTTCCCGTCCGTGCCCCAGCGCGCCAGGTCGCCGGTGCGGTACATCCTCGTGCCGGCGGGGCCGGAGGGGTCCGCCACGAACCGCGCCGCGGTCAGCCCGGGCCGGTCGAGGTAGCCGCGCGCCAGGCCCGTGCCGGCGAGGTACAGCTCACCGGGCACGCCGGCGGGCACCGGCTGCATGGCGGCGTCGAGCAGGCGCAGCCGGACGCCGTCGAGCGGCCGGCCGATCACCGGGCGCGCGTGCGGCCGAAGCGGCGCGCACACCGAGTCCACCGTGCACTCGGCCGGCCCGTAGTAGTTGAGGGAGGACACGCCCTCGGCGGCCCGCAACCGCTCCCAGAGCCGCTCCGGTACGGCTTCCCCGCCCAGGCCGACGAACGAGGGCCGCCACCGCGGGTGGTCCAGCAGGCCGTGGTCGACGAGGACTTGCAGGTAGGACGGGGTACCGCCGACGGTGTGCAGCCCGGCCCGCGAGGCGTACGCGAGGTAGGCGTCCGGATCGGTCCAGGTCGCCTCGTCCAGCACGTGCAGCTCGTGGCCGGCGTAGAGGGCGAACAGCTGGTCGCAGGAGGCGTCGAACGACACGGACGTGGTCAGCCCGACCCGCATCCGCTCCCCCGTCCGGAAGACCAGCGGGTGCTGGGCGGCGAACAGGTTGGCCAGGCCGCCGTGCGTCGCCACCACGCCCTTGGGCTGCCCGGTGGAACCGGAGGTGTAGACGACGTAGACCGGGTGGTCGGGATGGACGGTGACGCCCGGGTCGGTCGACGGGCACGCGGCCACCGTCGCGGCCGTTCCCGGGTCGTCGGTCACCAGCCACTCGGCGGGACCGGCCTGCGGCAGCCGGCCGCGGGTGCGGGCGTCGGTCACTCCCAGGACCGGCCGGGCGTCGTCGAGCATGTACGCGATCCGCGCGGCCGGGTACCCCGGGTCGACCGGGAGGTACGCGGCGCCGGTCTTCTGCACCGCGAGGACGGCCGCGACCAGCTCGGCCGACCGGGGCAGAGCCACCGCCACCAGCCGCTCCGGGCCCGCGCCGCGCGCGAGGAGCGCGTGCGCCAGCCGGTTCGCCCGCGCGTCCAGCTCCGCGTACGTCAGCGAGGCATCCGGTCCCACCACCGCGAGGGCGTCCGGAGTCGCGCGCACCTGTGCCCGGAAGAGTTCGGGCAGGCTCTCGGTGAAGGGCCGGGCCGCCGGGCCGGCGCCCAGCGCCGTCAGTCGGGCGCGCTCCTCGGCGTCGAGCACGCCGAACCGGCTGAGCCGGGACCGCGGGTCGGCGACCACGGCGCGCAGCAGCCGGACCCACCGCGCGCACATCGTCCGGACGGTGGCCGGGTCGTACAGGTCGCGGGCGTACTCGACGGAAGCGTCGATCCCCGCCGGGGAGCCGTCCTCGGCGTGCCGCTCGGCCAGGGTGAAGAGCAGGTCGAGCTTGGCGGTGGTCGAGGCGGGCGGCATGTCGGCGACGCGCAGGCCGGGCGGCGCGAAGTCGGCGCGGGGGGCGTTCTGCAGCACCAGCATGACCTGGAACAGGGGGTGGTGCGCCAGCGACCGGGCCGGGTTGAGGACCTCGACCAGGTACTCGAAGGGCAGGTCCTGATGGGCGTACCCGGCCAGCGCGGTCTCCCGGACCCGGCCCAGCAGTTCGGCGAACGTCGGATCGCCCGAGGTGTCGGTGCGGAAGACCAGGGTGTTGACGAAGTAGCCGACCAGTTCGTCCTGCGCCTGGTCACTGCGGCCCGCGACGGGACTGCCGACCGGGATGTCGTCGCCCGCGCCGAGCTTGCTGAGCAGCACCGCCAGCCCGGCCTGGAGCACCATGAACAGACTGGTGCCGTGGGTGCGGGCGAGTTCGCGCAGGCCGCGGTGCAGGTCGGTGTCCAGCTCGGCCCGGACGGATCCGCCCCGGTGAGAGGCGAGGGCCGGGCGGGGCCGGTCGCTGGGCAGCGGGAGCTGCTCGGGCAGGTCCGCCAGCTGCCGGGTCCAGTAGGCCGTCTGGCGGGCGAGCGGGCTGTCCTCGTCGGCGGCGTCGCCGAGCAGCTCGTGCTGCCACAGCGTGTGGTCGACGTACTGGACGGGCAACTCGGCCCACTGCGGCGCCTCGCCGAGGCGGCGCGCCGCGTAGGCGGTGGTCAGTCCGTGCGCGAGTGGGCCCAGCGACCAGCCGTCGCCCGCGATGTGGTGGAGCACCACCTGGAAGACGTGCTCGTCCGCCGCCAGCTCGAGCAGCTCGGCGCGCAGCGGTGCGTCGACGGCCAGGTCGAACGGCCGGGCCTGCGCCCGCGCCATCGCGTCCGCCAGCTCCGCCTCGGTCGTCCGGCTCACGAGCAGCCGCGGGCGGGCCGCCTCGACGTCCAGCACCCGCTGACGGGGAACGCCGTCCACCGTGGGGAAGACGGTGCGCAGGGTCTCGTGCCGGGCCACCACGTCCGCCACGGCGGCTTCCAGGGCCCGCCGGTCCAGCTCTCCGGACAGGCGCCAGGCCAGGGAGATGTGGTAGCTGGCGCCGGTGTCCTCCAGTTGGTGCAGGAACCACAGGCGTCGCTGGGCGAACGACAGCGGGATCGCCTCGGGGCGTTCGCGCCGGGCCAGGGCGGGCTGCGCCGGTCCGGCCGCCACCAGGGCGGCGGCCAGAGCGGCCGGGGTCGGCGCCTCGAAGAGGGTGCGCAGCGGCATCTCCACGCCGAGCGTCGTTCGGATCCGGGCGGCGAGGCGGGTGGCCAGCAGCGAGTGCCCGCCCAGGTCGAAGAAGCCGTCGTCGACACCGGCCGACGTGACGCCCAGGACCTCGGCGAACAGCTCGCACAGGATCCGCTCCTGCGCGGTGCGCGGCGCGCGGGCGTGGGCCGCCGGGGCGAGGTCGGGGGCGGGCAGGGCCCGGTGGTCCAGCTTGCCGTTGGCCGTCAGCGGCAGCGCGTCCAGCACGACGAACGCCGACGGCACCATGTACTGCGGGAGGCGTTCCGCCAGGTGCGCGCGCAGCTCGTCCGGCCGGGGGCCGGCCCCTGCGGCGGGCACCGCGTAGGCGACCAGACGCGTGTCGTCGGCCCGGTCCTGCCGGGCGAGGACGGCGACTTGGGCGACGCCGGGATGTGCGGCCAGCGCCGCCTCGATCTCGCCCGGCTCGATCCGGAAGCCGCGCACCTTCACCTGCTGGTCGGCGCGGCCGACGTAGCGCAGGCTGCCTCCCCCAGCCGCGGGCCCGGGGGACCCCCAGGCCGCGCGGCGCACGACGTCGCCGCTGCGGTACATCCGCGACCCGGGCGCGCCGAACGGGTCGGCCACGAACCTCCCGGCGGTCAGGCCGGGCCGGTCGAGGTAGCCGCGCGCCAGGCCGGCGCCCGCGACGTACAGCTCGCCGGGCACGCCCGGGGCGACCGGGCGAAGGTGGGCGTCCAGCACGTACGTCCGCAGGTCCGCGAGGGCCGTGCCGATGTGGCCGGCGGCGGCGCCGGTCCGGTCGAGCGCCGCGTGGGTGACGTGCACCGTGGTCTCGGTGATGCCGTACATGTTGACCAGCCGCGGCGCGTCGTCCGGATGCCGCTCGTACCAGCTCGCCAGCCGGGCGTGCTCCAGCGCCTCACCGCCGAACACGACCGTGCGCAGCGCGAGGCTGCGCCCGGTCTCCGGGGCGTCCGCATCGGCCTGCGTGAGCTGGTAGAAGGCGGACGGCGTCTGGTTGAGCACGGTCACCCGCTCGCGGGCGAGGAGAGCCAGGAAGCGGTCGGGCGAGCGGCTGGTCTCGTGGTCGACGACCACCAGACGGCCGCCGTGCAGCAGCGCACCCCACAGCTCCCACACCGAGAAGTCGAAGGCGTAGGAGTGGAAGAGCGTCCAGACGTCCTGGGCGCGGAAGTCGAACAGTTCCCTGGTCGCGTCGAACAGCCGCACCACGTTCCGGTGCGGGACCACCACGCCCTTGGGCGCGCCGGTGGAGCCGGAGGTGTAGATGACGTAGGCCGCGTGCCGCGGGTCGAGGGGGACCGCCGGGTCGGTGTCCGGCAGGCCGTCGAGGTCGGTGGCGTCCAGCAGCAGCCGGTCCACGGCGTCCGCGCCGGGCAGGTCGCCGGTCCGGCTCGTGGTCACCAGGAGCGTCGGCCCGGCGTCCCGGAGGAGGTGGCTGATCCGCGCGGCGGGGTACGCCGGGTCCACCGGGAGGTAGGCGCCGCCTGCCTTGAGCACGGCGAGCACCGCCACGACCTGCTCCACCGAGCGCGGCAGCGCCAGTGCCACCCGCCGCTCCGGGCCCACCCCCCGGGCGATCAGGGCGTGCGCGAGCCGGTTCGCGCGGGCGTTCAGCTCTGCGTAGGTCAGGGAGACGTCGCCGTCGGTGACGGCGACGGCGGCCGGGTTCTGCCGTACCCGCCGCTCGAACAGCGCGTTCAGGCTGTCCGACGGCGGCTCCTCGTGCCGGCCGGCGGGTGCCGGGAGCAGCGCCCGCAGCTCCTCCTCGGACAGGGCGTCCACCTGGCCGAGCCTGCGGGCCGGGTCGGCGACGACGGCGCGCAGCAGCCGCAGCCATCGTTCGACGATGTCGGTCACGGTGGATTCGTCGAACAGGTCGGTGCTGTACTCCACCACGCCCGACAGGCCGTCCCCACCGGGCTGTTCGGCGAGGATGAAGGTCAGGTCGCACTTGGCCGTCCCGGTGGGCGCCAGGTCGGTCGTCACCCGCAGCCGGGGCAGGTCGAATGCGCCGAGCGGTGCGTTCTGCAACGCGAGCATGGTCTGGAACAGCGGGTGGTGCGCCAGCGAGCGGGCCGGGTTCAGCGCCTCCACCAGCTGCTCGAACGGCACGTCCTGGTGCGCGTACGCGGCGAGCGCGTCGGTGCGCACCCTGCCGAGCAGTTCGGTGAACGACGGGTTCCCGGAGAGGTCGGTGCGCAGGACCAGGGTGTTGACGAAGAAGCCGACCAGGTCGTCGG
The DNA here is from genome assembly GCF_031845825.1 of Streptomyces lancefieldiae. Taxonomy (NCBI): domain Bacteria; kingdom Bacillati; phylum Actinomycetota; class Actinomycetes; order Kitasatosporales; family Streptomycetaceae; genus Streptomyces; species Streptomyces lancefieldiae. The sequence continues at coordinate 39,025 of NZ_JAVRFH010000036.1, read as the reverse complement.
CGGCCTCGTCGGTGCGTCCGGCGACGGGTGTGCCGATGGGGACGTCGGTGCCCGCGCCCAGCTTGCCCAGGAGGGCGGCCAGTCCGGCCTGGAGCACCATGAAGAGGCTGGCACCGCCGCTGCGGGCGAGCGTCCGCAGGCGCTGGTGCAGCTCGGCGTCGATCCGCACCGGCAGTCGGTCGCCCCGGTAGGACATCGCGGTCGGCCGGGGCCGGTCGAACGGCAGCTCCACCTGATCGGGGAGGCCCGCCAGCCGGCGGCGCCAGTAGCCGAGCTGACGGTTCAGCAGGCTGTCCGGGTCCGTGCCGTCACCGAGCAGCTCCCGCTGCCAGAGGGCGTAGTCGGCGTACTGGACCGGCAGCGGCGACCACGTGGGTTTCGCGCCCTCGGCGCGGGCGGCGTAGGCGGCCGTGAGGTCCCGCGAGAGCGGGCCCGTCGACCAGCCGTCGCCGGCGATGTGGTGCACGACCAGCAGCAGTACGTGCTCCTCGGCCGTCAGCCGGAAGAGTTCGGCGCGCAGCGGCGGCTCCTCGGCGAGGTCGAAGCCGTGCCGGGCGGCCCGGGCGAGCCGTTGGGGCAGTTCGTGCGCGCCGGTCTCGGTCGTCCGCAGCCGGGGGCGGGCCTCCTCCGCGGTCCGTACCCGCTGGCACGGCACGCCGTCGGTCACGGGGAAGACGGTGCGCAGGCTCTCGTGCCGTTCGACCAGGTCCGCGAGGGCGGCTTCGAGTGCCCGCTCGTCCAGGCTGCCGGACAGGCGCAGGGTCAGCGGGATGTTGTAGGTGGCGCTCGGGCCCTCCATGCGGTGCAGGAACCACAGGCGGCGCTGCGCGAAGGACAGGGGGACGACGTCGGGCCGCTCCTGGGGCACGAGCGCCGGGCGGGCCCGGCCCGCGCGGTCCACGGCCGCCGCCAGTTCCGCCGCCGTGGGCGCGTCGAACAGGTCGCCCAGCCGCAGCTCCACGCCGAGGGCCGAGCGGATCCGGGCGACCAGCCGGGTGGCGAGCAGGGAGTGCCCGCCGAGGTCGAAGAAGTTGTCGTCCGGTCCGGCGTCGGGCACGGCGAGCACCTCGGCGAACAGCCCGACGAGCAGGTGTTCGGTCGCGGTGCGTGGGGCGCGGCCCGGTGCGGCGGGCCCTTCCGGCCCGGGCGCGGGCAGGGCCCGCCGGTCGAGCTTGCCGTTCGGGGTCAGGGGCAGCGCGTCCAGCAGCACGTACGCGGCCGGCACCATGGGCCGGGGCAGCCGGGCGCGCAGGTGGTCGCGGAGGGCGGCGCCGGTCAGGGTGGCGCCGGGTTCGGGCACCGCGTAGGCGACGAGCCGTGCCTCCCCTCCCGGTTCCGTGCGCGCCGTCACGGCGGCCCGGGCGACCTGGGGGTGCTCGGCGAGTACGGCCTCGATCTCGCCCGGTTCGACCCGGAAGCCGCGGACCTTGACCTGGTCGTCGGTGCGGCCGAGGAACTCCAGGTTTCCGGTCGCGTCCCAGCGCACCAGGTCGCCGGTGCGGTACATGCGCGACCCGCTCGGTCCGAACGGGTCCGCGACGAACCGCCCGGCGGTCAGCCCCGGCCGGTTCAGGTAGCCGCGCGCCAGCCCCGCGCCCGCGATGTACAGTTCGCCGCGCGCACCGGTCGGCAGCGGCCGCAGGGCGCCGTCGAGCACGTACAGCCGGGTGTTGGTGACCGGCCTGCCGATCACCGGGCGCGGGCTCGACCCCATCGGCGCGATCACCGAGTTGACGGTGCATTCGGACGGCCCGTACAGGTTGAGGCAGGACACGCCCTCGGCCGACCGCAGCTGGTCCCACAGCGTCTGCGGGACGGCCTCGCCGCCTGCCGCGACCAGCGCCGGGCGCCACCGCGGGTCGCTCAGCAGCCCGTGGGCGACCAGTTCCTGCAAGTAGGTGGGGGTGGCTTCGAGGTAGTCCAGTCCATGGCGCGCCGCGTAACCGACGAGGGCGTCGGGGTCGGACCAGGTCGCGTGGTCCAGGACGTGCAGCTCGTGGCCCGCGAAAAGGGCGAGCAACTGGTTCCAGGAAGCGTCGAAGGAGACGGAAGTGGTCAGCGCCACCCGCAGCCGTCGGCACGTCTTCAGCGCCGGCGCGAAGTGCTGCTGTCGGAGGTCGGTGAGCAGGTCGAGCAGGCCGCCGTGGGTGGGCAGCACGCCCTTGGGACGTCCGGTGGAGCCGGAGGTGTGGATGACATACGCGGGGTGGTCCGGGGCGATGGCCACTCCCGGGTCGTCGGCCGGGCAGGCGGCCACCAGGGCGGCCGTCCCGGGGTCGTCGAGGAGCAGCCGGTCGGCGGGGCCGGTCGGCGGCAGCCGCTGCGCACCGCGGGAGTCCGTGACGAGCAGGGCCGGCCGGGCGTCGTCGAGCAGAAGGGCCGTCCGGGCGGCCGGGTACTCGGGGTCGACGGGTACGAACGCCGCCCCGGTCTTCAGCACCGCGAGGACCGCCACCACCAGCTCGGCCGAGCGCGGAAGGGCCACCGCCACCAGCCGCTCCGGGCCCGCTCCCCGGGCGATCAGGGCGTGCGCCAGCCGGTTGGCCCGCGCGTCCAGGTCCGTGTACGTCAGGGAGACGTCGCCGCATACCAGGGCGACGAGGTCCGGGGTCGCCCGGACGTGCTCCCGGAACAGCTCCGGCAGGCTCGCGGCGGGGGCCTGCGCGACCGGGCCGGTGCCGAGCGCCGCCGGCTCGCGGTGCTCCTCGTCGGTGAGCAGGGGAACCCGGCCCACCGGCTCGTCCTCGTCCCAGTCCGCGAGGGCGTCGAGGAGCGCGAGCATCCGCCGCTGGTGGTCGGCGAGCTCTCCAGGGCCGTACGCCTGGGGGGAGCCGTGCAGCCGGAGCAGCGGCGGGTTGCCGTCGCGGTAGTCGAAGACCCAGACGGCGAGGTCGGTGGTCGACCCGGACACGAAGTGGTGCACGGAGGCCGGGTGCCCGGCGAAGTCCGGCCGGGAGTTGAAGGCCATGATGTTGACGATCAGCGGGAACGCCGTCCCGATGCCGCCGGGGACGCCGAGGTCCCGCAGCAGGTCCTCGCTGCGGTAACGCTCGTGCGCGACAGCCGTCTCGACCTCCCGCGCCGCCTGGGCGACGAGCTCGCGCCAGGGCATGCCCGGCCGCACGGTCAGCCGCAGCGGCACCACGTTGGAGGTCGTGCCCGGCACCGCCGTCAGGTCTCGGTCGGCGCCGCGGCGGGCGGTGACGGGCAGGGCCAGCACCACGTCCTGGTCGCCGGTCAGCCGGTGGGCGTAGAGGGCCGTCGCGGCGACCAGCAGCCGGGACCAGCGGACTCCGGACCGGTTTGCCGCCGCCCGCAGGGCGTCCGGGCGGCGCAGTTCCCGCTCCTCGGCAAGCCGGAGGGGGCGGTGCGGGTCGGTCGCGGGGCTGTCGGTGAGCCGGGTCGGGGCGGGCAGGTCCGCGAACCGCTCGGTCCAGTAGGCACGGTCGGCGGCGAAGTCGCTGGAGGCGCGGTAGGCGGTGTCGCTGTCGACCAGGTCCCGCAGCGGGCCGAAGGGGCAGGGGGGCACGGCGGCGCCTTCGGCCAGGGCCGAGTACACCTCGCCGACCCGCTGGCGGAGCATGGAACTGCTGATCGCGTCGAGTACCAGGTGGTGGTAGTTCAGGTACCAGAGGTACTCCGTCGGCGACGCCTTGATCAGCGCGTGGCCGAACAGCGGGTCGCGGGCGAGGTCCAGCGGGCGCAGCAGGTCCCGCTCCATCCAGCGCATGGCCTCCGCCCGGGGGTCGGGCTCGGTGCTGAGGTCGAGGTGGGCCGGGGCCCAGTCCCAGCTCTCCCGGAGAATCTGGCGCGGGCCGTCGCCGTCGTCGGCGAAGGTCACGTGCAGGGCGTCGACCTCGTCGACCACCCCGCGCAGTGCCGTCTCGAACAGCTCCCGGTCCACCGGGCCGTGGATCTCCAGGCACTCGCCGACGCGGTAGCCCGGGACGGACGTGCGGGCGCTCTGCTCGGCGAGCCAGATCTCGCGCTGGGCCGCGGTCAGCGGAAGGGCGTCACCATCGCGACGGGACATGGGGGTACCTCCGAAGGTTGGGCAGCGTGGTGACAGGGCACGCCGGAGCGCGCCGACCGAGGTGCCGTCACGCGGTCGGCCGGGCGGGGACGGGGGTCAGGCGGCGGGTTCGCCGGCCTGGAGTTGCCAGAGGGACGCGTAGAGTCCGTGCCGCGCGAGGAGTTCGTCGTGGGTGCCCTGCTCGGCCACGACGCCCCCGGCGTCCATGACGTAGATACGGTCGGCGTGGCGGACCGTGGAGAGCCGGTGGGCGATGACCAGCATGGTCCGGTCGGCCGCGAAGCCGCGGAGCGTGCGCTGGATGGCGGCCTCGGTCTCGTTGTCCACGGCGGAGGTGGCTTCGTCGAGGATGACGACCGGCGCGTTCTTGAGGATGGCGCGGGCCAGCGCGATCCGCTGGCGCTGTCCGCCGGAGAGCGCCGCGCCGCGCTCTCCGATCACCGTCTCGTAGCCGTCGGGCAGCGCCGCGACGAAGGGGTGGGCCTCGGCGGTCCTGGCCGCTTCGACCACTGCCTCGTCCGAGGCGTCGAAGGTGCCGTAGCGGATGTTGTCGGCGATGGTGCCGTCGAAGAGGAACGGGTCCTGGGCGACGAACCCGATGGCGTGGCGCACGTCGTGCCGCGACAGCTCGCGCACGTCCCGCCCGTCGAGCAGGACGCTGCCGCTGTCCGCGTCCTGGAACCGCATCAGCAGCCTGGCGATCGTGGTCTTGCCCGAGCCGGTGGCGCCGACCAGGGCGGTGACCTGCCCGGCCGGGATGGTCATCGAGAGGTCTTCCAGCGCCGGGACGCGACCGGGGTAGGCGAAGGACACGCGGTCCAGGACGATGTCGCCGCGCACCTGGTCGGCGGCGAGCGTTCCGCCCGTGCCGTCGGCCTCGACAGGCAGGGCCCGCAGCCGCTGGACCCGGTCGTAGGAGGCGAGGGTGCGCTGGTACTGGTCGACGATGCCGCCGAGCCGGCTCATCCGCATCAGCAGCATCTGGGGCAGCCCGATCAGCGGGCTGAACACCTCGAAGCGCAGGGTGCCGTTGAGCACCGAACGGCCGCCGATCAGCAGCGTGCCGGCCATCGACGCGGTGGTGCAGGCCCGGACGGTCTCGGCGTGGCGAACAGTGCTGCGATCGGTCCGTCGGCTGCTCTCCTGGGCGGCCTCGCTCAACTCGTCGATGCGCTCGGCCTCGTGGTCCTCGGTGCAGAAGCTCTTGACGGTGGCGCCGGCCTCCAGCGAGTTGATCACCTGGCTGCCCAGCCGGGCCCGCCGCTCGCCGGTGACGGCGTAGTCGGCCGCGGCCTTGTCCTGGTGGCGCAGCGACAGCCAGGCGACGACCGGGATCGGCAGGAACGCGATCCAGGCGATCTGCGGGGCCAGCAGCAGGAACGCCGGGACCAGGAGAGCCAGGCTGGTGCCCAGTTGCAGCACCTCGTTGGCCGGGCCGGCGAAGAAGGCGCCCAGCTGGCCGACGTCGTCGGTGAGCGCGCCGGCCACCCGGGTGGTCCGCTCGCCCTCCAGGTTCCGCAGTTCGAGGTGCTGGACGTGCCGGTACGTACGGCTGCGCCAGTCGTGCTCGACGTCCTGGCCGAGCCGGCGCCACTGGAGGTTCGACGCGTACGAGAGGCCCGCCACGGCGGCGCACGCGCCGGCCACCAGTCCAGCGAGGCCCAGGAGTTGCGCCGACGCGGTGGTCAGGCCGAGGCGGGCCAGCGGGGCTGCCTGGCCCTTGATGAGGACGAGTCCGGTCCAGCCGAGGAAGGTGCCGAGCGCGACCTCCGAGACCTGGCAGGCGACGGACAGGGCGGCGGCACAGGAGAGCCGGCGGCGGTGGGGTCCGACGATCTCCAGCAGGGGGTGCCGTCCGGCACCCCGGCCCGCCGCCTCCGGGGCGCTGTCGGACGTTGCGCGCCCGCCCGGCTCCGGGGACGCGTCGGCCGTTCCGTGCCATGCCTTGCGCAGGACGGTCCCGGTCGCGACGGCCACCCCGCCCAGCGCCACCAGTTGCCTGGTCAGCGCGGATCCCTTGACCAGCGCGACAGCCGCCGCGGCCCCGGTGCCGACCGCGAGCACCGGTCGCACGACCGGCGCGTGGTGCGGGCGGGGTGCCGGCGCGTCGGCGGCTCGGGCCGACGCCGGACGTCCGCCGACGCCGGCCGGGTCACCCGCGATCACGGTGACCGCTCTGCGTACCGTCCGACCGACGTCCGCGGCGGCCACCCGGGCGTCGTGCCGAACGAGCAGTCCGCCGGTGACGGGGTTGGCCCGGGCCTCGGTGATCCCGGGGATGCGACAGAGCGCGGCGGCGAGGAGTTCGGCCGTCCGAGGCCGTCCGAGCACCAGTCTCACGTCCCAGCGCTGGCGGCCAGGAGTGACCGAGCGCGGGCGCGCGTCCCTTTCCACAGTCCGGAGTCCTGTTGCGGCGCCCACTGGCGATGACATGCGTACGATCACCTGTTCGCGGAGGTCACGGGTAACCCGTCGGCGGGCGCGGCGGAGTGCGGCGCACGGCGGATCACTGCGAGGGAACGGAAACCCCGAGGGGGACGGGGGTGCGGCCGACGGGAGGCCGGGCCGGGGCAGCCGACCGGACCGGGCATCAGAGGGTCACTGCCCCTTTCCGGCGCCGGTGGTCGCGCGGGTCCTCGGGATCTTGCCCTCCCCTTCGCCCCGGTCCGCCGCCCTGGCCGCCTCGCCCGCCGGAGCCGCGCCCTCGGCGGACGCGATCTGCGTCGCCATCACGTCGGCGGCCACCTCGGCCGCCAGGTCGTTGATGTTCTCCCCTGCCTCGTGGGCCGCCTTCTTGACTTCCATGACGACACCGACGGACGTCGTGATGACACCCCGCACGAGCGGCTTGAGGATGCGCTTGGCCAGAGGGGCCGCGATGAGACCGATCAGGAACGGGGGGACGACGGGGGGCATGGCGCTCCAACCTCTTCACGCGACTTCGGGACAGGGGCCCAGGGCGCGGCTGATTCCGGAGGCGCGACGAGAACGACGGAAGAAATCCGTCTGCGCCGTTGTCGGGAATTCCGTGCCGGACGGCCTGCCTGGAGGCTTCCTTCGCCGAAGTGGTGAACCGTCCGCTCCTAGATCACCGTAGTCCAGCCGCACACGATGAGACCAAATGGACCTGGCCGATTTCACTCATGCGAGTACTCTTCTTCATATTATTCCGATAAACCTATTTCATAGGGGTCTTCGATATTCGCCCCGCACGGACGAGTGAACTCCCGGCCGGCCGGTGGCCCACCGGCTTCCGCCGACACGAGCATGGCCGGCATGACCATCACGTATCCCCGGGCTGAAAGGGCCTCCCAGGCCCGGGCAGCCGAAGCCCAGCTCGAAGCCGCCGGAATCGACGGGGTGGTGTTCGGATGGGTCGACAACGCCGGCCTCACCCGGGTGAAGTCCGTCCCGCGCGCCCGGCTGGCGCACGCCGCCGAGTACGGCGTGGGCGCGGTGCCCTGCTTCGACCTCGCCCTGGTGGACGACTCCCTCGCCGTCACGTCCTCGAGCACCGGCCCGGTGGGTGACCTGCGGCTCGTCCCCGACCTCGATCGGCTCGTCCCGCTCGCCGCCCAGCCAGGCTGGGCCTGGGCGCCGGCCGACCGCTACGCGCAGGACTGCACCCCGCATCCCGGTTGCCAGCGCGGCTTCGCGCGCCGGGCCGCCGAGGCGGTCGAACAGCGGGGGTTCTCGGTGAAGGCAGGCATCGAGGTCGAATGGGTGGTGGCCGACGCCACCGGGGCGCCCGCGACGTTCGGACCCGCGTACGGGATGACCCGCTTCGTCGAGCACTCCGACTACCTGCGGGACCTGCTGCGCGTCCTCACCGACCAGGGGCTGGCCGTGCTCCAGCTCCATCCCGAGTACGCCGCCGGGCAGTTCGAGGTATCGGTCGCCGCCGAAGGGCCGGTCGAGGCGGCGGACACCACCATGCTGGTGCGCCACACCATCCGGGCCGTCTCCGCCCGCCACGGCCTGCGGGTCTCGTACGCGCCCGTCTTCGCCGAGGGCTCGCTCGGCAACGGCGGTCATCTGCACCTCAGCCTCTGGCGAGAGGGCCGCAACCTCGCGCACGGCGGCCCCGGGCGCCATGGGATGCACCCCGACGCCGAGCAGTTCCTCGCAGGCGTACTGGCGGAGCTGCCCGCCCTGCTCGCCCTCGGCGCGCCCAGCGTCGCTTCCTACCTGCGGCTGGTGCCCTCGCGTTTCGCGGGGGCCTACCGCTGCTGGGGTCTGGAGAACCGTGAGGCGGCGCTGCGCCTGATCACCGGCTCCGCCGCCGGGCAGGCCAATGCCGAGGTGAAGTGCTTCGACGCCGCCGCCAACCCGTACCTGGCGGTCGGCGGCGTGCTGGCCGCTGGGCTCGCCGGCCTGGAGTCCGGGCTGCCGCTCCCGCCCGAGACGCCGGGCGATCCCGCCGCCCTCGGCTCCGCCGAGCGCCTCCCGGCCAGCTTGCCGGAGGCGGTCGACGCGTTCGAGAAGTCGGCGCCGCTGCGGGAGGCGCTCGGCGCCGAGCTGTGCGAGGCCGTGCTGGCCGTCCGGCGGGCGGAGACGGAACTGTTCTCCGGGTGCACGGACGCGGAGGTCGTCGAGGCCGTCCGCTGGCGCTACTGACGAAGGCGCTCCCGGCCGGCCCGGCCGGTCGGGAGCGCCGCTCAGGGGGCGGGGTGTCCGGGCAGGACGGACGCACTCGCGTTCCTGCCGCGGGTATGCGGGTGTCGCGTGGGCGTGCCGGTGTCCGCGGCCGACACGACATGCCCCGGTGTCCCGTCGGGAGCGGCGTGGGGCACCGGGCGTGCGGGCATCGGCATCAGCTCCTTGCGCGGGCACCGGGTGCGGACGCGGGCGGTGCGGCGGCGGGTTCCAGCGACTTCGTCATGTAGACCGCCTCGGCGCCATAGCTCGCGGGCAGCGCGACCTCGGGCCGGGTGCGGTAGCCCAGCCGTGCCCACAGCGGGCGGGAGCCGTGCACGGCGACCAGGGAGAGGGACCGGTGGCGGGCCCGCCGGCCGACCTCCTCCAGATGACGCTGCATCCTGGGGGCCATGCCCCGGCCTCGGACCCGCTCGGCGATGACCAGGTCGTGGATGTGCAGGTTGCCTTCCCGATCACCGGGCCGCGCCGCGCTCTCCTCGGACAGGCTCAGGTCCGGGCAACGGAACAGCGGGTACGGCAGGGCGAGCAGGTAGCCACCGAATGCGCCCGCGTGCTCCAGCACGAAGCAGGTCGACGGTGAGACGCGGTGCCGCGAGCGCAGCGCCTCGCGGCCCTCGGACAGGCCGCTCGCGGCGTAGGCGAGCGCTTCCAGCGCGACCACGTCGTCCCAGTCCTCGTCCTGGAGCAGCCGGATCCTGGTGTCCATCACGCGTCATCTCCGCTGTGGGCCCGGCCGCCGATCGAGGTGCATGGCAGCGGGTCGAAGCCGTTGAAGCCGCGGGTGGCGTAGGAGGTGGCGTACGCGCCGCAGGAGTGGACCCAGACCGGGTCGCCGGACGCGAGCGCGCGCGGGACCCGTACCGGACCGCCCGCCTGGGCGAACGCGTCGTCGCTGTCGCAGGTCGGTCCGGCCACCACGGCATCGACGAACTGTCCGCCGGGGTGCGTGGGGAACTCCAGGCGGTACTGCAACTGGTCGATCTCGTACAGGCCGTTGAACTTGCCGCAGCTCAGGTAGAGCCAGCGCTCGGGGGTGCCGTCGAGCCGGTGCCGGGAGGTGAGCCGTGCGACGTGGGCCCGGATCGCACCGTGGTCGGCGACCAGGTGCCGGCCGGGCTCCAGCAGGAAGTGGAGCGGGACGGCGTGGGCGGCGCGCAGCCGTTCCATGCCCTCGCGGATCGCCGTGAACATGCTGCTCAACGGCGGCACCAGCGGCCGCCCGCACCGGTCGAGGACACCGAGTGCGGGCAGTCCGCCGCCGAGGTTGATCCGGTCCGGAGTGATGCCGCGTCGGCCGAGCGCCCGGAGCACGGCGGCCAGCGAGTCGATCGCCACGGCCCACGCTTCGGCGGTCATCTGCTGGGAACCGACGTGCAGGGACAGGCCGGAAGGGACCAGTCCGAGGGCGCGGGCGGTACCGAGCACGCGCGGCGCGTCCTCGGGTGCGCAGCCGAACTTGCGGCTGAGGCCCCACAGCGCTCCTTCGCCCGTGGTCGCGATGCGGCAGAACACCCGCGACCCGGGGGCGTGTTCGGCGACCGCCACGACGTCCTCCAGGCTGTCCGTGGCGAAGTCGCGCACGCCCAGCCGGTAGGCCGCGGCGATGTTGCGGTCGGACTTGACGGTGTTGCCGTAGTGGATCAGCCCGGGGGCGACCCCGGTACGCAGCGCCTGCGCGATCTCCTGCGGGCTCGCGGCGTCGAAGCCGGCGCCGAGCCGGGCGAGGTGACCGAGCACCTCGTCCACGGGGCACGCCTTCATCGCGAAACGCATCGCGACGCCGGGGAGTTCGGCGCAGAGGGTGGCGTACTGGCGGCCGATGCCGTCCAGGTCGTAGACGATGGCGTCCTCGGTGGCGACGGCGAGCGCGGCGCGCAGGGCGGAGTGGTCCTGCCGGACGGGAAGGGACCCGTCGGTCCTGTGCGAGTGAGCGAATGCGGTGGCGGCGCGGTGGTGGGCTCTGCCGAGATCAACGGCCTGGCGTGGTCCGGTGATCTGGTGCATGTCGGTGATCTGTGGCCTCACGTGTGAACTTTCGTTCCGACTGGAAAAGGGCGCCAAGAGCTGGCTGGCACGCGGAATGTCGAGCGGGGGAGCGCAAAGGTCGGCCGTGACGCGCGACTTGGGCTCCTCTCCGCTTCGCACTCTATGCGGCCCCGCAGGTCTTCGAACGGGCCGAAGACCACGGCGCCCGGTGACGCGGGGTCGGCCGCGTAAGGAATTTCCGTCCCCGATCCACTCGAACGGCGTCGACGCGAGTCATCACAGGATTGACGCACGGACTTTCGCGGTCACTTATCACTCAGACGACCATGTCAAGCGGTTGAGCATTTCATCACGCAGACGAAGGAAATCCGACGTCTGCGATCAGTGCTCCATGAAACGATGCCGAAGCGGTGGAGATCGATTCCGGCGAACCGCCGAAGAAGGGAACGGACATGGGCTTCTCCCGAGGGGAACCGATCGCACGGGAACGGAGCACCCTGGCGTGACCGCCACCGAGGACCGGACCCTCTTCCACCAGACCGGTGCCGGTCTGCCCGTGCCATTCGCCGTCGCCGGGACCGGGATGCACCTGCCACCGGCGGTCGTCACCAACCAGGAGCTCACCCGCACCCTGGACACCAGCGACGAGTGGATCACCAGCCGCACCGGCATCCGGGAACGCCGCCGCCTGGCCCCGTCCCTGGCGACCTCCGACATGTGCGTCGCCGCCGCCGCGCCGGCCCTGGACGCGGCCGGCGTCACGCCCCACCGGCTGGACGCGGTCATCGTCGCCACCTACACCGGGGACCAGCCGCTCCCGTCGACCGCGCTGATCGTCAAGGACGCCCTCGGCGCCCACACCGCCCTGGCCCTCGACGTCACCCAGGCCGCCTGTGCCAACGGCGTCCAAGCCATGCTGATCGCCGCCCACCTGCTGCAGAACCCCTCCCTCACCACTGTCCTGCTCATCGCGGCCGACTGCGCCTCCCGGGTCACGGACCCCGCGGACCGCACCACCGGTGTCTTCTTCGGGGACGCCGCGGCCGCCGTCGTCCTGACGCGCACCGACACTCCCGGGGCGGGCTTGCTCTCCTACGACCTGGGCTCCCAGCTGTCCTACGGCGTCCAGATCCCCGCCGGCGGCTCCCGCACGCCGACCAGCAGCGCCACCGTCACCGCCGGCGATCACTACCTGCGCATGGACGGCCGCGCCGTCTGGAACGCCGCGACGGCCCGCCTGCCCGAGAGCATCACGAACGCCGTCCGACACGCCGGCGTGCCGATCGACCGCGTCCGGCACTTCTTCCTGCACCAGGCGAACCTGAACATCCTCACCGAGACGACGACCGCCCTGGGCATCCCCCCGGAGCGCGCTCCCGTCACCGTCGACCGTCTGGGCAACACCGGATCAGCGGGCATGTTCACCGCGCTCCACTCCACCCTCACCGGGGGAAGCCTGCTCCCAGGAGACACCTACGTACTCTCCGGGATCGGCGCGGGATTCCAGTGGGGCTCCCTCTGCCTGCGCCACGCCTGACGCTCACGGCATCCGTGACGAGGGCACCCGCGTGCGAGGCATCGCACCATCGGACGCCCCGCCGGACGAGCCGACAGGGCCTCCCCGTGCTGAGAGCTCTGCCACATACGGCCCGGCCCGCTTCGGAGTGACGCGGCAGTACTGAACCAGACCAGTTCCGCGACCCGGCCGAGTCGCCGCCTGCGTCCGGTGCGGGTGATGGCTTCGCCGCAGAGTGCGGCTGACCACGGGACGAAAGGCGTACCCGGTCAGGGACCTCCGTGGTCAGGCAAGGAACCGGGTTGCGGTCACAGCAATCGGTCGACCAGCCCGTCGACGTAGTCCGGGGTGAGCGGGCCCATGCCGAACAGGACGCGGATGTACATCGGGGCCAGGATGTGGTCCAGCACGTCGAGCGCGTCGGGTGCGGGCTCGCCGCGTTCGACGGCGCGGTCGAGCATGGACCGCAGTTGCCGGGTGCGTTCGTCGCGGAGGGCGTCACGAGCCTGCAGGCCCTGCTGACCGGTGCTTGACAGGGCGACGGCCAGGCGCACCAACAACAGGCCGTCGGGTCCGGTGATCTCACGGGCCACTTGGGCCGCGTAAGTGCGCAGGTCGCCGGCGAGGCTCCCGGTGTCGGGCATCGGCGACTGCGCGTTGAGGCGGGTGAGCGCCACGTCGGTGAGCAGGGTCTCCAGGCTGCCCCACCGGCGGTAGACGCTGCTGTCGGCCACGCCCGCGCGGGCTGCGACCTCGCCGACGGTGAAGTTGCCGTAGCCGCGCTCACTGATCAGGTCGGTGACGGCCCGGTGCACCTGCGCGCCGACGCGGGCGCTGCGCCCGCCGGGCCGCCGGGCTCGCTGTCGCTCGTTCATGCCCCCACCTTAACGCAGTCGGGACTTGCGTTTACGGGACCCTCTCCTTACAGTCTCCTAACGCAGCCACTGGCTGCTTTAGAGCGCTCGGGTGTATCGCCACCCGCGACGACCGCGGCCGGGCGCACCTACCGATCGAGGGGGAACACCATGGCTGCATCGCATGCGACCGCAGGTAGTCGATCAAGCCGGGCCGTGCTGCTCACGGTGACCTGCCTGGGCCAGTTCATGGTGCTTCTCGACAACACGATTGTCGGAGCGGCGCTGCCCGACATGCAGCACCGGCTGCACACTCAACTGACCGGTCTGCAATGGATCGTCGACGCGTACGTACTGCTGGTCGCCATGCTGCTGATGTCCGGCGGCATTTTCGCCGACCGGTTCGGCCGCAAGCGGGTGTACCTGACCGGCGTGGCGGTGTTCACGGCCGCGTCCCTGGTGTGCGCCCTCGCGCCCTCGCTCGGCTGGCTGATCGCCGGCCGGGTGCTGCAGGGCATCGGGGCCGCGGCGCTGAGCCCCGCCTCGCTCGCCCTCCTCGCCGCGGCCTGTCCCGTGCCGCAAGAACGAATCAGGGCGATCGGGCTGTGGGCCGGATTCAGCGGAATCGGCCTGGCCGCGGGCCCCGTGGCCGGCGGCGTGCTGACAGATGCCTTCGGCTGGCCCGCCATCTTCCTGGTCAATCTGCCCATCGGCGTGGTCCTGCTGCTGGTCGGCCTGCGCCACCTCGGCGAGTCCCGCAATCCGAGCGCCCCCGCGATCGACATCCCGGGCACGGTGCTGTCCGTTGTGGCGGTGGGCGTACTGACCTACGGGCTGATCGAGGGTGGTGCCCGCGGCTGGACCTCACCGGTCATCCTGGGCAGCTTCGCCGCCGCAGCGGTTCTCCTCGCCGCCTTCATCGCCGTCGAAGCACGTCGTTCCGCTCCGGTACTGCCGCTGCGGCTGTTCGGGCAGCGGCTGTTCACCGTCTCCAACACCGCCATGGTCGTGGTGGGGTTCGCACTCATGGGCTCGTCGTTCTTCTTCTCCCAGTTCTTCGTGTACGTCCAGGGCAGCTCGATCCTGCGCGCCGGCCTGCAGACCCTGCCGGTATCCCTCGCCATGGTGATCGTCAGCCCGTACGCGGGTCGGCTCGCCGCCCGGTACGGCTTCCGAATCGTGGTCACCACCGGCCTGGCCCTGGCCGGCCTGGGACTGCTGGCGCTCGGCACGGTGCACGCCGACACCGGCTACGCGAACGTGTGGTGGCGGCTGGGACTCGTCGGCATCGGCTTCGCCCTGACCATGTCCCCGCTGACAGGCGCCGCCATCCAAGCGGTCAGCCCGCAGGAAGGCGGCCTCGCATCAGGCATCAGCAGCACCACCCGGCAGATCGGCGCGGTGCTCGGCGTGGCGGTACTCGGAGCCATCGTCCGCACCCGGCAATCCGGCGGCGCCTCGTTCGAGGCCGGCCTCAACAGCGCCTTCGTCGCGGCCGGCGCCATCACACTGGCCACCGCCGTGTTCACCGGCCTGTGGCTGGCGAGGTCCAAACCCGCGGAAGGCTCCGTGATGACGCAACGCGGCACCGGTCCAGACGCGGTCACCGCCTCGGACGAGGGATCCGCGAAGAGCCGTTGACACCGACCGCCTTGGTCGAAGTCCCATCGCACGAGGGTGATCCGACCCTGCCGTGGCGACGCCCCGCCGGGACCGTGTGCGCCATCCGAACCCATCACGTAGGGGACCCGGCCTCGTCTCCCGCCCAGGCCACCGTGCACCCGCTGCCCGCCCACGACCGCGTGGTGTTCCTCGACCCGTACTACGACGACGGACGGCGCCACGGACTTCGGGCAGTCGTCGGTGACGCCGTTCAGGGTCGCCGCACGACGTGCGGGGCCTTGCCGAGGCCGCCGCCCGCAGTGGCCGCCGCCCGCAGTGGCCGTTGCCCGCGGTACCGGGGCCCGCCGTTCCCTCGCTCATCGTTCCCCGGATCAGCCCGGCCTGTCGCCGCGCACGGAGAAGCCGTGTAATGGACCCTGGGCACAGGCCACCCTTGCGGCAGGGTTTCCGGTGCGGCCTGCTGTCTCCACCTGCGGCCTGGCCTGACCCCAGGCCGACAGGGCCTCGCCGCCTCCGGCTCATGGGCCGGCCGGGTGGGCCGGGGCTCCGGCCGCGCTCGAGGGCCCGTGCGCGACGGAACCAGGCCCACTCGTTACCCCGTACCCCCTACCCCGTACTTCCCGGACAGGCCCCGCACCACGACTGGAGATACCGTGCAACCGTCAGCCGACGTGAGCGAACTGCTGAGCGGTGGCTTCACCCGCACGCACATGACCGGCCGTGTGCGGCCGAAGGCCGCGTGGCTGTCCCGGATGCGCGAGGGTCGGTTCGGCTGTCACTCGACCGACGGGGAGAGCGTCGCCCTCGACCCCACGACATGGTGACCCCGAACGCCTCGGATGCGGGGGTAACGGTGAAGCGGGTCGGTCTCGTCGTGCACGGTGGGCGGGCGGAGGCCCTGGCGGCTGCGGATGTGGTCCGTGCGTGGTGCGCGGAGCATGCCGTGCGGTGCACGGACATCGATGTGTGGCGGGAAGGGCGCCGGCGCAGCGCCCGCGAGGAGGTGGACGCGGCGGGTGATCCCGACCTCATGGTGACTCTGGGAGGCGACGGCACCTTCCTGCGCGGTGCGCGGTTGGCCGCTGTGAACGACGCCCTGGTCCTGGGCGTCGATCTGGGACGGGTCGGTTTCCTCACCGAGACGTCGGTGTCCGACGTGCGTGCGGCGCTGGACGCGGTGCGCGAGGGCCGGATCAGGATCGACAGCCGCATGCTGCTCACCCTTCGCGCTTCCCGTCGCCTGGAGGTGCCGGCGGAGATGGAGGCGCTGATGGAGTACGGCCGTGGACCGCTTCTGCCGCCTCCTCATGTCCGGCCCGACTGTGAGATCGATGACGAGTGGGGTGTTGCGCTCAGTGTCACCGCGCTCAACGACATCGTGCTGGAGAAGCTGTCCAGGGACCGTCAGGTGTCGGTCGGGGTCTACGTCTCCGGCCGGCTCCTGGCGTCCTACTCGGCCGACGCTCTGCTGGTGGCGACACCGACCGGCTCGACGGCCTACAGCTTCGCCGCAGGCGGACCCGTGCTCTCCCCGCGCGCTGAGGCGCTCGTCTTCACGCCGGTCGCCCCGCACATGGCGTTCGACCGATCGGTCGTGACAGCCCCGGACGAGCCCGTCGGGCTGCGCCTGCTGGAACGGTCGGGCCGGGCGGCGGTCAGCATCGACGGGCAGGTGCAGGGCATGCTCGACCCGGGCGACTGGATCGGCGTGTACGCCGCCCCACGCCGTCTGCGGGCGGTCCGGTTGGGGCCGATGGACTTCTACGGCCGTCTGCGCGAGCGGATGAACCTCACCGACGCCCCGGCCGCGGTCGCCGACGGGACACCCGCGCCGCTCTGGTCGGTGACCACGCCCCCGCCCGCGGACCTCGCCCATCTCCAGCTGCTGACGGTCCCGGACGACTCCTGAGCGCGCGGAAACGCGGTCGGGGCCCGGCCGCCGTCCTGGTTCCGCCCCCCACGAGCCGTCAAGCCGTAGGAGACGCGTCAAGAGGGCGCCGCAGGGCGTATGAGGGGCGTTAACGAGAGCCGTTCCGTGGCTGAAAAGCGGTTTTCTCGTCTCGTCCGAGAATCCGTTCTTCATTCAGGAGCTCACGATGGCCGATGTGGCCTTCGTCGTCACCACGATCGCGGTCTTCGCTCTGGTGGCCTTCGTCGCCAAGGGGGCGGCCAAGCTGTGACTGCCGAAAACGTCGTCGGTCTGATCGTGGCCGCCGCCCTGCTGGGCTATCTCGTTCTCGCCCTCGTCAAGCCGGAGAGGTTCTGAGTCGGTGATGAGTCCCGTTCTTGCCGGTGTGCTCCAGCTCCTGGCCCTGATCGTCGCGCTGGGGCTCGCCCACCGTCCCCTGGGCGACTACATGGCCCGTGTCTACTCGTCGGAGAAGCACCTTCGGGTCGAGAAGTGGATCTACAAGGGCGTCGGCGCCGATCCGGGCGTCGAGATGCGCTGGCCCGCCTACCTGCGCGGCGTCCTCGCCTTCTCCGCGGTGAGCGTCCTCTTCCTGTACCTGCTCCAGCGGGTACAGGGCGCGCTGCCCGGCTCGCTCGGCTTCGCCTCGATCGACCCGGACCAGGCGTTCAACACGGCCGCGTCCTTCGTGGCGAACACCAACTGGCAGTCGTACTACGGCGAGCAGGCCATGGGCCACGTCGTGCAGACCGGCGGCCTCGCGGTGCAGAACTTCGTGTCGGCGGCTGTGGGCATCGCGGTGGCGGTGGCGCTGGTCCGTGGCTTCGCCAGGTCACGTACGGGTGAGCTGGGCAACTTCTGGGCCGACCTGGTCCGTGGAGTCGTGCGCGTCCTGCTCCCGATCTCGGTCGTGGGCGCCCTGGTCCTGGTCGCCTGCGGTGCGATCCAGAACTTCTCCGGCATCCACGAGGTCGGCCGGTTCATGGGCGGCTCGCAGCAGTGGAACGGCGGCGCGGTCGCCTCGCAGGAGGTCATCAAGGAGCTGGGCACGAACGGCGGCGGTTACTTCAACGCCAACTCCGCGCACCCCTTCGAGAACCCCAACGGGCTGTCGAACCTCTTCGAGATCTTCCTGATCCTGGTGATCCCGTTCGCGCTGACGCGGACCTTCGGGCGGATGGTCGGCTCACTCCGGCAGGGTTACGCGATCCTGGCGACGATGGCCGCCATCTGGCTCGGCTTCACCGGTCTGATGATGTGGACCGAGTTCCACCACGGCGGCCCGGCCTTCGACCTCGCCGGCGGCGCCATGGAGGGCAAGGAGACCCGGTTCGGCATCGGCGGCTCGTCGATCTTCGCCGTGGCCACCACCCTCACCTCCACGGGTGCGGTCAACTCCTTCCACTCGTCCTTCACCGGGTTCGGCGGCGGGATCACCATGCTGGGCATGCAGCTGGGCGAGATCGCACCCGGCGGCGTCGGCTCCGGCCTCTACGGCATGCTGATCATGGCGATCATCGCGGTGTTCATCGCCGGTCTGATGGTCGGCCGCACCCCCGAGTACCTCGGCAAGAAGATCGGCACCCGCGAGATCAAGTACGCGGCCTGCTACATCCTCATCACCCCGGCTCTGGTGCTCTGCTTCACCGCGGCGGCCATGGCGCTGGACACCCCGGCGCACTCGATGACGAACAGCGGCGCGCACGGCTTCTCCGAGATCCTCTACGCCTACACCTCCGGCGCCAACAACAACGGCTCCGCCTTCGCCGGCCTGAACGCCGACACCCAGTGGTTCAACTCGACGATCGGCGTCGCGATGCTGCTCGGCCGTTTCCTGCCCATGGTCTTCGTCCTCGCCCTGGCCGGCGCGCTCGCCGAGCAGAAGCCCGTCCCCGAGACCGCAGGCACCCTGCGGACCGAGAAACCGCTGTTCACGGGCCTGCTGGTCGGCACGATCGCGATCATCACCGGCCTGACCTACTTTCCGGCCCTCGCGCTGGGACCGCTCGCCGAAGGGCTGGCGTCATGACCATCGACGTGAAGAAGCAAGAGGACAACGTGTCCACCACGACTCCGACGAAGGCGCCGCACGGCGACCTGTCCGGCGGACACCAGCCGGCCGGACGCGTCGGCGGGGGCCTGTTCGACCCCCAGCAGCTGGTCAGGTCCTTCCCGGACGCGCTCAAGAAGCTCGACCCGCGCGTCATGATCAAGTCGCCCGTGATGTTCGTGGTCCTGATCGGCTCGGTGGTGACCACCGCGCTCGCGATCAAGGGCCCGGGCGACTGGTTCGGCTGGGCGATCACCGTCTGGCTCTGGCTGACCACGGTCTTCGCCAACCTGGCCGAGGCCGTGGCCGAGGGCCGCGGCAAGGCCCAGGCCGACACCCTGCGCAGGGCCAAGACCGACACCGTCGCACGGCGCCTCGTCGGCAGGAACGAGGAGCGGGTCCCGGGCACCGAGCTGAAGATCGGCGACCTGGTCGTCTGCGAGGCCGGCGACGTCATCCCCGGCGACGGCGACGTCGTCGAAGGGGTCGCGAGCGTCGACGAGTCCGCCATCACCGGCGAGTCGGCCCCGGTCATCCGCGAGTCCGGCGGCGACCGCTCGGCCGTCACCGGCGGTACGAAGGTGCTGTCCGACCGGATCGTCGTCAGGATCACGACCAAGCCCGGTGAGACCTTCATCGACCGCATGATCAACCTGGTCGAGGGCGCGGCCCGGCAGAAGACCCCGAACGAGATCGCCCTCAACATCCTCCTGGCGTCCCTGACCATCGTCTTCCTGCTCGCCGTCGTCACACTGAAGCCGTTCGCGATCTACGCGGGCGCCGACGGGCAGACGTCGATGATCGTCCTGACCGCGCTCCTGGTCTGCCTCATCCCGACCACGATCGGCGCCCTGCTCTCGGCCATCGGCATCGCCGGCATGGACCGCCTCGTGCAGCGCAACGTCCTCGCCATGTCCGGCCGCGCGGTCGAGGCCGCCGGAGACGTCTCCACCCTGCTGCTGGACAAGACCGGCACCATCACCCTCGGCAATCGCCAGGCGTCGGAGTTCGTCCCGGTCAAGGGCACCACCGCGGCCGAGCTGGCCGACGCCGCCCAGCTCTCCTCGCTCGCCGACGAAACCCCCGAGGGCCGCTCCGTCGTGGTCCTGGCCAAGGAGAAGTACGGGCTGCGCGAGCGGCACCAGGGCGAGCTGACGCACGCCGACTGGGTCGCGTTCACCGCCCAGACTCGCATGTCGGGTGTGGACGTGGGCGGCCGCAAGGTCCGCAAGGGCGCGACGGGCTCGGTCGTGGCGTGGGTGAAGGAGCGGGGCGGAAGTGTCTCCGAGGACGCGCAGGCGCTCACGGACCGGATTTCCCAGGCCGGTGGCACGCCGCTGCTGGTGGCTCTGGAAGACGGCGAGGGTGCACGCGTCCTCGGCGTGATCCACCTGAAGGACGTCGTCAAGGAGGGCATGCGGGAGCGTTTCGACGAGCTGCGCCGTATGGGCATCAGGACGGTCATGATCACGGGTGACAACCCGCTGACCGCGCAGGCCATCGCCGAAGAGGCCGGCGTCGACGACTTCCTCGCCGAGGCCACCCCCGAGGACAAGATGGCCCTCATCAAGCGCGAGCAGGCCGGCGGCAAGCTCGTCGCGATGACCGGCGACGGCACCAACGACGCCCCGGCCCTGGCCCAGGCGGACGTCGGCGTGGCCATGAACACGGGCACATCGGCCGCGAAGGAGGCCGGCAACATGGTCGACCTCGACTCCAACCCGACCAAGCTCATCGAGATCGTCGGGATCGGCAAGCAACTCCTCATCACCCGGGGCGCGCTGACCACGTTCTCCATCGCCAACGACGTGGCCAAGTACTTCGCGATCATCCCCGCGATGTTCGCCGTGGCCTACCCGTCGCTCGACAAGCTCAACATCATGGGCCTGGCCTCGCCGGAGTCCGCGATCCTCTCCGCGGTCATCTTCAACGCGCTGATCATCATCGCGCTGGTCCCGCTGGCCCTCAAGGGCGTCCGCTACCGTCCGAGCGGCGCTGACTCGATGCTCCGCCGCAACCTCGGGATCTACGGCCTCGGCGGCCTGATCGCCCCGTTCGTCGGCATCAAACTCATCGACATGCTCCTCTCCCTCATCCCCGGAATCGGCTGATCCACGATGACCAACAACTCCGTAGGAAACGCAGGGCGTCTGCTCTGGGCGGGCCTGCGCGCCCTCCTCGTCCTCACTGTGATCACCGGCATCCTGTACCCGCTCGCTGTCACCGGCATCGCCCAAGTCGCCTTCCCCGGCAAGGCGAACGGCTCCGAGGTCAAGGACGCGAGCGGGAAGGTCGTCGGCTCCGAACTCATCGGGCAGACCTACATTCTGCCGAAGAAGAACCCGGACGACGCCGACGAGGCCGCCCGCCCGGACCTGAAGTGGTTCCAGCCGCGTCCGTCCAACGGCCTGGGCAGCAACAGCGTCAACACCCAGTACTCGATCATCCTCTCCGGCGCGACCAACCGGGCCGGCGACAACGAGGACCTGATCCAGTGGGTCACCGACGCCAAGGCCGCCGTCGTCAAGGACAACTCGACCGCCGACCACGAGGTCAGGCCCGAGGACGTGCCGGCCGACGCCGTCACCTCCTCCGGTTCCGGCCTGGATCCCCACATCTCCCCCGAGTACGCGAAGCTGCAGGTCCACCGTGTGGCGGAGAAGAACAAGCTCACCGTCGCCCAGGTCGACAAGCTCGTCGCCGACCACACCGACGACCGGATCCTCGGCTTCATCGGCGAACCGCGCGTCAACGTCCTCCAGCTCAATGTCGCGCTCAGGGAACTGACCAAGGGCTGACGGCCTTGTCGCGTCCGAGCGGGAGTCGGTCGGCCGACGTGGCCCAGGGCGTGGGTGCGCGGGTTGCAGCGGTAGTACTGCGGGCCCGCGACGCGGCCGTCGGGGGTGGCGGAGGTCCAGCCGCCGAACAGCTCCAGACGAGCACGCCGGTGGCGGACTCCTCCGGCTCGGGCGTGATCCCCGGGCACGCCGGACACGAGGTGGCCCACGCCGTCCGTGCCGGCGACGGACTTCCCGGTGCACGACCGCGACGTCGGCGTCGGTCAGGCCGGTGACGAAGTCGTTCTCCTCACCGGGGCGGGCGGTGGCGTCCACCCGGGCGCCGCGGGCGACGGCGAGCTGGACGGCCGGCGCGCCCACACCACCGGTGGCTCCGGAGACCGGCACCGTCTCGCCCTTGTCCGGGGACACGGCGTCGACGCTGTTCATCCGGGCACTTGCCGAGGCAGTGCCCCCAGAAGTGGCGGACGTCCTCTCCACCGTCGGCTCACGGCTGTCGGAGGAGAAGACATTGATCACGCACATGCACAAGGGCCTCGGCAGAGCCAGGCCCCGGCCCGCATGCTGACGCGCCCGGGGACGTGGAGTCGGTGTTCACCGCCCACTCGCGCCCGCGCTGCGCGCTCTCCCGCCGCTGCCGCCCTGGCCGTCGCCAGGGCGGCGGTCTGATGTCCGGTGGCGCTCACACCATCTTGAGGCCGCCGTCGACGGTGAGGACCGTGCCCGTCGTGTGCGTGTTGCGAGGGCTCGCCAGGTAGGCCACTGCCTCCGCCACCGCCTCGGGCTCGGCGAAGGACCCGATCACCTGCCGGGCCAGGAGTTCCGGCTGCGCCCCGTCGCGGAGCACCTCGGTCAGATCGGTCTTGACGATGCCGGGAGCGACCGCGTTGACGAGGATTCCACGGGATCCGAGTTCCACCGCCATGGCCTTGGTGAACGCCTCCAGACCGCCCTTGGACGCGGCGTAGTTGGCCTGGCCCTTTCCGGGTTTGCTCGCGGCCGCGGAGGTGATGTTGACGATGCGTCCGCGACGCCGGCGCAGCATGGTGAGTGCGACGGCCTGGGTGAGGAACATCGGACCGACGAGGTTGGTGGCGATGACCTGGTGGATGTCGTCCGCCTCCATGGCCAGCAGCAGCTTGTCCCGCGCCATGCCCGCGTTGTTCACCAGAATGTCGATCCGGTCGAACTTCTGGTGCACCGCGTCCACCAGCTGCCGTCCGGTCTCGGGGCGGGAGATGTCACCCGGGAACAGTTCGACCTTGCGGCCGAGTGCGGTGATGCGCTCGGCGACCTCCTCAGCCTGTGACTTCGAGCTGTGGTAATTGAGCGCGATGTCGCATCCGGCTTCCGCCAGCCGGACGACCGTCGCACGGCCGATCCCCCTGCCGGCCCCCGTCACGAGCGCGACCTGACCTTCGAACTCCATGTGCTGTTCTGCTCCATCCGTTGATTACGGGAGACGACCGGACGGCGATCCGACGACCGCCGGTGACGGTGGTGCCCCGGCACGCGGGCCCGCACCGTGTACCGGCCGGGTGGTCAGCGGGACTGCCGGTGGCTCCGGGCGAGCCGCTCCAGCACGGGTACGGTCTCCGCGGGGGTGGGATTGGCCCGCATCTCGGCCCGCAACCGGTCCGCGGCCTGCTGGAGGGAAGGGTCGGTGAGCACTCGCTGAACCGCCGCGCGCAGTGTGGCCGCGTCCAGGTCCTCCGGCCGGATGAAGATGCCGGCGCCCAGGTCGTCGAGCTGCCGGGCCCTGACCGGCACGTCCCAGTGCGCGCCGATGACGATCTGCGGAACGCCGTGCAGGATGGCTGTCACCGAGGTTCCGGCGCCACCGTGGTAGATGATCGTGGCGCAACTCGGCAGCAGCACGTCCATCGAGACGAAGTCGACGATCCGGACGTTGTCGGGGACCTCCGTCAGGTTCTCCCGCTGGGTGCTGTCCAGCGTGGCGACGACCTCGATGTCGAGGTCGCCCAGCGCCGTGAGCAGGTCCTGGAAGCGGACGATGTCCTTGCCGTGGGTCTCGCGCCCCGACACTCCCTGGGTGAGGCAGACGCGCGGTCGCTTCGGCTTCTCGGACAGCCAGCCGGGTACGACGGCAGGGCCGTTGTAGGGAACGAAGCGCATGGGCAGGATCGGCTCGCGAAGGTCGAGCCGGACACTCTCCGGGCCCGGGTCGATGACCCACTGGCCGTTCAGCAACTCCTCCAGCCCGTCTCCGGCGGGCGGGAGGCCCAGCCGCTCCAGGGTCCAGCCGAGCCACTCGGCCATCGGGTCCTCCCGGTGTTCGGGAGCCTGCCGTGCCTTGGCGTCCAAGAACCGTTCCCGGGCCTGACCGATGACGTCGGGGCCCCACAGGATGCGGGCGTGCGCCGCACCCACGGCATGGGCGGCGACCGCTCCCGCGTAGGTGAAGGTTTCCCAGATCACCAGGTCCGGCTGCCAGGAGCGGGCCAGCGCGACGATGTCGTCCATCGTGGAGTCGCCGTTGAGCGGCGCGAAGCACAGCGAGGTCAGAACGGTCTGCCGGCCGAGCAGATGCTCCCAGGACCGCGCCTCGGGCCGCTCCTCGGCGAAGTCCAGCCCCTCCTGATACGGGGCGATGTCTCCGCCGATCTCGGCGAACAGCTCCATCATGTCCTTGTCGTCACCGACCGGCACCGCGGTGAGCCCGGACCCGGTGATGATGTCGGTGATGCGGGGCTGGCTGGCCACTCGCACCTCGTGGCCCGCGGCTTTCAGGGCCCAGGCCAGCGGCACCAGGTGGTAGTAGTGCGTGTTGTGGGCGATCGACGTCATCAGGACGCGCATCGGCTCGTCTCCCCGTTCGGCAGTCGGTGTTCGTCGCGGGTGCTCATGCCGCACCCGGGTCGGTCAGTGCCCCGGAGCCCGTCCGGGCGACGGGGAAGCGGGCGTGGCCGAGCGTGACGGGTGCCCTCCTGAGGCGTACCGCGGTTCCGCTCGGCCGCAGGCCCGGCGCCTCCTGCGCGAGCACCCGCAGCGCACCGCGGGAGAGGGCGCGGACCGTCCGGGCGGCAGAGGTGGAGTGCGCATCGCCGAGGAGCCCCAGGGGGACGCCGACGCCGTCGCCCGACTCGCGGGCGCCGGTGCCGTTCTCCGTCGGGGCCGGGGTGACCGCCGGGTCGCGCTGGGCGGCGGCGATGAGGATCGCCACATGCCCGTCCGCGGGGATCGGCACTCCGGCCAGTTCGAGGTCCTCCTGCGCGATCCTGCTCTCCACCCGCACCGGCGGCTGCCGCCACCAGGTCTCCGCCATGACGGCGTCGGCCTTCTCCGGGTTCTGGCAGAGGGCGTCCCACTGCCCGGGGGAGCTGCCCAGCGCCTCGAACGCGTTGCAGATGAGCGCGCCGGAGGGGGCGGCCACGTCGACTGCCAGAGCGAGAGCTGCCTGAGCGGACCGTGGTCCGCCGTCGCCGAGGTGGCGCGCGAGCAGTTCCCGGAGCTCGGCCGCCGCTCCCAGGCCGGTCCGTGTGATGTCGAGAGTCTGCGGGCACAGCCGGCTGTCGAGGCTGCGGGCACAGTCGGCCAGCAGTTCCTCGAACCGGCCGTGCCCGGCTGCGGGCAGCCCGAGGAATTCCGCCAGGACCTGTGCCGGCAGGCGTCGCGCGAAGTCGGCAACGAGGTCGAAGTCGGCGCCGAGCGCGCCCAGGAGGGTGCGTGACACCTGCTCGGCGAGGGCCTCCACGGCCACCTCGTCCTGCGCCGACACCGCCGGCTGGGCGTCGGCCGGCACGCCGCCGTGCTCCCGCGCGCGGGCCGGACCGATCTCGGGTCCTGCCGGCGGGAGAAGTTCCGCACGGTACCGTCCCCCCGCCCGGGTCAGCGCTCCGAAGCGGACGTCGGTCAGGACGGACCGGGCGAGGGCGCCGTCCGCGATCACCCAGGTGTCCAGCACCTCGCTGTGGAACACCGGTCCACGTGCGCGGACCTTCTCCTCGTAGGGGCTGGGGTCGTCCCGCTGGGCGCGCAGGATCAGCGCGTAGGGGTCTCCCTGCGATCCTGCGAACCAGTGGCCCACGTAGGTTCGTTGAAGTCTGCGGCCGAGTGCGGACGGGGTGGTCCACTGCGTTGTCACGGGACTCCTCCAAGGTGTCGCGGTGTACGGACAGCGGGGGGGGAGGCAGCCGTCCGGCACCCGGCGACATTCCCCCCCGGGGTGGTTCACAGGGCGTCGAGCCATCTGTGGACGGTCTCCGCGAGGTGGCGGGCGTGCTCGGTCATCAGCGTCAGGTGGGTGCCCGGCACGTCGACGGCGGTGTGGTCGCCGCCCTCCCAGCGTGCCCGCCAGCTCTCCGGTTCCCCGGACCACTGCCCCACCGGCTCCGTCGCCCGCAGGAACAGGACAGGCGCCTTCGTGGGCCTCGGCGCCCACTGCAGGAGCATCTGGTTGTAGGCACCCATCGCCGTCAGCCGGGAGTCGTCGATGGACACCACCGAACGCTGCGCGACCCAGTCGAGCATCTCGTTGCGCCACACCCCCATCGCCCCCGGCGAACTGGGGAGATAGACGTCCGCCAGGATCAGCGCCCCGGGACCCGCGCCGCGCTCCTCCAGCCGGCAGGTCAGCGCGTGTGCCAGCGCACCGCCCGCCGAGTGGCCGAAGAGGGCGTAGGGCCTGTCACCGGTGTGCCGCAGCACCGCGTCGGCCTGCGCGTCGAGCAGCGCGTCCAGGGAGCCGGGCAGCAACTCGTCCGCGCGGAAGCCGGGCTGGCGCAGCGCCGACACGGTCAGCCGGTTGTCCAGGGCCGCGGCCAGTGCGGTGAACTCCTCGGGACCCGACGCCACCGCCGTGCCCGCGCAGCAGATCAGCTCCGGTCCCGCACCGTCCGCGGTGGCCAGGGACACCGGCGCCGGCTGCCATGCGGCGGCCGCCTGCCCGAGGGTTTCCCCGGCCGCGAGGAGGTGATCGGCGGGGAAAGCGGGCCGGAAGGCGGCGAGTTCGGCGAGTGTGCCGATGAACGGCTCGGCCCGGCCGAGCCGCACGGCCCGCCGGTACATCGCCGTCAGGCTGCTCTCGCCGGCCGCGTCCGGGCCTTGGCCGGGCGTGCCGTCGCGACCGGCGGCCGTCAGGGCGGCTGCCAGGTGCCCGGCCAGCTCCCTGGGGGTGGGGTGTTCGAGGACGAGGGAGGACGGCACCTCCAGCCCGGTGGCGCCGGTCAGGGCGGCGCCCAGTTCGAGGGCAGCGAGCGAGTCGAAACCGATGTCGCCGAAGGGGGTGTCGGCCGGTACGTCCTCCAATTCGGCGTGGCCGAGTGCGGCCGCCGCTTGTGTCCGCACCAGCACGAGCAGGTCCTGTGCGCTCAGCGCGGGCCGGGCCGCCGGACCGGTGGTCTCCTCCGCGCCGGCCGGCCCGGCCGCGGGGCCCACCGCGGGCG
This sequence comes from Streptomyces lancefieldiae, assembly GCF_031845825.1. Classification (NCBI taxonomy): domain Bacteria; kingdom Bacillati; phylum Actinomycetota; class Actinomycetes; order Kitasatosporales; family Streptomycetaceae; genus Streptomyces; species Streptomyces lancefieldiae. Next base: position 12,192 of record NZ_JAVRFH010000036.1, on the reverse strand, counting down.
CGGCGGGCCCCGCGGCCCTCGCGGGCACGGGAGCCGCCGCCTCCAGCCAGAACCGCTGATGCCGGAAGGCATAGGTGGGCAGTGTGGTGTGGCGGGCGCCGGTGCCGGCGTAGAACCTGGACCAGTCCACCTCCACGCCGCGCGCGTAGGCCGTGGCGAGCGCCGTCAGGAGGGTACTGCCCTCCGGCCGCTCCCGACGCATCACGGGCACCAGCGCGGCCCGCGCCCGGCCGGGCGCCTCGGCGGCCGTCTCCCCGGCCGTCTCCTCCTTCAGGGTCTCCAGGGCCAGGCCGCAGAGCACACCGTCCGGCCCCAGCTCCACGAAGGTGCTGACGCCGCGCGCGCGAGCGGCGCGCACCCCGTCGTGGAACCGGACGGTCTCCCTCGCCTGCCGGACCCAGTAGTCGGCGGCGGTGAGTTCCCCGGCCTCGGCCGCGCGGCCGGTCAGGCCGCTGATCACGTCGAGCGTCGGCTCGCGGTACTCCACCGCGTCCGCGACCCGGCGGAACGCCTCCAGCATGGAGTCCAGGCGAGGGGAGTGGAAGGCGTGGCTGACGTTCAGGCGCTTGGTCCGCACCCCGTACTCGGTCAGTTCCTCGGCAAGCGCCGAGACGGCGTCCTCGTCCCCCGAGACGACAACGGAGCGGGGCCCGTTGACGGCCGCCACCGCGATGCGGTCCTCCTGTCCGGCGATCAGGTCCCGCACCTCGTGCTCGGCGGCACGGACCGACAGCATCGCGCCGCCGGCCGGCAGTTCCTGCATGAGCCGGCCACGGGCGGCGACCAGTGCGCAGGCGTCCGCCAACCCGAACACCCCGGCCACGTGGGCAGCGGCCAGCTCGCCCACGGAGTGACCGAGCAGCACATCGGGGCGCAGCCCCCAGCCTTCGAAGAGCCGGAACAGCGCGACCTCCACGGCGAACAGGGCGGCCTGGGCGTATTGCGTGCCGTCGAGCAGCGCGGCCTCCGTCGAACCGGCCTCCGCGAACATCACCGTCGACAACGGCCGGTCCAGATGGGCGTCCAGATGCTGCGCGATCACGTCCAGCTCCCGTGCGAACGCCGGGTACTGCGCGTACAGCTGCTCCGCCATGCCGGGTCGCTGACTGCCCTGCCCGCTGAACAGGAAGGCGGTACGCCCTTCGCCCTGCACGGTGTCCCGCACCGCCCCGCCCGGGTCGCGGTCTTCCGCCATCGCCTTCAGCGCCCCGAGCACGTCGGCACGGGATCCGCCCTCGGCGGAGGCGTCCGCGAGCAGCACGGTCCGGTGCTCGAAGTGGGTGCGGGTCGTGGCGAGGGAGAACCCGACGTCCAGCGGGTCGAGGTCCGGGTGCTGTTCCAGGTGTGCCGCCAGGCGCGCGGCCTGCTCGCGCAACGCCGGCCCCGTACGGCCGGACAGCGTCCACGGGACCAGGGCCGGCCGCCCCACCACGGCCGGGCGCTCCGCTTCGAGCTGTACGGGCGGCGCCTCTTCGAGGATGACGTGACCGTTGGTGCCGCTCACGCCGAAGGCCGAGACTCCGGCCCGCCGGGGGGTGCCGGTCCGCGGCCACGGCACCGTCTCGGTCAGCAGCCGCACCTGCCCGTCGCCCCAGTCGACGTGCCGCGTCGGGCTGGTCACATGGAGCGTGCGGGGAAGCACCGCGTGCCGCAGCGCCATCACCGTCTTGATGACGCCGCCCACTCCGGCTGCCGCCTGCGCGTGACCGAAGTTCGACTTCAACGACCCGACCCACAGGGGACGTTCCGGACTCCTCTCCTCACCGTACGTGTCCAGCAGCGCCTGCGCCTCGATGGGGTCGCCCAGCCGGGTACCGGTGCCGTGCGCCTCCACCGCGTCGATCTGACCGGCCTCCAGCCGGGCGTCGGCCAGCGCGCGGCGGATGACTCGCTGCTGGGAGGGCCCGTTGGGCACGGACAGGCCACTGCTGGCACCGTCCTGGTTCACCGCCGTACCCCGCACGACGGCGAGGACCCGATGCCCCTTGCGTACCGCGTCCGACAGCCTCTCCACCACCAGGACGCCGACGCCCTCGGCCCAGCCCGTACCGTCCGCCGCGTCGTCGAACGCCTTGCAGCGCCCGTCCGGGGCGAGCCCCCGCTGCCGGGCGAACTCCACGTAGGCGGCCGGGTTGGCGAGCACGGCGACTCCGCCGGCCAGGGCGAACTCGCACTCCTCGCGGCGCAGCGCCTGCACCGCCAGGTGCAGTGCCACCAGTGAGGAGGAGCAGGCCGTCTCGACGGTCATGGACGGGCCTTCCAGGCCCAGGAAGTAGCTGATCCGGCCCGACAGGACCGCATCGGCATTGCCGGTGAGCAGGTAGCCGTCGGACCCCTCCGGCAGACGTCCCGACGCCGCCGCGTCGCCCGGCACGTAGCCCTGGTTCGCCGCGCCGACGAACACACCGCCCTGGCTGCCGCGCAGCGCGCGCGGGTCCAGCCGGGCCTGCTCCAGGGCTTCCCAGGACGCCTCCATCAGCTGGCGCTGCTGCGGGTCCATCACAGCGGCCTCGCGCGGTCCGATCCCGAAGAACGCCGCGTCGAAGTCTCCCGCGTCGTACAGGAACCCGCCCTCGCGGCAGTACGTCGTGCCCGGGACCGACGGATCCGGGTCGTAGATCCGCTCCACGTCCCAGCCCCGGTCCTCGGGGAAGGGACCCACCGCGTCCGTCCCCGACACGACGAGTTCCCAGAGGTCCTCGGGCGAGCGGACCCCGCCGGGATAGCGGCAGGCCATGCCGACGATCGCGATGGGCTCGTGACGGGCCGCGAGGAGTTCGCGGTTGCGCTTGCGCAGCCGTTCTGCGTCCTTGACGGAGGTGCGCAGTGCCTCTAGCACCTTCTCCTGGGACAGAGCCATGAGTGGTCTCCTAGCTGGGCTCCGGGCCGTGACCCGGTGAGGTCTGTGTGGTTCGTGCGGCCGAAGGCGGCGACGGCACGGCGGGCCCCGGCGCCGCCCGCAGCGGTCAGGAATCGGACTGGTTGAGGACGAGGTCGACCAGTGCTTCGGCGTCCAGACCGTCGACTTCCGCCGGCGCGGACTCCTCGTCCGGCGTGGCCCCGCCGCGATGCGGCTCGTCGCCCGGCAGGTCGTCCCGGCCGCCGGACTCCGCTCCCGGTCCGGCGAGCTCGAGCAGACCGTCGAGGAGGCCCGCGGCCCGCAGCCGGGCCAGCGGCACGTTCTGCAGTGCCTGGCGGATCTCCGCCTCCTGCGCTGCCGCGTCGCTCGGCACCGCCAGCAGGACGTCGAGACGGGCTGCCGCGGCACGGGCGTTGGGGTGGTCGAACGCGAAGGTGGCGGGGATCTTGGTACCCACGGCCGCACCGAGCTTGTTCGCCAGTTCCACGGCGGTGACCGAGCTGAACCCCAGCGTCCGGAACCCCGCGTCGGACTCGATGTGCTGCGGCCCCGGGTGACCGAGTACGGCGGCGGCGTGGCGGCGCACGAGATCGAGCAGGATCTCCCGCCGGTCGTCGCCCGTGGCCCCGGCGAGCCGTGCCAGCACGCCCTGGTCGGCTGCCCCGCCGGGCCGTACGCCGCCCGGGAGGTCCTCCGACGACCCGCCCGTCGTTCCGTCCGGCGCGGTACGCACTCCGGGCAGCTCCCCGATCAGCGGGCTGGGCCGGAAAGCGGTGAACGACTGTGCGAACCGGGACCAGTCGACGTCGACCACGCTCACGCAGGTGTCCCCTCGGTCCAGGGCCTCGCCCAGTGCGGCGACGGCCGACTCGGGCTCCATCGGCCGCAGACCTAGGGCGGTGAGGAATTCCTCGCCCTGTTCGCCCGCCATGCCTCCGCCGTCCCACAGGCCCCAGGAGACCGAAGTGGCGGTCAGTCCCTCCGCCCGGCGCTGCTCGGCCAGCGCGTCCAGTGCGGCGTTGGCGGCTCCGTATGCGCTCTGCCCGCCACTCCCCCACACGCCGGCGCCCGACGCGTACAGCACGAACGCGTCCAGCTCCTTCTCCCTGGTCAGGTCGTGCAGATGCCGCGCCCCGACGACCTTGCCCGAGAGTACGGCGGCGAGCCCCGCCACATCCGTCTCGGCCAGCGGAGCCGAGTGCGGGACACCGGCAGCGTGGAACACCGCCGTCAGCGGCTGCCTGGCCGGCAGGGTGTCCAGCAGCACCCGCAACGCGTCCCGGTCCGCCACGTCGCAGGCCGCGACGGTCACCTCTGCGCCCAGCTCCTTGATCTCCGCTGACAGTTCCGCGGCTCCCGGTGCGTCCACGCCCCGCCGCCCGGCCAGAATGATGTGCTCGGCGCCGTTGCGGGCCAGCCACCGCGCCAGATGGCCTCCGAGAGATCCGGTTCCGCCGGTCACCAGAACCGTGCCGCGCGGTTGGTAGCCGCCCTTCGCTTCCCGGCGGGCGGATGCGGAAGTGCTGGAGGCGGGCAGCAGCCTACGGCCGTACGCGCCCGACGCGCGCAGGGCCACCTGGTCCTCGGCACAGGTCTCCGACAGCACGCGCACGAGCTGTCGCCCTTGCCGTCCGGCATCCCGCGCCACCCGGGGGAGGTCCACCATCCCGCCCCACCGGGTGGGGAGCTCGAGCGCCGCACAGCGGCCCAGGCCCCAGACCTGGGCACCGGCTGACGACGGGCGCTCGGCGGGGGACACCGCGACCGCCCCGAGGGTCACGACCCACAGCTTCGGCTCCACGCCCCGGGCCACGTCCACGTCCAGATCCGCGCACGCCTGCGCGAGCAGCATCGTGGCTGCCGTGGCACGGTCGACGCCCGGATGGTCCGGGTGCCGCCGCTCATCGGTGCCCAGGAGGGAGAGAATGCCCACGAGGGGTTCCTGCTCTTCGGCCGCGGTGGTGGTGAGCCGGGCCGACAGGTCGGCGCGGTCCGTCGCCGTCGCGTCGACCGTGAGACGGGAGACCGTGGCGCCGTGGGTGGTGAGGGCCTGCTCGACGTCGTGGGCGACACGCGTGGCGTCCGCGTCCAGGTGCTCGGGCACGACGAGCAGCCACCGGCCGTCAAGACGCACCGACTCCCGCAACGACAGGCCTTTCCACGCCACGCGGTAACGCCAGCTCTCGATTCCTGACGCTGCGGCGGTCCCGGTCACCGCCGTGGAGGGGCTCGACTCAAGCCAGTAACGCCGGCGTTGGAAGGGGTAGGTGGGCAGGTCGACGGTGCGGGCACCGGTGCCCTCGAAGAGTGCCGGCCAGGAGACGTCGACACCCTGGACGAACGCCTCCGCCACCGAGGTCAGGAAACGCCGCAGACCCCCCTCACCACGGCGCAGCGAACCCACCGCACACACCTGCCGGCCCACCGACTCCGCCGTCTCCTGCACCGCACCCGTCAGCACCGGATGCGCGCCGGCCTCCACGAACACCCCGAAACCATCCCCGAGCAGACGCTCCACCGTCTCCTGGAACCGCACCGGCCGACGCAGATTCCGCAGCCAGTACCCCGCATCCAACGACGCCGTGTCGACCACCGCAGCTTCCACCGTCGAGTAGAACGGAATCTCCCCCGTACGCGGACGGATACCGGCCAGGACCTCCTCCAGCTCACCACCCAACGCCTCCACATGCACCGAGTGCGAGGCATAGTCCACCGGCAGACGACGTGCCCGCACCCCCTCCGCCCCACACCCCGCCACGAACCTCTCCACCGCCTCCGTGTCACCCGCAACCACCGTGGCAGACGGCCCGTTCACCACCGCCACACCCAAACTCCCCGCCCACCCCACCAGACGCTCCTCCACCACAGCCACCGGCAACGCCACCGACGCCATCCCACCCCGCCCCGCCAGCACACGCCCGATCAACCGCGCACGCAACACCACCACCCGCGCCCCGTCCTCCAACGACAGACCACCCGCCACCACCGCAGCAGCAATCTCCCCCTGCGAATGCCCCACCACCGCATCCGGCACCACACCCAACGACCGCCACAACTCCGCCAACGACACCATCACCGCAAACGAAACCGGCTGCACCACCTCCACCCGCCCCAAAGCAGCCTCATCCCCCAGCACCTCCGACAACCGCCACTCCACCAACCCCGCAAACACCGCCTCACACCGCGCCATCGACTCCGCGAACACAGCCGACTCCGCCCACAACCGCACCGCCATACCCACCCACTGCGTCCCCTGACCCGGAAACACAAACACCGACCGGCCACCCCCGACCGACACCACACCCGACACCACACCCGACGACACCCCACCACCACCGGCCAACGCACCCAGACCCGCATCCAGCTCCCCACCATCCCCCGCCAGCACCACAGCCCGATGCTCGAACACCGACCGCGACACCACCGACGACCACCCCACATCCACCAACCCCCCAGCCCCCACCACACCCCGAACCCGGCCCGCCAACTCACGCACCACACCCACAGAACGACCCGACACCACCACCGGCACCACAGCCAACGACACACCAGCCCCGGCCTCCCCCTCCACCGGGACCGGCGCCTCCTCCACCACCACATGCGCGTTCGTCCCGCTCACACCGAACGAGGACACCGCGGCCCTGCGCGGACGCCCCACCTCGGGCCACGGCTCCTGCTCCGTCAGCAGAGCGACGGCCCCCGCCGACCAGTCCACCTCCGCCGTCGGCGCATCCACATGCAACGTCCTCGGCAACACACCGTGCCGCATCGCCATGACCATCTTGATCACACCGGCCACACCCGCAGCAGCCTGCGTATGACCCACATTCGACTTCAGCGAACCAAGCCACAACGGACGCCCCCCATCCCGCTGCCCATACGTCGCCAGCAACGCCTGCGCCTCGATCGGATCACCCAGACGCGTCCCCGTCCCATGCGCCTCCACCACATCCACATCACCCACACCCAACCGCGCATCCCCCAACGCGCGGCGAATCAGACGCGACTGGGCCCGCCCACTCGGTGCTGTCAATCCGTTGCTCGCACCGTCCTGGTTGACCGCCGAGCCACGCACCACCGCCAGCACCCGACGCCCATGCCGCACCGCATCCGACAACCGCTCCACCGCCAGCACACCCACGCCCTCAGCCGGTCCGAAGCCGTCGGCCGAGGCGGAGAACGCCTTGCAGCGGCCGTCGGCGGCCACTCCGCGCTGCCGTGAGAAGCGCACGAACACATCGGGCGTCGACATGACGGTCGCACCGCCCGCGAGGGCGAGGTCGCACTCGCCGCTGCGCAGCGCCCGCACCGCCAGATGCAGCGCGACCAGCGACGACGAACACGCCGTGTCCACCGTCACCGCCGGCCCCTCCAGACCCAGGAGGTAGGAGACGCGGCCGGAGGTGAAGCTCACTACGCCGCCGGTGAGCAGCTGGGCCTCCAGTTCCGCCGAGGGCTGGGGAATCCCGTCGGCGTACCCGCCGTTCCAGGCACCCATATAGACGCCGGTCCGCGTGCCGCGCAGTGCGTGCGGGTCGATACCCGCCCGCTCCAACGCCTCCCACGACGTCTCCAGCAGCAACCGCTGCTGCGGATCCATCGCCAACGCCTCACGCGGCGAGATACCGAAGAACCCCGCGTCGAACTCCCCCGCGTCGTGGAGGAAGCCGCCTTCCCGGACGTAGGCACGCCCCGCCGCGTCCGGATCCGGGTCGTACAGGCCCGCCACGTCCCAGCCCCGGTCCACCGGGAAGGGAGAGACCGCGTCCACCTCCGCCGCCACCAGATCCCACAACTCCTCCGGCGAAGACGCCCCGCCCGGGAACCGGCATCCCATCCCCACGATCGCAATCGGCTCGTGAGCGCGGTGTTCCAGGTCCTTCAGCCGTTCCGTGGCCTTGTGGAGTTCGGTGGTGGCCCGCTTGAGGTAGTCGCGGAGCTTCTGCTCGTGTTCGGTCGCCATCTCTCATCACCAGTCAGCTGAGTCGTCGGTCCGTACGGTGGTGCCTGCGGTCAGGAGTCGCCGAAGCTCTCGTCGAGAAAGGCGAAGATCTGGTCGTCGTCGGCGGAGTCGATGTCTTCGACGATCGAGTCGCCGTGCTTCTGCGCCCTGCCACTGCCGTGGAGTCCGTCCCACAGGGAACCAAGGGCGGCGAGACGTACGGCGATCTCGTCGCGGGCGATCTCGTCGGGGGCGACCGAGCCAAGGTCGGCGGCGGTCAGCTCCTTGAACGCTGCTTCGAGTCGGTCGAGCTCGGCGAGCAGCGGCGGTACGTTCGACTCCTCGGGAACCAGCCGCGAGCGGAGGTGCTCGGCGAGGTCCGCCGGAGCGGGGTGGTCGAAGACCAGCGTCGCCGCGAGGTGCAGCCCCGTGGCGGCGGCGAGCCGGTTGCGCATCTCGACGGCCGTCAGCGAGTCGAAGCCCAGGTCCTTGAACGCCCGGTCGGCCTGTATGCCGTCCGCGCCGGTGTGGCCGAGGACAAGGGCCGCGTGCGTGCGCACGGTGTCGAGGAGCAGCGCCCGCTGTTCGTCCTCGGTCAGTCCGGACAGCCGGTCGGGGAGGTTCGCCGGGTCGCCTCCGACGGGAGCACCCGAGGACGACGGCCCGGCGTTCCCGCGGCGGGCCGCGGAATTCCCCGCCCCGCCCTGGACCAGTCCGCGGAAGACCGGCGGGACGTTCCCGTCGGTGCTCAGGGCGGCGGTGTGGAAGCGCACCGGCATCTGGAGCGCCTCGTCGAAGCCCTGGGCCGCGTCGAACAGTGCCATGCTCTCCGCCGGGGACAGCGGCAGGACACCACCCCTGGCCATGCGCCGGAGCAGAGCTTGGGTATCCAGGTGGGACGTCATCCGTCCGTTCCCGGCCAGACCCCAGCCGAGCGAGAGCGCGGGCAGTGAGCGGCCACGCCGGTACTGGGCGAGTCCGTCCAGGAAGCCGTTGGCGGCGGCGTAGCTGCCCTGGCCCGCGCCGCCGAGCAGGGCCGCGACGGAGGAGAACAGGACGAACACCGACAGGTCGAGGCCGAGCTCGGGATCGAGGGCGGCTTCGTGGAGGTTGAGTGCGGCATCCACCTTGGGTCGCAGGACGCCGTCGATCCTGTCCGGGGTCAATGAGGTGACGACGCCGTCGTCGAGTACGCCCGCCGCGTGGACGACGCCGGTGAGCCGACGCTCCGGCGGTACGCTGCCGAGCAGGCTCCGGAGCGCCGCACGGTCGGCGACGTCGCAGGCGGCGACGGTCACGGAGGCGCCCAGGTCGTTCAGTTCCCGCACGAGTTCAGTGGCGCCCTCGGCCTCGGCTCCCCGCCGCCCGGCCAGGAGCAGGTGGCGCACTCCGTGTTCGGTCACGAGATGCCGGGCGAGCGTTCCGCCCAGGTTTCCGGTGCCGCCGGTGATCAGTACCGTGCCGTGCGGATCGAAGGCCGGCGGCATCGTCAGTACCAGTTTGCCGACGTGTCCGGCCTGGCTGAGCGTACGGAAGGCATCGGGTGCCCGCCGGACGTCGTACGGTGTGACGGGCAGCAGGCGCAGCGCCCCGGACTCGAACAGTTCCAGCAGGTCGGTGAGCATGCGGCCGATCAGCTCCGGTCCGGCCTCCATCAGCTCGAAGGCCCGGTAGCCGGTTCCCGGCCGGTCGGCGGCCACCTGCACGGCATCGCGTACATCCGCCTTGCCCAGTTCCACGAACTGCCCTCCGCGCGGCAGCAGTCGCAGGGAGGCGTCGACGAAGTCGCCCGCGAGTGAGTTCAGGACGACGTCCACGCCGCGCCCGCCGGTCGTGTCGAGGAACCGGGCTGCGAAGTCCAGCGTCCGGGAACTGGCGATGTGCCGGTCGTCCAGGCCCTGCGCCCGCAGTACGTCCCACTTGGCCGGGCTGGCCGTGCCGAAGACCTCGGCCCCGAAATGCCGGGCCAGTTGGACCGCGGCCATGCCCACGCCACCCGCCGCCGCATGCACCAGCACCGACTGGCCTGCACGCAGACCGGCCAGGTGCTTGAGTCCGTAGTAGGCGCTGAGGAAGACAGCGGGTACCGAGGCGGCCTCCGCGTAGGACCAGTCGCGCGGCATCGGGGCCACCATGCGGTGGTCGGCCACGGCGTACGGCCCGAACCCGTCGGTCCACATGCCCAGTACCCGGTCCCCGACGGCGAGGCCCGCCACGTCCGGGCCGACCTCGGTGATCACGCCGGCGCCCTCGGCGCCCATCACGCCCTCCCCCGGGTACATGCCGAGCGCGATGAGCGTGTCCCGGAAGTTGAGGCCGGCCGCTCGCACCGCGATCCGCACCTGCCCCGGTGCGAGCGGAACGGTGTCGGCCTGCGCCGGCACGAGCGTGAGGTCCGAAAGGGTTCCGGTACTGGCGCCGACCAGATGCCAGGCCCGAGTGCCGGCGGGCGGCAGCAGCATCTGCGAGTCCCGCGCGGACAGGGTCGCCAGCCTGGGCACGTGCACGTTCCCGTCGCGCAGCGCGAGTTGCGGTTCGCCGGAACCGATCGCGGCTGACAGGGCCGCCCCGTCCACGGCACCCTCGTCGAGGTCCACGAGTACGAAGCGGTCCGGCTGCTCCGACTGCGCAGACCTGACCAGACCCCAGACGGCCGAAGCCACCGGGTCCCGCAACGGGTCCGCGTCACCCGTGGACACCGCGCCGCTCGTGATCAGCACCAGGCGCCCGTCCGCTCCCGGACCCCCGCCCTCTCCTGCCGCTTCGTCCGCGGACAGCCAGCCCTGTACCAGTTCCAGGGCCTGGTGGACGGCGTGACGCACCGCGACGGCGTCCATGGTGGGCGACTGCGAGAGGGGGACGGCTATGAGGGAGGTCGTGTCGGTGGCAGCAGGGGACCCTGCCGTGTCCGCCGGGGTCCGCATGGCCGTCAGCGCGTCGGCCAGGTTCCGGTGACGCTCGGTCCGTATGCCGGCACCGGACAGCACTTCCGCGAGCCCGGGGCCGTCGTCCTCGTCCCCGACCACGATCCAGCGGAAGGCGGTCGTAGACGTGGTGCCGGCGGCCGGCGAGGGCAGTACGGGCCACTCGACCCGGTGCAGCATGTCCTGGGTCGCGTCCTGTCCGGCAGGCCGCAACTGGTCCGGGGAGACCGGGCTCACGACGAGGGCGTCGATCTCGCAGACGAGCCGCCCCTGCTCATCGGCGCACTCCACGCGTACGGCATCGTCGCCGACCGGCGAGACACGGACCCGCAGGCGCTCGGCCCCAGGGGTGTACAGGCGTATCCCACGGAAGGTGTACGGCACGCGCGCCTGTCCGTCGTCGGGGAAGAACGATCCCAGACGCATCGTCTGGAACGCCGCGTCGAGCAGCGCGGGATGCAGGCCGAATCGCTCGCCGGGCGGCAAGGCACCCTGGTCCAGCGCGACTTCGGCGTAGACGTCGCTCCCGTCCTGGCGGCCTGACCGTACGCCCTGGAACAGCGGGCCGTAGCCGTAACCGCGTGCGGCGAAGGACGCGTAGAAGTCCTCGGCCAGGAAGGTGTCCGACTCCGTCGCGGCCATGGTCCATTCCGCCGCGGGGAAACCGAGGTTCCCGTCCGCGACCGCGCCGGAAGCCGGGGCGGCAGGGGCGGGGGCGACCGTCGCCTGGGCGTGCTTCGTCCAGTCGGCCGCGTCCCTGCGGGTCTCCGCCTCCGCGTCCGTCTCGTGCGATGCCGCAGGTGTGCGCGCGGTGCCCGGGTGCGCGTCCGGGCGCGAGTGGATGGTGATCGTACGACGTCCCTCGGCGTCCGTCGCGCCCACGACCAGCCGCAGTTGGACGGCGGCGCTGTCGGACAACAGCAGCGGTGAGGTCAGCGTCAGCTCCTCGACCAGCTCACAGCCCAGCTCTCCGCCGGCCCACAGGACGAGGTCGACGAAGGCCGCACCTGGCAGCAACGGCGTACCCAGCAGGGTGTGTTCCAGCAGCCAGGGATGCGAGTCAGCGGTGAGCCGGGCGGTGTAGAGGTGCTCACCTCCTTCCGGGAGTTCCGTGCCGGCGTCGAGCAACGGGTGACCGGCCTCCGCCATACCGAAGGAGGACACGTCTCCCTTGCGGCGAGCAGGGTCGTTGTACCAGTAGTGCCGGCGTTGGAAGGGATAGGTGGGCAGGTCGACGGTGCGAGCACCGGTGCCCTCGAAGAGTGCCGGCCAGGAGACGTCGACACCCTGGACGAACGCTTCCGCCACGGAGGTCAGGAAACGCCGCAGACCCCCCTCGCCACGGCGCAGCGAACCCACCGCACACACCTGCCGGCCCACGGACTCCGCCGTCTCCTGCACCGCACCCGTCAGCACCGGATGCGCGCCGGCCTCCACGAACACCTCGAAACCATCAGCCAGGAGAC
>NZ_JAVRFH010000367.1:0-424 GCF_031845825.1 Streptomyces lancefieldiae | reverse complement strand
CGCTGGTGGTGTTCCACTGGTCGAGCGAGCGCATGGGGCCCAGCGCCAGCGTGCCGGGCGCGGGAACGACGTCGGGCAGCGCGGCGGCGGAGAACTCGGCGCGCCCCGACGGGGTGAGGAAGACCAGCTCGCGGGCGGGCTGCCTGATCCGGACGCCCAGGGGCAGGCGCACCCGGCGGTTGAAGTCCTCGACGCCGTCCAGCGCCATGGCCATGGTGTCGCGGATGCGGTCGTAGTCCTCGACGTACCACTGCCAGGGCGTCGCGCTGTCGGGCAGCGCGGCGCGGGCCATCCCGGCGACGACGGCCGGTTCGGAGAGCAGCCGCGGGGACGCGGGCCGCTTCATGCCGACCGACAGGTGGACCATGCTCATCGAGTCCTCCACGGAGGTGGACTGCACGCCCTTGCGCTGATGGTCCTTCTC
>NZ_JAVRFH010000366.1:0-424 GCF_031845825.1 Streptomyces lancefieldiae | reverse complement strand
CCCTGGCGACGGCCTCCTGCTCGGCGACCATGCGCGCGAGTTCCTCGACGCCCCAGTCGTAGGTCTCGTCGAGATCGATCTTGGCGCCCAGGAACTGCCTCGACCGCAGGGCGTAGATCTCGCGCCCGACGGCGTCCTGCTCGGTCGCGGCGTCGTCGAGGTCGGTGGCCAGGAAGTCGGCGAGCTCGCCGTACGCCGACGTCGCTGCGCCGGCGGCGTCGGAGAGGTCGCGGGCGAGGGATGCCGGAAGCGATCCGTTCTCGAGCTCGGCATCGGCGGCGAGGCCCGCGAAGAACCCGTCGGGCTCCGCGTGCTTGCGCACCTGCGCCAGCACCTCGCGGACCTGTCGGCGCGCGGGGGTGATGCCGCGCGCGATGCCCTCCCGCAGTGTTTGGATGTAGCCGTCCATCGCACGCGGCAGGTC
>NZ_JAVRFH010000365.1:0-425 GCF_031845825.1 Streptomyces lancefieldiae | reverse complement strand
CGGTGAAGATGTCCAGCACGGTGGTACCCGACCATCCGGTGACCGACTCGCGCAAGCCCTGGGAGAGTTCCGGCGCGATCTCGTCGATACGGCGGTGCAGTTGTTCGATGCCGCCCTTGCGCAGCTCCTTCAGCCCGCCCTTGGGGATGTTGAAGCCGATCCGGATGTCGTCGGGGTAGGTGGGGATGAACAGCCCGTGGCGGGAGCCCTGGAGCCGGATGCGGTAGCAGGCGCGCTGCCAGCCGTCCGGGCGGGGCATCCGGAGCCAGACCACGTCCCGCTCCAGCGGCTGCTTGTCGTAGGCGAGGCCGGAGAGTTCGCGGGTTTTGCTGTAGCGGCCGTCGGCGCCGACGACGAGCCGGGCGCGCAGCTCGCGCTCCTCGCCGTCGGCGCCCCGGTACCGTACGCCGGTGACATCCCCGTCC
>NZ_JAVRFH010000364.1:0-425 GCF_031845825.1 Streptomyces lancefieldiae | reverse complement strand
CTGCTGGGCGTGACGGTAGGCGTCGGCGGGCATCAGGGCCGACCGGTAGTAGCGGGCGGAGCCGCCCTGGGACTGGAGCTTCCTGATCAGACCGGCCTCCAGCGGGATCAGCCGCACCGGATAGCGCTCCGACAGCATCTGCACCGCCCCGGTCGGCAGCCCGCCGGACCAGAAGAAGGCGTCGAGCTCCCTGTCGACCAGCCGGTCCGGCATGGTGTCGATCCCCGCCGACACCGCGGTCACATCCCGCGCCGGGTCGATGCCCGCGGCCTTCATGAGCCGGTCCGCGACCAGCCGGACCCCGGAGCCCTCCTGGCCGACGCCGACCCGCTTGCCCCGCAGATCGGCGACCCTGTCGATGTCGGAGCCGCGCGGGACGACCAGCTGGACGTAGTCGTCGTACAGCCGCACCATGCCCCGCAGCC
>NZ_JAVRFH010000363.1:0-425 GCF_031845825.1 Streptomyces lancefieldiae | reverse complement strand
ATCACCAGGCTCGGCGACGCCGACGACACGGGCACCACCCACACGTTCCTCCCCGACCCGGAGATCTTCGAGGAGCCGGACTTCGACTTCGAGACGCTGGCCCAGCGCCTGCGCGAGACGGCGTTCCTCACCAAGGGCCTCCACGTGCTGCTCGACGACCGGCGCGGCGAGGGCCGCACCGTCGAGTACCACTTCGAGGGCGGCATCCGGGACTTCGTCCTGCACCTCAACGAGTCGCGCGACCCGGTGCAGCGCGACGTCGTGTACCTCGAGGCCGAGGGCCCGAGGGCAGCCTCGAGATCGCGATGCAGTGGACCGCGGCCTACAACGAGGCCGTCTACTCCTTCGCGAACAACATCAACACCCACGAGGGCGGCACCCACCTCACCGGCTTCCGCACGGCGCTCACCCGCACGCTGAACGAC
>NZ_JAVRFH010000362.1:0-426 GCF_031845825.1 Streptomyces lancefieldiae | reverse complement strand
CGGCAGGTGCGTGATGCGGACCGGCATCGTGGTCTCCTGCCAGAACGAGAAGACCCAGCTGCAGAACAAGGCGGCGGCGCTGAGGGTGCTGCAGTCTCGGCTGCGGGAGAAGGCGCGCCGGGACCGCGAGGCGGAGATGAACCTGCTCAAGGGCGACGGCGGGAACAGATGGGGGTCGCAGATGCGCTCGTACGTGCTGCACCCGTACCAGATGGTCAAGGACCTTCGTACCGACTTCGAGGTGTCCTCACCCGACGCGGTGTTCGACGGCGAGCTCGACGGTTTCATCGAGTCGGGCATCCGTTGGCGTCGCACCAGCGAAGCCGCCGGCTCCTGAGTCGTCGTTCGGGCCACGCCCGCGCCTCGTCGAGACCCGAGAAACACAGTTCGGTCACCTAGACTCAGCGCTGGCCTGTCTCCGGGTAC
>NZ_JAVRFH010000361.1:0-426 GCF_031845825.1 Streptomyces lancefieldiae | reverse complement strand
CGGCCGAAGGTCTTGCAGCCGGATCCGGTGGCCACCGCCGGCACTGAGCCGGTGCACCACGTGTGGGCGGGACGGGTCGGCAATAACCAGGGGTCGGCGGATGTGCTGGTAGCGGCCGGCTGCCCGGGCCTGTTCGACCACCTCGACCCGGTCCCACTCCACGTAGGCGATCACCTCCTGGACGATGCTGTGCGGGACGTAGACCCACCGGGCGGAGAAGTTCTTCGCGATCACCCCAGGCAGCCAGAACCGCTGGTATCCGCCCAGGGCAGTGCTGGTGGGGACTTCGTGGACGGTGATGCTGGCCTGCTCGGTCAGCCGCAGCCCCGTGCGGACCATGAGGTCGCTGAACGTCGCGTTGCGGGCCGCCCACCGGCCGCGGAACCGGTCCGACGGCAGTCCGTCCGTGCCGTAGCCGCGAAGTCC
>NZ_JAVRFH010000360.1:0-426 GCF_031845825.1 Streptomyces lancefieldiae | reverse complement strand
TACGGCCCCGGCGGGACCACCCACGACGCTCCTCCTCCTCTGAGGAACGCCAACGTCAGCCGCACGCCTGTGCAGAAAGCACCGCTTCCATGACCGCCTCCGTCCGCGACGCCACCACGCACGCACTCGTCTCGATCCCGGCCGCGCACCGCGGGCGCGCCACCGTCACGGCCGTCCCGGAGGAAGGCGTGCTGATCACATTCGCGCCGCGCTACGTGACCTCCGAGGAGCGCGCCGCCGTCGACCGGCATGAGCTGGGCAGCAAGGCCCGGCGCCGTGCCGAGCACAAGCTCATCACCACGCTCGCCAGAGAGGCCCGCGCGGTGCGCGGCGCGTGCGAGGGGGCCTTGCGGGCCGCCGGGTACGACGTCGCCCAGGAGGGGCGCGCGGACGACGTGCTGGGGCTGCTGGAGGGTTTCGTGCTGC
>NZ_JAVRFH010000359.1:0-427 GCF_031845825.1 Streptomyces lancefieldiae | reverse complement strand
CATGGGAGCCATGCCCGCAGACCTGGTGGAGCGTATGGCCGAGGCGCTGAGGTGCGACGGGCCGCCCCTGCCGGAGCGCCCTGTGAAGACTCCGGGGCGCTGCTCGGGAACCCTGGCGCGTTGGGGCCGGAGGGTCGTGAGTGTGTTTGGGCCAACGTTTCTGTACGTGTTCAAGAGCGCGCCCGCGCCGCGCCGTGGGGGGTGAGCCGGACCGCCGCCTGTGGCTGTCCGCCGAGAGCCCGCCGCATCACCGTAAGCGGGTCCAGCTCGGGAAAGCGCTCCTGTACCTGCTGCTGCGCCTGAGCGATCAGTTCATCGAGCAGGACGGGGGCAGCACCCCAGAGCACGCCACGCAGGTACGGCACCACCTCGGAAGGGTCGGGCGGCAGTTGCAACCCGACGGTCAGCGGGGCGTTCTCGCTCTTGT
>NZ_JAVRFH010000358.1:0-428 GCF_031845825.1 Streptomyces lancefieldiae | reverse complement strand
ACTGGGGAGTTCACTACTCTTCCTCGCTCGCGATGGCGTTGAGCGCCGCCGCCGCTATCGCGCTGCCGCCGCGCCTGCCCCGGATGATCAGGTGCTCCAGGCCCGACGGGTGTTCGGCCAGGGCCTCCTTCGACTCCATCGCGCCGACGAAGCCGACCGGGACGCCGATGACGGCGGCCGGGCGCGGGGCGCCCTCCTCGATCATCTCCAGCAGCCGGAACAGGGCTGTTGGCGCGTTGCCGACCGCGACCACCGCCCCCTCCATCCGGTCCCGCCACAGCTCCAGGGCCGCCGCACTCCGCGTGGTTCCCATCTTCGCGGCCAGCTCCGGCACGGACGGGTCGGAGAGCGTGCACACCACGTCGTTGTCCGCGGGCAGCCGCTTGCGGGTGACCCCGCTGGCCACCATCGCCACATCGCAGAGGATC
>NZ_JAVRFH010000035.1:0-95453 GCF_031845825.1 Streptomyces lancefieldiae | reverse complement strand
GCGCGTCCCAAACCCACACCGACGCCGGCGCCGGCACCCACGCCGCCCCGGACTCCGGTCCCGGTCCGTCCTGCGGCGCCCGCGCCCGAGCCGTCCGCCACCGCGACACCGCGGCCGTCACTCAGCCCGGTGCACTACCCGCACTACCGCGCCACCCGGCCGCACCAGCGGTCCTCGCGCGGGGCCACGTCGCCGCTCGTCTTCGTCCTGCTCATCACGGTGCCCGCGGTGGTCGCCGTCGCCGCGCTCCGTGCGCGCTGATCCTCTGGAGGCCTCCCTTGCCGGAATGGCTTGTTCTCACCCTCGCGATGCTGGCCGCCTGTGCCGTGGTGGTCGTCGTCACCCTCGTACGGCACCGCACGGCGTCCGACGACGAGGACCCCACCGAGACCCCGGACGTCATCGAGTACATGACGATGTGGATCGGCGTGGTGTACGCCATCGTCCTGGGCCTGGCCATCGCCGGCGTCTGGGAGGCCCGCAGCGCCGCCCAGGACCACGTGCAGACGGAGGCCGTCGCGCTGCACGAGATCTCGGAACGCGTCCGGGTCTATCCGCCCGACGTCCGTGACCGCATCCGGGATGATGTCAACGCCTATGTCGGACACGTCGTCACCACCGAGTGGAAGACCATGGCCGACCACGGCCGGGTCACCGAACGCGGCACCGAACTCCTCGACCGTGTCCGCGCGGACGTCACCGACTACGAGCCGCGGTCGGACTTCGAGGCGCAGGCCTACCAGCCGCTCGTCGACCAGGTGACCGCGGCCGACCAGGCCCGCATCGCCCGCTCGGAGTCGACCGGGGCCACCATGCCGGGCGTGGTGTGGTTCGGGCTGATCGCCGGCGCCGTCGTCACGATCGGGATGGTCTTCGCCCTGCAGATCCGCCGTACGACACGCGAACTGGTCCTCGCCGGGCTGTTCTCGGCGCTGATCGCCTTCCTGCTCTTCCTGATCTGGGACTTCGACGCGCCGTTCAGCCGCGGCGTCGCGGCGTCGACGGAGCCGTTCCTGAACCTCTTCCCGGGGGTCGAGGGCTGAGGCGGCCCGCACGGGTGCTCTCCCGGCCCCCCGGTCGGCGGGCCCGCCCCCGAAGACGGAGTCCGCACGGTCGGAACGGGCACGGGAACCGGGACGGAGACGGGGGCCGGGACGGAGACGGGGGCCGGGACGGGTCAGAATCGGCGCTCGGCCCGGCGCCGCACCCAGAACAGGCCGCCGCAGGCGACGGCCGCCGCGACGAGCCCGGCGCCGATCGCCAGGTCGGCCCGGGTCGCCCTGCCGGAGCTGCTGCCGCCGACGCCGGCGCGGACACCGCCGATGACGGTGAAGGCCGCCGGACGGGTCAGCCGCCTGCCCGAGCAGTTCACCGTGACCGTGATGTCGTACGACCCCGGCCGGGCGTCCTGCCGGATGGTGGTGGTGCCCCTGGACGTGTCGTTGGCACCCGCCACCGGGGTCAGGGAGGTCGTCCGGAACGCGTCCGAGGTCATCGTTCCGCCCTGCGGGCAGCCGTCGACCGTGACGGTCATCAGGCCGCCGCGGGCGACCGTGCTGGGCAGGGCGACGATGTTGCTCGGGGTGTGGTCGGCGCCGGCGGTGGCCGTGGGGGCGGTCAGCCCGAGGACGGCGACCGCGGCGCCGACGGCCGCCAGGGAACGAGTGTTACGCATGTGATCCTCCGCGGAAGACGCCCCGGGACCCGTCCCCGGTCGATCGGCGAGACAGCGCCTTCCTGATAGACCCTCAGTTAGCGCGCGGTCCACCGCATTTCGGAGTGGTCCGTCCTGGTGAGAGGCACGACCACCACCTGATGCCGTCTCAGGTGACGCGGCGTCACGCGCCGTCGCAGGAACGTCCTCACCGGGAACATCCCGGACGGCTCACGGCAGGGCGTGGGCGCCACCCGTTCGCCGTCGTCCCGTCGCCGCTCGCACGCGCGGCGCCTAGCGTTCTCGTATGCGCGGACGGCGCGGCGACGGCCGGGCCGAGAGGGGATGGCGAATGTATGCGTCCGAGCTGGCCGAAGAGGAGGAGCGCCCCAGGAAGCGCGCTCCCTGGGGCGTACTGGCGCTGGTGCTGCTGACCGGGCTCGCGCTCATTCGAAACGGTTCGGGGGAGTTCGACGCGGGCCCTCCGCGGCCGGCGTCGGCCGCCGCCTCGGACAGCCGCGTCGCCGCCGGCGACAGCGCCGCGCGTGGCGACGGCGCCGCCGGCCGCGCGCCACTGCCGTACGCGGTGCCCGACCGGGTCTCCGTCCCCGCCATCCAGGTGGACGCGCCGATCATGCCCGTCGGTCTGGACGCCGACGGCTGGGTCGGCGCCCCACCGCCGGAGGACCCGAATCTGGCCGGCTGGTTCACCGGCTCCGTCTCGCCCGGGGAGAAGGGCACCGCCGTCGTGGTCGGCCATGTCGACAACAAGCAGGGCCCCGCGGTCTTCTACGGACTCGGGGCCCTGGAAAAGGGAAGCGAAGTGGAAGTCCACCGCCGGGACGGCAAGACGGCGGTGTTCGATGTCTATGGCATCGAGTTGTTCGAGAAGGACGATTTCCCCGGCGACCGGGTCTACGCCTCCAAGGGCAGCCCCGAGTTGCGGGTCATCACCTGTGGCGGCGGTTTCTCCCCGCAGAACGGCTACGAGGGGAACGTCGTCGTCTTCGCCCGCCTGGCCGGGGTTCGCTGAGCGTGCCACGGCCCGCGCGGGCGTACGGAGGTCTCAGACGTTCCGCCGCCGGGGGACGGTGAGGTGGTAGCCGGAGTCCAGCAGCTCGGGCAGATAGGCGCGCAGGGCACGGACGCTCTGCGAGCGGTCGCCCCCGGCGTCGTGCGAGAGCACCACGACGCCAGGGGCGGCGCCGTCCTCGACCCGGTCGACGATGGTGCCGGTGCCGGGGGTGGTCCAGTCGAGGGTGTCGACGGTCCAGGCGAGCGGTTCCATGCCGAGTTCCGCGCCGAGCTGGAAGGTGGCGCGGTTCCACGCCCCGTACGGTGCCCGGAACCAGCGCGGCGGCTCGCCGTACGCCTGCTCGACGACCTCGCTCGTGCGCTCCATCTCGGACCGGATGCGGCGCCGGGTGAGACCGGTCAGCAGCGGGTGGGACCAGGTGTGGTTGCCGACCACGTGTCCTTCGTCGGCCATCCGGGACAGCAGGTCCTTGTGGTAGTCGACCATCTCCCCGCACACGAAGAACGTGGCGCGCACGTCGTACTTCGCCAGGGTGTCCAGGATGTCCGGGGTGTAGCGGGGGTCGGGTCCGTCGTCGAAGGTGAGCAGCATGGTGCGGCCCCGGCCGGACATGCGCAGGATCGGCTCACTGCGCACCGGGGGCCGCCGGGGGGTGGCACCGGGCGCGTCGTACCCGGTCAGGGGCTGGAGGCGGTAGGCGGAGGGCCTGAGCGGGCGGTGTGCCGGGGGACCCGGGGCCGGGGCGACCGGCCGGGTCGGCCCGTCCCCCAGGCCCACCGCGAGCGCACCGGCGGTGCCGACCGCTCCCACGGCCGCGGCGCCGGCGAGCAGAGCACGGCGCCGTGTGAGCGACTGATCCTTCTGCATGACTCATCAGTCGCCCGGCCACGGTCCGACGCACCTGAGCAACACCGGCGCGGCGGCACCGAACCACCCGCCCGGCCCAAGATCAGGAACGACTCCGATAACCTCGCCGCGTGACGGAACAGCACTCCCATCAGTTCGAACGGGGCACGGACGGACCCAAGGTCATCGTCGTCGGTGTGGACGGCTCCGACTCCTCGCTCCGGGCCGCGGCCTACGCCGGCGGTCTGGCCCGGCGGCAGGGCGCGCTGCTCGCCGTGGTGTACGTGCAGCCGGTGCTGGCGGGAGGTGCGGCGCTCGGGGCGCCGGTGGTGGAGACGACCGACGAGATCGCCGAGGACCTGGTGGCCCACATCCGGGAAGCGGCCGAACGGGTCAAGGGGATATTCGACCTCCGCTGGGAGTTCCACACGTTCCGCGGCGACCCGTACGGCGGTCTGGTGAGGACGGCCGACCAGCTGAAGGCGGACGCGGTGGTGGTGGGAGCATCCGAGCAGGCCGGTCACCGGTTCGTCGGCTCCGTCGCGGTCCGGCTGGTGAAAGCGGGTCGCTGGCCGGTGACCGTGGTGCCGTAGGCCCCTCCGAGCGGTGCGTGCGTCGTGGCTTCCGTCGCGGGCGTGTGTGAGTCATCATGATCCACCGTCAGCCGTTTGCCGTTCACAAAGAGGTGAGGCGCATGGCCGGGTTCCGCATGGGTGAGGGCGTTCTCCGTCGCAAACCCATCGAGCACATCGAGGAGACCGAGAGCGCCGAGGGCGGGGGCCTGGAGCGCACGCTGGGGCTGTGGCAGCTGACCGCGATCGGCGTGGGCGGCATCATCGGGGCGGGCATCTTCACCCTGGCCGGCACGGTCGCCAACGGCACGGCCGGCCCGGCGGTGCTCGTCTCCTTCCTCATCGCCGGCGTGGCGAGCGCGGCGGCCGCGCTGTCGTACGCCGAGTTCGCCGGGCTGATCCCGAAGGCGGGGTCCGCGTACACCTACGGGTACGCGGTCCTCGGTGAGCTGGCGGGCTGGTTCATCGGCTGGGACCTGCTCCTGGAGTACACGGCGATCGTGGCGGTGGTCGCGATCGGCATCTCCGGCTACTTCAGCTTTCTGATCGGCGAGCTGGGCGCCGACCTGCCGAACTGGATGCTGGGCGCGCCCGGCACCGGTGACGGCCACCGGGTCGACCTGTTCGCCGCGGTGCTGTGCCTGTTCATCGCGTACCTGCTCACCCTCGGCATCAAGAACGCGGCCCGCTTCGAGATGGTCGTGGTGGTGCTCAAGGTGCTGGTGGTGCTCCTGGTGATCGCCGTCGGCGTCTTCCACATCGACGCCTCGAACTACCACCCGTTCTTCCCGTACGGGGTGAGCGGGGCGTTCACCGGGGCGGCGACGGTGTTCTTCGCGGTCTTCGGCTACGACGCCATGTCGACGGCGGCCGAGGAGTCGAAGGACTCCCAGCGGCACATGCCGAAGGCGATCGTCTACTCGCTGATCATCTCGATGGTGCTGTACGTGGCCGCCTGCCTGGTGCTGACCGGCATGCAGAACTACCGGGACATCGACAAGGAGAGCGGATTCTCGACGGCGTTCAAGTCGGTGGGACTGGCCGGCCTGGCCGATGTGATCGCGGTGGGCGCCATCATCGGCATCCTCACGGTCATGTTCACCTTCATGCTGGGCGTCACCCGTGTGTGGTTCAGCATGAGCCGGGACGGGCTGCTGCCCAAGTGGTTCGCCAAGACGCACCCGACGCGGCGTGTGCCGACCCGGGTCACCTGGATCGTCGGGGCCGCGTCGGCCGCGATCGCCGGGTTCCTGCCGATCGGCGAGGCGGCCGAGCTGACCAACATCGGCATCCTGCTGGCGTTCGTGGTGGTGTGCGCGGCGGTGATCGTGCTGCGTTACCGGCAGCCCGACCTGCCGCGCACCTTCCGTACCCCGTTGATGCCCGTCGTGCCGGCACTGGGGATCGTCTTCTCGATCTGGCTGATCACGTTCCTGCAGTGGCAGACCTGGCTCCGCTTCGCCGTGTGGTTCGCGGTCGGCCTGGTGGTCTACTTCGGGTACTCCTACCGGAAGTCGGAGCTGGCGCGCCGCCGGTCGTAGTCGGCGCGCGTCAGAGGGTGCGGAGGAATGCGGCGAGGATCTCGTTGAAGACCTCGGGCTTCTCCATGTTCGGGTAGTGCGCGGCGCCTTCGACGGTGACGGAACGGCCGTCCGGGACCGTACGGGCGAGCCGCTCCGCCTCGGCGATCAGGTCGGGCGCGTCCAGGCCGCCGTTGACGGTGAGGACGGGGACGTCGATCTTCGGGACGCGGGCCCACGTGCCGGTCAGGGGCACGTGCCGGTTCTCCTCGTCCGGGGTGTGCTTGGAGAGGGTGCCGAGGGCCATCTCGCGCAGCCGGCGCCCGATGGCCGGGTCGATGTCGTCGGGGCTTCGGTGCTCGCCGGGCACGAAGCGCAGGAAGGCCTCGAGCCAGCCCTCGACGTCGCCCTCACCCAGTGCGCGGGCCTGCTCGGCCTGCACCTGCCGCACCCACGGGTCGGTGTACTCGAACTCGCTGGTGGCCGCGCCACAGGCCACCACCGCGCGGACCAGCTCCGGGTACTCCAGCACCGTGTCGGTGGCGATGGCCCCGCCCATGGACACACCCACGAGCACCGCGGGGCCGGCGTCGAGGTGGCGCAGCAGGGCGGCGAGGTCGTCGGCCCAGCGGAACGGCCCGGTCGCGTTGGCCGAGGCGCCGTGGCCGCGCACGTCGGGGGCGATCACGCGGTACCCGGTGGCCAGGGCCGGTATCTGGGCGTCGAAGACCCGGTGGTCGGCGAATCCGGAGTGCAGCAGGACGACCAGGTCCCCGGCACCGGCGTCACGGTAGGCGAGGTCGCCGTCGGCGGAGGGGAAGAAGCGCAGATCCGAAGCAGCAGTCATGACAACCAAGGTGTCATCTTGTCCCCGGCTTTGGCAACTGAGATGTCATGATGACGAGGTGAACGACATCGACGGACCTCTCCCCCCGGACGTGCTCGCCCGCCGCCTCACCGAGGTGTACGACCTGATCGGCCCCCTCTACAGGCGGACCCAGCGCAGCGTCGAGCAGGGCCTGGCCGTCCACGGCCTGTCCGTGGGCGTCCGTGCCGTGCTCGCCCTGCTGCACCGCAACGGTCCGATGACCGTGCCGCAGATGGGCCGGGCCCAGGCGATCAGCCGTCAGTTCGTGCAGCGCATGGTCAACGACGCCGCGGCCCGGGGCCTGGTGGAAAGCGTCCCGAACCCCGCGCACCGACGGTCGTCGCTGATCCGGCTCACGGACGAGGGCCGGGCCGCGATCACCGCCGTCCTGGACCGGGAGCACCTGGTGCTGCGCGAAGTCGGCGGGGACCTCACGGACGCGGACGTCGCCACGTGTCTGCGGGTGCTCGGGGCCATGCTGGGCGCCCTCGACCACGTGGACCTCGCGTGACCTACTCCCCCGCCGCCGACCCGTCCTCGGCCGCGCCCCGGCCGAGGCGCACCACCCGGCCGGCGCCGGCGTCGGACCACCGCGGCGGCACGCCGCCGGAAGCGGCCGGCGTGAACACGCCGGCGTCCGCGGCGGAGGGGGCCGGGGCCGAGCGCGCCGCCGGCTCGTGATGGCGGGCCTGACAGGCCGCGCCGGCGGCGAGAAGGGCGGTCAGGACCAGGGCCACCTGCCGACTGCGTGTGATCATCCGTTCACTCCGCTGGGGTCGCACACACCAATGAAAGTCGCATTTACTGACAAATAGCTAAAGAGGCTCCCGTCGTCAGGGAGGACTCCGACACGCCCATTAGCCCGTCCGGCGTGGGTGAACCGGGTGCGCCGACCGTTCGTCGAACCGTTCGTCGACGCGATCGACCGTCCGCCGCACGCCCGTGCGCGCACCCTGTCCCCGGACGGCGCCCTGCGATGCCATACGGCCATGACGGCCGGAATCACCCTGACGGACAGGACGCACGGGACGACCGCCGAGCACGAGCTCGCCGCACTGCAGCGCGAGCACGGCCGGCCGCTCTTCGCACTGCTGCTGCGGCTGAGCGACGGCGACCGGCAGCGCGCCGAGGACCTGTTGCAGGAGACCCTGGTCCGCGCCTGGCAGCATCCCGAGGCCCTGCGCGCCGACGACTTCGACTCGGTGCGGCCCTGGCTGCTCACCGTGGCCCGGCGCCTCGCGATCGACGCCCGCCGGGCCCGGCAGGCGCGGCCCCCGGAGGTCGGCGACGCCGTGCTGGAGAACGCGCGGGTCTGCGCCGACCACGCCGAACGGGCCACCGCCGCCCTCGACGTGCGCGAGGCTGTGAAGACGCTCACTCCGGAGCACCGTGAAGTCCTGGTGCTGGTGTACTTCCAAGGGGCGAGTGTGGCGGAAGCCGCGGCAACCCTGGGCATTCCACCCGGTACCGTGAAGTCCCGCGCGTACTACGCGCTGCGCGCCCTGCGCAGGGTGCTGCCGGGATACACCGCCGACCTGCGGTGAAACCGTCCCTATGGTCAAGCCTCCGTAAAGCGCCTTGCCGTGGACCCCGGTTGAGTAATCGGCTGTCCTCATCCGTGTTCCGGGCGGGGGCCCGTGACCCGGGTCGTGCGACACGCAGCACCGGAGGAAGGCAGGAAGGGATGCAGCACACAGGTCCAGAGAGCACGGACGGCAGTGGCGGGGGCGAACTGGCCGTTCCCATGGCGTGGTTGTACGCCGAGTACATCGCCGACGAGCTGCTGCGGACCGGCGACCTGATGCCGCCGACGTCCTTCGAGTTCCGCGCCGGGCGCGACGCCCTGGCGCTGACCGTCTTCCTGTCCGACACCGACGACGAGCTGAGCGGCATCCGGGTCGTCACCCGGCTGGAGACCTGGCTGTCCCTCACGGCCTACGACCAGCCGTGGCAGGAGTGGGTGCGCGACCGTCTGGCCGAGGCCACGGCCGAGGCGGTCGCCGCCGGCCGGCACTCGCCGGACCTGGAGCTGGCCCGGGCCGCCTGGCGCTGGCTGCGGGAGACCGAGCTGCTCGCCCCGGACCTGGACGCGGTGCCCGGCGGGGCGCCGGTGACCGGGGAGGACGAGGGGCCCAAGGTGTGGACGCCGGCCTGGCAGCTGGGGCTGCCGCTCGGCCACCTCGCCATTCACCTCTTCTAGCTAGGGCCTGTCTGACCATTCCCGTCGTCCGCCCGGAGGGCGGGCCGCGCGGCGTCCGGTGCGTACGGGTGGGAGCACGGAGCAACCCCACCCGTACGCCGGCTGATGCTGTACCGACGGTCGGCGCCGCGTCTCGTCCATCCCACGACCAGGCCCGAGCCGGGAACCGGATCGCCCGCCACGAGGTGCGGACCGCGCAGGGAGAACGCCTGGTGCGCTGCCCGTCGGCTGACCGTGGACGGCCGTCACTTGAGCAGCCGGGACAGCCTCCGGTCCGCCAGCGGCCTGCCGCCGGTCTGGCAGGTGGGGCAGTACTGGAGCGAGGAGTCGCTGAAGGAGACCTCGCGGATGGTGTCGCCGCACACCGGACAGGGCTCGCCGGTGCGGCCGTGGACCCGCAGCCCGCTCTTCTTCTCGGCCTTCAGCCGGCCCGCCGCGATGCCCCGGGAGCGTTCGACCGCCTCGGTGAGCGTGCCGCGCAGCGCCGCGTACAGCCCTGCGGTCTCCTCGTCGGTGAGCGACCCGGCCGGCTTGAAGGGGGACATCCTCGCCGCGTGCAGGATCTCGTCGCTGTACGCGTTCCCCACCCCCGCGATCAGGCTCTGGTCCCTCAGGACGCCCTTGAGCCGGCGCCGCTCGCCGTCGAGGAGACCGGCGAGTCGCGCCTCGTCGAAGTCGTCGGCGAGCGGGTCGGGGCCGAGGCGGGCCACGCCCGGCACCTCACGGGGGTCGGCCACGACGTACACCGCGAGCCGCTTCTGCGTGCCCGCCTCCGTCAGGTCGAACCCGGCGCCGGTCTCCAGGGCCACGCGCAGGGCGAGGGGGCCCTTGCCGGGGCGGGGCGGACCGTCGGGGAGGCTGTCCCTCCAGTGCAGCCAGCCGGCGCGGGCCAGGTGGGTGACCAGATGCGGACCGTCGGCGGTCTCGACGTCGAGGAACTTGCCGTAGCGGTGCACGGCGGCCACCCGGTGGCCCTCCAGTGCGGTGAGCGGGGGGTCGTACGTCTTCAGGACGCTGATCGCCACGGGGAGCACGCGGACGATCTCGCGGTCGGCGAGGTGCTCGGTCAGGAAGTCCCTGAGCGCCTCGACCTCGGGCAGTTCGGGCATACGTCAAGAGTGCCACCGGGGGCCGACAGTGCCAGTTGCCAGTGGGGTTCAGTCTTCGCGGCGGGAGCCCTCGCGGCGAGAACCTTCTCGGCGGGACACCACGAACTCGGACCACACGCACTTGCCACCGCCCCGCGCCTCCACTCCCCATTCGTCGGCGAGCGTGTCGACCAGGAGCAGCCCCCGTCCGGAGACACCGGACTCCCCGGCCTCGCGGCGGCGCGGCAGGGCGCTGGAGTGGTCCTCGACCTCGACCCGCAACCGCCGGTCGGTACCGGTGAGGAGCCGCAGGGTGACGATCGCGGAGCCCTCGGTGTGCATGAGGGCGTTGGTGATCAGTTCGTCGGCGACGAGTTCGATCTCGTCGCTCTGCCCCTTCGCGCCCCAGGACCGGACCGCGGCGCGGACCATGTGCCGGGCCTCGGTGAGGGCCTCGGGGTCGCCCGGGGACACGTGCTGCCGGATCCGGCCGAAGGTCCGGGGTGCGTCCAGCCGGTGACGGCGCAGCAGGAGCAGCGCCACGTCGTCGTCGCCGCCGCGCTCCTCGGCGACGTCGATGAGCCGGTCGGCGAGGTCCCGTACGTCCCGCGGGCCCGAGGCGACCAGCGCCGTGAGAAGCCGCGTGCCCTCGTCGAGGTCGACGCCGGGCTGCTCGACCAGGCCGTCGGTGCACAGCAGCAGGGTGTTGCCGGGGTCCAGCTCGACGGTGGCGACCGGGTAGACGAGGCGTCCGAACTCGGCGGACAGGCCGAGCGGCAGCCCGCCCTCGACGGGAACCCGGCGGCAGGTGCCGTCGCCGTAGCGCAGCAGGGGGTCGATGTGTCCGGCACGGACCACCTGGACCACTCCGGTGGCCAGGTCGACCTCCGCGTACAGGCAGGTCGCGAAGCGGTCGGTGTCGAGTTCGTGGAGGAAGACGGAGGCCCGCGCCATCACGGTGGCCGGGGGATGGCCCTCGGCGGCGTAGGCGCGCAGCACGATGCGCAGCTGGCCCATGACGGCGGCGGCGTGCGTGTCGTGCCCCTGGACGTCGCCGATGACGGCGCCGACCCGCCCGCCGGGCAGCGGGATCAGGTCGTACCAGTCGCCGCCGATGTCCCGGCCGAAGGTGCCCCCGATGGTGGCCGCGCGGTAGCGGACGGCGACGTCGCAGCCGGGCACGCTGGGGATGGTGCGCGGCAGCATGGCCTGCTGCAGGCCCTGGGCGAGGTCCATCTCCTGCTCGTAGAGCATGGCCCGCTGCAGGCTCTGAGCGATGCCGCTGCCGAGCGCGACGAGTACGTTGCGGTCCTCCGCGGAGAAACCGCGCCGGTCGCTGTAGAGCAGCCCGATCGCGCCGATCGGCCGGGCCTGGGCGATCAGCGGCAGGTAGGCGGCCGCGGTGATGTTCAGGTGGATGATGTCCTTCCACAGCAGGGGGTAGCGTTCCGCGAACTCCTCCGGCGACTCGATGAAACGGGGGCTGAGGGTCCGTACGGCCTCGCTCATCGGGTACGGCTCGTCGATCCGGGTGACACGGGTGCCGGGGACGAAGCTGTCGTCGGGGCCGTCGGCGACCAGCCGGATGCGGCCGGCCTCGACCAGGCCCATGACCAGGCTGGTGGCGCCCAGGCGGGTGAGGCCGTGGGTGTCCCGCAGGACCTCGATGACGTCGTCCACCGTACGGGCGTGCGCGAGAGCCGCCGTGGCGAGCTGGACGACGTTGGTGAGCCGGCGGCTGGCCTCGTCCTGCGCGGCCTGCTCGTGGCCGCCCTCGATGTCGCCGACCTCCTGGGTGGCGTCGCGGACGATGCCGATGATCCGGCGGGGGCGGCCGGTCTCGTCCCGGCGGATGTAGCCCTGGGTGCGGGTCCAGCGCAGGGTGCCGTCGCGGCGGCGCAGGCGGAAGTAGGTGGCGTAGTTCTCGCTGCCGTCCTTCATGGCCCGGGCGACGATGGTGTCCATACGGCGTACCTCCGCCGTGGGCACGCGCGCCGACAGCGACTCGGGGCGGCCGTCGTACTCCTCCGGGCGCAGGTCGAACACCTCGTAGGCCTGGGCGTCCATGTGGAGCAGTCCCGTGTCCAGGTCCCAGTCGAAGCTGCCCATGCGGTTGAGCGCCAGGATCGGGTCCGGGTGGGCGGGCCAGTCGTCCGGGAGTGGCAGGGCACTCGCTCCCCGATCAACCATGGGCCCCACCTTGCCAGGGTTTGTCCGATTCTTCGACTCCTGGTCCACCGCCCGGGCCCCGCAGGTCCGGGAGACCGGGAGACCTCCGGCCGACCGGGGTACACAGAGCGTGATCGTACGAGAGGAGCGCGGCAGTGGAGTGGTTCACCGCACCCGACTACTGGCTGAGCCGGCTGGTCTTCCAGCGCGCCCTGGCCGTCGTGTACCTGGTCGCGTTCCTGACGGCGGCCCTGCAGTTCCGCGCGCTGATCGGCGAGCGCGGCCTGACGCCGGTGCCCCGCTTCCTGGAGCGGGTGCCGTTCGCACGGGCGCCGAGCCTGTTCCAGCTGCGCTACTCGGACCGTCTCTTCGCGGTCGTGGCGTGGGCGGGCTGCGCGGTGTCGGCGGCGCTGGTGGCCGGCCTGGACTCACTGCTGCCGCTGTGGGGGGCCATGCTGCTGTGGCTGGTGCCGTGGGCGCTGTACCTGTCGGTCGTGAACGTCGGACAGACCTGGTACTCCTTCGGCTGGGAGTCACTGCTGCTGGAGACCGGCTTCGTCGCCGTGTTCCTCGGCAACGACGAGGTGGCACCGCCGATCCTGGTGCTGTTCCTGCTGCGCTGGCTGCTGTTCCGCGTCGAGTTCGGGGCGGGGCTGATCAAGATGCGCGGCGACGAGTGCTGGCGGAAGCTGACCTGCCTGGACCACCATCACGAGACCCAGCCGATGCCGGGACCGCTGAGCTGGTTCTTCCACCATCTGCCCCGGCCGCTGCACCGGGTGGAGGTGGCCGCGAACCACTTCACGCAGCTCGTGGTGCCCTTCCTGCTGTTCACCCCGCAGCCCGTCGCGTCGGCCGCCGCTGCGCTCATGATCGTCACCCAGCTGTGGCTGGTGCTGTCGGGCAACTTCGCCTGGCTGAACTGGATCACCATCGTGCTGGCCCTGTCGGCGCTGCAGTTCCCGGCCGATCCGCCGTCCGTGTCCGCCGCGCCGCTCTGGTACGAGATCGTGGTCCTCGCGGTGGCGGCACTGCTGGTGTTCCTCAGCCACCGGCCGGTCCTCAACATGATCTCCCGCCGTCAGGTCATGAACCGCTCCTTCGACCCGCTGCACCTGGTCAACACGTACGGCGCGTTCGGAAGCGTCAGCCGGATCCGCTACGAGGTGGTGGTCGAGGGAACCGCCGACGAGGTGGCCCGCGAGGACTCCCAGTGGCTCGAGTACGAGTTCAAGGGCAAGCCCGGTGATCCGCGGCGCTGGCCCCGCCAGTTCGCGCCGTACCATCTGCGGCTGGACTGGCTGATGTGGTTCGCCGCGCTGTCGCCCGCGTACGCCGGGCCGTGGTTCGGCACCCTGGTGGAACGGCTGCTGGAGAACGACCGCGCCACGCTGAGACTGCTGCGCCGCTCCCCGTTCCCGCCCGATGCGCCACCGCGCTTCGTCCGCGCCCGGCTGTTCCGGTACCGGTACACGACGTGGCGCGAGCTGCGGGATACGGGCGCGTGCTGGGAGCGGACGTATGTGCGGGAGTTCCTGCCGCCGACGCGGCTGGCCGGGGTGCCGAAGAGCTCGTAGGACGGGCGTGGGCCCGGCGCACCCGTGCGGGTGGACCGGGCCCACGCGTGGTGCTACGCGCGCTTCAGCCGCAGGGTCATCAGCTGGAACGGACGCAGCCGTACGGCGATCCGGTCGCCGTCGGCCTCCACCGCGGCCGCCTCCTCGGCGAGCGGGCGCTCCAGCAGGTCGGTGACCGCCACGCCGGCGACCGGGAAGCCGGCCGTCAGGGTGGCCTTCACCCGGCCGCCGTGGGCCTCGTGGAAGCGGACCACCACGTCACCACTGCCGTCGTCGGCGAGCTTGACGGCGGTGACCACGACCGCGTCCCGGTCGGCCGACACCAGGGGCGCGACCTCCCCGGCACCCGACAGGCGCCGCTCGGGCAGGTTGATCCGCCAGCCCTCGCGCACGGCGTCGCCGATGCCCGCGCCGGGCACCAGCGCGTGCCGGAAACGGTGCACGCCCTGATCGGTCTCGGGGTCCGGGAAGCGCGGGGCGCGCAGCAGGGAGACCCGCACGGTGGTGGTCGTACCGGCGTCGCCGTCGGTGCGGACGGTACGGGTGACGTCGTGGCCGTACGTCGAGTCGTTGACAAGTGCGACGCCCCACCCGGGCTCCTCGAGGTGGAGGAACCGGTGGTTGCAGGCCTCGAACCTGGCCGCCTCCCAGCTGGTGTTGGTGTGGGTGGGCCGGTGGAAGTGCCCGAACTGGGTCTCCGACGCGTACCGTTCCGCGTGCACGTCGAGCGGGAAGGCGAGCTTGAGGAACTTCTCCGTCTCGTGCCAGTCGACCTCGGTGTCCACCTCCAGCCTGCGCTCACCCGGCGCCAGCGTCAGCACCTGGGTGACGTGGGAGGAGCCGAAGGAGCGGACGATCCGCACCGAGGCGCCGTCGTCGCCGGGGGCGGCCTCGTCGGCGTCGGTGAGGTCGGTGACCGTGTTGCGGTAGAACTCGTCGACGTCCCAGGCGTCCCACATGTTGGGGAAGTCGGGGTGGAGCTGGAGCAGGTTGCCCGCCGCGCCCGGAGCGACGGTCTCGCGGTCGGCGGTGACGTCGTACGCCGACACCACCAGCCCCCGGTCGTCGATCTCGACGCGCAGCAGGCCGTTGTCCAGGACGTGTCCGCCGCCGGGGCGCGGCGTGAGGTCCGTGCGGCCCTCGGTGGTGGGTGCGGCGGCGGCGCCGGCCGGGACGCCCGCCCGGGTGTGGGGGGCGGCGTTGAAGACCAGCGGGGTGTCGCCCTCGCCGGCCAGGGCGCGCTGGGCGGCGTCGATGATGCCGTTCAGTTCCCCGGCGACGCGGTCGTAGGTGGCGCGTGCCTCGCGGTGCACCCAGGCGATGGAGGAGCCGGGCAGGATGTCGTGGAACTGGTGCAGCAGGACCGTCTTCCAGATGCGGTCCAGGTGGTCGTACGGGTACGGGAACCCGGCGCGCACGGCCGCCGTGGCCGCCCACAGCTCGGCCTCCCGCAGGAGGTGCTCGCTGCGGCGGTTGCCCTGCTTGGTCTTGGCCTGGCTGGTGAGGGTGGCGCGGTGCAGTTCGAGGTAGAGCTCGCCGACCCAGACGGGCGGCTGCGGGTTCTCGGCCCGCGCCTTCTCGAAGAAGGCCTGCGGGGTCTCCCACTCGACCGTCGCCGAGCCCTCGAGGTCACGCAGCCGGGCCGCCTTGGCGACCATCTCGCGGGTGGTGCCGCCGCCCCCGTCGCCCCATCCGGTCGGGGCGAGGGAGTGCCGGGCGACACCCTTGTCCTTGAAGTTGCGGGCCGCGTGCGCGATCTCGCTGCCCTTCATGGAGCAGTTGTAGGTGTCGACGGGCGGGAAGTGCGTGAAGATCCGGGTGCCGTCGATGCCCTCCCAGCGGAAGGTGTGGTGCGGAAACTTGTTCGTCTGCGACCAGGAGATCTTCTGCGTCAGCAGGTACTTGGCGCCGGCCGCCTTGATGATCTGCGGCAGCCCGGCCGCGAAGCCGAAGGTGTCCGGCAGCCACGCCTCGTCGTTCTCGACACCGAACTCGTCGAGGAAGAACCGCTTGCCGTGCACGAACTGCCGGGCCATCGCCTCCGAGCCGGGCATGTTGGTGTCCGACTCCACCCACATGCCGCCGGCCGGCACGAACCGTCCGTCGGCGACCGCCTTCTTGACCCGCGCCCACACCTCGGGCCGGTGGTCGCGCACCCACGCCCACTGCTGGGCCTGCGACATGGCGAAGACGAAGTCGGGCTCGTCCTCGAGGAGGGCCGTCATGTTGGAGGTGGTGCGGGCGACCTTGCGCACGGTCTCGCGCAGCGGCCACAGCCACGCCGAGTCGATGTGCGCGTGGCCGACGGCGCTGATGCGGTGCGCGGAGGGGACGGCGGGCGCGGACAGTACCTCGGTGAGGCGGGAACGTGCCTCGTCCGCGGTGCCGTTGACGTCCTGGAGGTCGATGGCGTCCAGCGCCTTGTCCACCGCGCGCAGGATCTCCCAGCGCCGCGGCGACTCCACCGGCAGTTCGGCCATCAGCTCGCCGAGGACCTCCAGGTCGAGCACGAGGTTCCACACCGTCTCGTCGAGGACGGCGAGGTCCATGCGGGTGAGCGTGTACTGCGGCTCGCTGCCCGCCGTGTCCCTGTCGCCGAGCCGCGTGGGCACGAAGGGGTGGTAGTCGAGGATGACGGGGTTGGAGGCGGCCTCGATGTGCAGGCGCACCTCCTCACCGCCCTCGACGGGGGCCCCGACGCGCACCCACTGGTTGCGCGGGTTGAGGCCCTTCACCGGGGTGCCGTCGGGCCGGTAGACCAGGCCCTCGCACTGGAAGCCGGGCATGTTCTCGTCGAAGCCGAGGTCGAGGATCGCCTCGACGGTCTTCCCGGCCCACTCCTTCGGCACGGTGCCGGTGACCCGGAACCAGCTGGTGCCCCAGGGGGCGCCCCAGCGGGCGCCCACCTCGATGGGCTCGGGTGCGGCCGCGAGTCCCTCCTCGACCGGCACGGGCTCGCCGGGCGCGTGCCACACCGCCACGTCCAGGGGCACGGACTCGGGGTAGAGGGCGGGGCGGACACGCTCGTCGAGGACGCGCTTGAGGCGGGCTTCGACCAGGTTGCGGTCGTCATGCATGCGGGTGCTCCGGGGTTGGTGGGGCGGCTGGTTACCAGGAGTGGGTGACGGTTGCGGGAGCGGACGTGGTGTACAGCTCCCCCACGGCACGCAGTTCGAACCGTGCGGTCCGCTCGCCCGGTTCGGGCCGCAGTCCGCCGGCGAACCAGGCGTGCTGGCAGGTGCCGCCGAGGAAGCGGCGGGTGCCGTCGGGCAGGACGCGGTGGAGGGTGTGGTGGCGGACGTCGCCGAGTGCCCGGTTCCAGGCGAAGCGCAGGTCGCCGCCGGCCGAGCCGGTGATCCGCAGGGCCGTGGGCGAGGCGGGCGCCGTCGCCGCTCCCGTGCGGACGGCGAGGCCGCCGGCCCGCCACCGCACGGGGCCCTCGGTCGCGGTGAGCCGCACGCCGAGCGCGTGCAGGGTGCCGGACAGCCCCGTGAGCGGCACGGTGACCGTCTGCCAGCCGCCCACCGACTTCACAGTCCGCCCGGCCGTTACGGGCAGCATGCGGTACGGCGGTGCCGCGCCCGGTTCACCGGCGTCGGCCATGGCGACGGCGAGTTCGACGTTCACCGTGCCCGCGTCCGTGCGGTGCGTCAGCTCGACAACCGTGTCGCCGCCCACCGGGAGCCGGGTCGCGTACAGGTCCAGGACCGCCGGCTCGTCGAGTTCACCGTCGACCAGCACACTGCTGCCGCCCCGCCAGGCGTCCGCGAAGTCGAAGGAGACCGCCGGGCGCGCCCCCTCGGTCCGCACCACCCACCGCCTCGACGGCAGCCGGTCCTGGAGGCCGAGGTGGTTCCAGGGCGTGTCCGCGGTGACGGCGCCCTCCTCGTACCACCGCAGTCCGTGCCCGGTGTTGAACGCGGTCGCGAACGGCAGCGACGTGACCGTCGACCGGTCGGCGACCGAGACGGCGGGCGCCCGCCAGCCGGTCCCGCCGTCCGGTCGGGACGGGTCGAGCGACGCCCCCGTCCAGAACCGGTCGTCGGCGGCATGGAAGTCTCCGGGTGTCCGCCGGTCCGCCGGCAGGTGGTTGCGGGTCCACTCGGGCCGGTAGAGACCGATCGACGTGACGTGCGCCCGGTCCTTCGGCACGATCGCGTCCCAGTCCTCGGACGTGTTCCAGCCGTTGGCCTCCACGTCCACGCCGGCCCACAGCTCGTAGCGGCTGCGGCCCTGCCGCTCGGCTCGCTCCCCGGAGGAGGCGAGGCGGTCGGCCGTCCAGCGGAAGTCGACGAACATGTCGTCGGCGGCCTCGAAGAACGCCTGGTTCCGGTCGTTGAGCGCCCCCTGCCAGCTGACCGCCCCGTCCACGGTCATCGAGTCGTACCAGGTCACCCGCTGCCGCTTGGCCGAAGCGAGGGACTTCAGCTCCCGCAGGAAGCCCCTCATGTCCGCACCGAGCGCGGCGTCCCCTCCCCCGGTCTCGGCGTTCACGAACCAGCCGTCGAAGCCGTACGCCTCGGCGACCGCGACGAGTTGCGCGGCGAGCGGGAAGCGTCCGGCGGCGTCCTTGCGCACCAGGTCGCGGGTCCACCGCAGCTGTCCGCCGTAGGCGACGGGCGGCAGGAAGACGTTGCCGAGGACGGGCACGCCGTGGCGGTGGGCGGCGTCGACGATCGGCGCGTTCGGGGCGAGGATCAGGCCCTCG
Organism: Streptomyces lancefieldiae; assembly: GCF_031845825.1. NCBI lineage: Bacteria > Bacillati > Actinomycetota > Actinomycetes > Kitasatosporales > Streptomycetaceae > Streptomyces > Streptomyces lancefieldiae. Next base: position 77,215 of record NZ_JAVRFH010000035.1, on the reverse strand, counting down.
CCCGACGAGCCTCCCCAGAAGACGAGTTCGTCGACGTAGGCCCAGTGGGTGAGGGCGTAGTAGTCGGCGGTGGCCGAGCCCTGGGAGGGGTTGCTCGCGGTGGGGCCGAAGGAGACCAGGGACTGGACGCGGGCCTGACCGGCGCGGGCCGTGGTGTTCACGGGCGTGGGGGTGAAGCGGTCGGCGAGCGGTACGGAGGCCGTGTTGAAGGCGAGGTCGGGGTCGTTGTCCGCGCGCCACTCCCTGAGGCTGCGCCAGGTGATCCCGGCGCCCGGGGTGCCGGAGGGCAGCGAGTCGGGGAACCAGTAGGAGGCGTACGGCTGGAGTGCCGGGGCGGCCTCGGCGGCGCCCCGCGGTGCGGCGGTCGCGGGCAGGGCGGGCCACAGGGCGGCTCCGGCCCCGGCGAGCAGGACGGTGCGTCGGGTGGGGGTCACGAGCGGGTGCCTCCTTGGCGGACGTGGGATCCGTGCGGGGTGGGGAGTACCTGGTCGGGAGTGACGATCTCGGTGATGCCGCGCGCCGCGAGGTGCTCGGTGTCGCCGGCGCGCGCGTCGAGGACGGTGGTCGGGCGGGCGCCGTCGGCGACCAGCCGGAAGAAGGCGTCGAAGACGGCGCCGCCGGGGGCACAGGCCGAGCGCGCGACCGGGTCGGCCGGGACGGTCAACGCGGTGGTGCGGGCAGCGGGGGCGGGGTGGGATCCCTCGCGCGCCGAGCGCGCCGAGCGGGCGGCGCGGGCCAGGGCCAGGGCCGTGTCCTTGGGGCGGCGGTCGTTGGTCAGCAGGCCGAGCCCGTACTCCAGTTCGGGGAAGTCGGCCAGCGACCGGGACACGTCGTGGGAGCACCACCAGGTGATACCCCACAGGTCCGGGCAGTCCAGGGCGTTGGCGACGGTCGCCTCGGTGAAGGCGGCGGCGTGCTCGGCGGGGACGAGGGGTGCCGGGGCACCGACCTCCTGCAGCCAGACCGGGCGGTGCGGGTCCTCGGCCCAGGCTTTGCTCAGCTCGATCAGGTAGGCGGCGTGGTACTCGCTGGGCACGGAGGCGCGGCCGTGGCGCTGGGCGGTGCCGTTGAAGACCCAGGAGTGCACGGCCGTCACGGCGCCCTGCCGGGCGGCCTGGGCCGGGGTGAACGGCTGGTCGTCCTGGTACCAGGTCGCGTCGTACTCGGCGTGCAGGTGCATCCGGCCCGGGGCGCCCTCCTCGCAGGCGGCGAGCATCCGCTCCAGCCAGGCGTCGATCTGGGCGCTGGTCGCCCGGTCCGGGTCGGGGTGGGGCCCGGCGGAGAACTGGTTGACCTCGTTGCCGAGGGTCATGCCGAGGAAGTTGGGCCGGCCGGCCAGGGCGGCGGCGAGGGTGCGCAGGTAGGCGGCCTGGCCGTCGATGACCTCGGGGTCGGTGAACAGGTTGCGCCGGTGCCAGGTGCGGGTCCAGGCCGGCACGAAGTCGAAGCTGCTCAGGTGGCCCTGGAGGCCGTCGACGTTGACGTCGAGGCCGCGTTCACCGGCCGCGTCGACCAGCTCGACCAGGTGCTCGACCGCGCGCTCGCGGATCAGGGCGCGGTTGGGCTGGAAGTAGGGCCACAGCGGGAAGACGCGGATGTGGTCCACGTCCAGCGCGGCGACGGAGTCGAGGTCGGCGCGGACCGAGTCGAGGTCGAAGTCGAGCCAGTGGTGGAACCACCCTTCGCTCGGGGTGTAGTTGACGCCGAAGCGCACGGCAGGAGGCATGCGGTGTCCTTGTGAGGGGGGAACTGCGGGCATCGGCCCTCGGTACGGATCAGCCCTTGACGGCGCCCTCGCCGACCCCGCGGAAGAAGTACCGCTGGAGGCAGGCGAAGAGGACGATCAGGGGCGCCACGGCGATGATCGTGCCCGCGGCGACGAGGCGTTCGTCGTTGGCGAAGGTGCCGTGCAGGTAGTTGAGGCCGATGGTCAGGGTGAACTTGGAGGGGTCGCTCAGCACGATCAGCGGCCACAGGAAGTCGTCCCAGGCCCCCATGAAGGCGAAGATCGCGACCACGGCGAGGGTGCCTTTCACCGAGGGCAACGCGATGCGCAGGAACCGCTGCCACACGTTGGCGCCGTCGACGTAGGCGGCCTCCTCGATCTCGTGGGGGAGGTTGAGGAAGGCGTTGCGCATGAGCAGCACGTTCAGGGCACTGACGCAGCCCGGCAGCACCACGCCGACCAGGGTGTTGTTCAGGCCGAGCTCCCGCATCGTGGTGAACTGGGCGATGATGATGCCCTCCACCGGCACGAGCATCGCCAGGATGAAGACCAGGGTGGCGACGCGCCGGCCGCGGTAGCGCAGGCGGGCCAGGGCGTAGCCGGCGAGTGCGGCGCCGACGCAGTTGGTCACGACGTTGGCGGTGGCGACCTTCAGCGAGTTCAGCGCGTAGTCCCACACGGGGATGGTCTCGGCGACCCGCTCGTAGTTGTGCAGGGTGGGGTCGCTCGGCAGGAACTTCGGCGGGGAGCTGAAGATGTCCTCGGTCGGGCCCTTGAGGGACGTCGACAGCTGCCACAGGAACGGCCCGATGGTGAGGGCGAGGACGCCGAGCAGGAGCAGGTAGCGCAGGGCGAGTTCCCACACCCGTACGCGGCGGCCGTGTTCGTCCCTGATCCGGGGTTCCCGGCGAGCGGGGGCCGGCGGCTTCCCGGTGGGGCGTGCCTTCTCGGTGACGCTCATGACTCCTCCTTCCGGTCGGCGCGCAGGACGAGCAGCATCAGGGCGACGGTGACGACGAAGACGACGACGGAGATCGCGGAGGCGTACCCGACGCGGCCGGTCAGGCCGGTGCCGGTGCGCTGGACCAGCATGACGAGGGTGGTGTCCTCGCCGGCCGGGCCGCCGCTGGGGCCCGCCATCAGGTACACCTCGGAGAACACCTTGAACGCGGCGACCGAGGAGAGGGCCGCGACCAGGACCATGGTGGAACGCACGGCGGGCACGGTGACGGTGAGGAAGCGGCGGATCGCGCCCGCGCCGTCCACGGCGGCGGCCTCGTGCAGTTCACGGGGCACGTTGGCGAGCGCCGCGAGGTAGATGATCATGTAGTAGCCGAGGCCCTTCCAGACCGTGACGGCCATGGCGCTGAGCAGGATCAGCCACTGGTCGCTGAGGAAGCCGATCCGGCCGGCGCCGACCGTCTCCAGCAGGGAGTTGACCAGGCCCCGCTCGTCCAGCAGCCACACCCAGATCAGGCCGACGACCACGATCGAGGCGACGACCGGGGTGTAGAAGGCGGAGCGGAAGAAGGTGATGCCGGGGATGTTCTTCTGCACCAGCAGGGCGAGCAGCAGCGGCAGCAGGACGAGCGCGGGGACGACCCCGAGGACGTAGAGGGTGCTGTTGCGCAGGCCGGTCCAGAACATGTCGTCGTGCAGCAGCTCGCGGAAGTTGGCGAGGCCCACGAACTCGCCGGGGACCAGGGTGCGGCGGTCGGTGAAGGAGTTGACGAGGGTGGAGACGAACGGGTACAGGATGAACGCGCCGGTGATCAGCAGGCCGGGCGCCGCGAACAGCCAGGGACTGGTGGGCAGTTGGCGCCGCACTCGGCGGGTGGCGCCCTCGGTGCCGGGCCGGGTGCCGGAGACGGTGGGACTCGCCATGATGTCTCAGCCCTGCTGCTGGAGGAGCCGGTCGCACGCCTTGACAGCGTTGTCAAGGGCTTCCTTCGGGCTCTGCTTGCCCTGGAGCGCCTTGGCGACCTCGTTGCGCAGCTCGGTCTTCATCTGCTCGCTGAACAGCACCGGCGTGTAGTTGACGGCGGTCTTCAGCGACTTGGCGGCGGCGACCCGCACCCGGGTCTCGTCCGTCCCGTCCTCCTTGGTGAAGTACGGGTCGTCCAGCGATCCGGCGGTGCTCGGGAAGATGGCGACCTGCCGGGCGAAGGACATCTGGTGCGCCGCGTCGGTGACGAAGTGCGCGAAGGCGACCGCGGCGGGCTTGCGCGGGCTCTGGGAGTTGACCATCAGGCCCATCACGTACATGTTCACGTGGCCGGTGCTGGTGATCTGGTCGGTGATGCCGATGTTCTCGTACAGGTTCGGCGCCTGCTTCTTGAAGTTGGCGAGGTCGAGCGCGCTGCCCGGGTTCATGGCGACGGCCCCGGTGAGGAACTTCTTGCCGGCCGACTCGGGCGTCGCCGTCAGCGCCTGCGCGTCCAGGGCCTTGGCGTCGTACAACTCCTTGTACTTGGTGAGGAATTCGACACCCTTGGCGTCGTTGAACGTGAAGTTGGTGCCCTCCTTGTTCATGAGCGGTACGCCGTAGCGGCCGAAGTCCTCGATGGTGGGCACGTTGGCGAGCGTGGCGACCTCGCCGTCGGTCTTCTCGGCGATCCGCAGGCCGGCGTCGAAGAGTTCGTCGTACGTCTTCGGAGGCTGCCCGGCGTCGAGCCCGGCCTTCTCGAAGAGGGACTTGTTGTAGAACAGCGGGCCGGTGTTGAGGTACCAGGGGAAGGCGTACGTTCCGTCCGTGCCCGGTACCCGGTGACTGGCCCAGGCGCCCTCCAGGTACTCCTTCTCGTACTGGCCGGCGGCCTTGTCCAGGTCGAGCGCGAGGCCGGCCTTGGCGAGCGGGGCGACGAGGTCCGGGGAGACGTTGACGACATCGGGCAGGGTGCCGCCGGCGGCGTCGGCGCTGATCTTGTCGGCGTAGCCCTCACCGGGCTGGTCGACCCACTTGACGTGGGTGCCGGGGTACTTCTTCTCGAAGTCGGCGATCAGATCCTCGAAGTACGGCTTGAAGTTGGCCCGCAGGTTCCAGGTCTGGAAGGTGATGCCGCCCTCGACCTTGCCCGAGGCGTCGGTCGAGCCGCCGTCGCCGCCGCCGGAGCCGCAGGCGCTGAGCGGCAGGACGAGGGCGGCGACTGCGGCGACGGCGAATGTTCTGCGCGAGGTGGGCACGGTGACACGTCTCCCTGAAGGACATCGGCGACTGGATGCCAGCGACCATGCACGGCACGTCAGCGGAAAGTCAATGGATTCTCTGGAACTAATGCGGTCCGGACACCATTAGCCCAGGTCAGAGTAGGTGCCACGAGAGACTTGCCACGAACCACTAATGCGCTTTAGGCTCCTCACACTCAAGCGCTTTAGTCACGTTCAAGAAAGGGGCGCGCATGTCGGCCAAGCGGCCTGCCGCGCGCCGGCCGACGATGAAGGACATCGCACGGCGGGCCGGGGTCTCCGAGAGCGCGGTCTCCTTCGCGCTGAACGATCGGCCGGGGGTCTCCGAGATCACCCGGGACCGCGTGCGCCGGGTCGCCGAACAGCTGGGCTGGCGGCCCAGTACGGCGGCCCGCGCACTCTCCGGGGAGGGCGCGGCGACGGTCGGCCTGGTGCTGGCCCGGCCCGCGCACACCCTCGGCGTGGACTCCTTCTTCCTGCAACTGGTCTCGGGCATCCAGGAGATCCTGGCGCGGCGTCACCTCGGACTGCTGTTCCAGGTGGCGCAGGACGTCGACGACGAGTGCGCGGTGTACCGGCACTGGTGGGCCGAACACCGCGTGGACGGCGTCCTGGTGGTCGACCCGCGCACCGACGACCCCCGCCCGGCCCTGCTCGACGAACTCGGCCTGCCCGCCGTGGTGATCGGCGGGACGCCGGGCGGGCTCCACCCGGGGCTCTCGACGGTGTGGGCGGACGACGCGGGCGCCATGGCCGCGCTGGTGGACGGGCTGCACGCGCTAGGCCACCGGCGGATCGCGCACATCGCCGGACTGCCGGGCCTCGCCCACACCGAGCGCCGGATCCGCGCCCTGCGTGCCGAGGCGGGGCGGCGGGGCCTGGCCGAGGTGGAGTCGGTGACCACCGACTACTCCGACGCGGAGGGCGCCGCCGTCACGCGGCGGGTCCTGGAGGCTCCCGCTCCGCCGACCGCTCTGATCTACGACAACGACGTGATGGCCGTCGCCGGGGTCGCCGCCGCGTCCGAACTGGGCTTCTCGGTACCGGCGGACGTGTCCGTGGTGGCCTGGGAGGACTCGGCGCTGTGCCGCATGGTCAAGCCGTGGCTGTCCGCCCTGTCCCGGGACAGCGTGGAGTTCGGCCGCACGGCGGCGACGGAACTGACCGCCCTGCTGGACGGCGGCCCGGCCCGCACGGTGCGGGTGCCGGTACCGCGGCTGATCGAGCGGGACAGCACGGGGCCGGCGCGGTCCGCGTGACCGGTCCCCGGCCCCGCGCCGGGGAGTTGCGACCCCGGCGGCGCACGGGGCCCGCGGGCCCGGGCCTGTCCGACCATTCCCGTCGTCCCCGCGGACGGCGGGCGAGGCAGGCGGGGATGGTCGGACAGCCCCTACAGGGCGCGGTACATGATGTGCAGGCCCACCCGCCCGCGCCTCGGGTGCTCGAAGGCGTCCGGGACCGTGCCGAGGACGGTGAAGCCGAGGGAGGTCCAGAGCCTCACCGCCGGGTTGGTCTCGACGACGGCGTTGAAGACCATGCCCCGGTATCCGTCGGCCCGGGCGGCGGCCAGGACGTGTTCGGCGAGGGCCCGGCCGGTGCCACGGCCCGCCCGCCGCGGGTCGACCATGAAGCCGGCGTTGGCGATGCGGGCGGCGGGACCGCCGTAGTTGGGGGTGACGTACGCGGAGGCGACGACGGTGCCGGTGTCGTCCTCGACGACGTAGACGCGTTTGGCGGGGTTCATCCACAGGGCGCGGGCGTCCTCCTCGGAGGTGTCCGGGTCCCAGGCGTAGGTCTCGCCGGCGGCGACGATGCGGTGCCAGAAGGGCCAGATCTGCGGCCAGTCGTCGGCCGTCGCTTCCCTGATCAGCATGGGCGTGAGTCTCGCACGCCCACGCGTCCGGCGGACGGGAGGGTGCCGCTGCGGGTCAGTCCACGCTGGGCAGGATGTGGGGCTCGGCGAGGTCCTCCTCGTAGCCCGCGAGGCGGATGGGGGCGGACCGGGCCCAGACGTCGAGGATGCCGATCTCTCCGGGCCGGCGGCGCGCCGCCGCGGTGCGTTCCTCGGGGCGTTGTTCGGAATTCGTCGTCGTCTCCGGTGTCACCGCGCACTCCTTATGTGTCGGGTCACCCTCGGGGCCCGTCGGCCGGTCTGCTGTCCGGCACCCGGCGCCCGCGCGGGTTCGGGTCGAAAGCAGTTCGGACGCGGTGGCGCCGGTAACTCGTGCGGGTGCAGACCGTTGTGAACCGGCTGGCCCCAGGACGGATGGTGGGTGTGGGTTGGGCCCCGTACTGCTGTCCGTCGGCTCCAGACTAACCAAATGAGCGGGGGTGCGCTCTATGGGGACCGAAACATGGGGTAACCATTGCCTTTCGTTCCGTACTGGGTTGGCCAGGGTTTGCCCGGCTTCGTCGCGTTCCGCGCGATGGGCGGCTCACCTGTTCGACGTACTCGGCCGTGCGCAGCTTCGAATATCGGCGACGATGGTTGCGCAGTTAAGTTGCCGTTGGCCGCGGCGCAAGCCGGCCATGGTCTGCTGCCCGTCGGCAACGGCTGTCTCGTGGGAGGACCGAGGCGTGGAACTGCGCAGCGTCGAGGAGCTGATGGACCTGCTGTACGCCTGCCGGGGCGCGCGGCCGGCCGCGGGGCACGGCGGCGGACCCGCGGACCTGCATACGCACGCCCTGCGAACCGCCGCGCTGCTGCGTCGGCGCCGCCCGGCCGACAAGGAGCTCCAGGTGGCCGGTCTCGTCTCGCCCGTGGGCGGGCTCCTGTGGCCCGGCGACCCGGCCGGCCGCACCGGCGCGGTGGTACGGCCCCTGCTCGGCGAACGCGTCGCCCGCCTGGTGCACCACCACACCCTCCCGGACGCGCGGATCCACGACGACGACCTGCTCAGTCTGCGGCAGGCGTACGAGGAGGCCCGCACCGCCGTCTTCGACGCCGGGGTCCTGGAGGACTGGCGCACGGTACTGGAGCTGACGGCGGCTCGGAACGCGCGGCTGGGAGCCGTCGACTGAGGCCTCGGGACACTCGCGCGCGAGGTGTGCCCGAGGTCCGGGTCGGTCGCGCGGTGCCCCCGACGGGCGGCAGGCCCTTGGGCGGGCCTGTATGGGTTCGAACCACGAAGTACGCGTGACCGGCGCACCGGGCACACCGGCGCTCGTCCCAGAGTAGGTCGGCGTCCTGCCGACGGACCAGCGGATTACCGCCGTTGACCCGGCCCGCCCGTCACCACTTGCCCGGCGCGTAGTCCTTCAGGAAGACGCCGTACAGGTCCTCGCCCGCCTCGCCGCGCACGACCGGGTCGTAGACGCGGGCCGCGCCGTCGACCAGGTCGAGCGGGGCGTGGAAACCCGCCTCGGCCAGGCGCAGCTTGTCGTAGTGGGGGCGCTCGTCGGTGATCCAGCCGGTGTCGACCGAGGTCATCAGGATGCCGTCGGTGTCGAACATCTCCTGGGCGCTGGTCCGCGTCACCATGTTCATGGCGGCCTTGGCCGCGTTGGTGTTCGGGTGGCCCGCGCCCTTGTAGCCGCGGGCGAACACGCCTTCCATCGCCGAGACGTTGACGACGTAGGCGCGCTTCGAGGGCGCCTTGCGCGCGGCCTCGGCCATCGCCGGCCGCAGCGCGCTGATGAGGATGAACGGCGAGGTGTAGTTGCACAGCTGGGTCTCGAGCAGTTCCACCGGGGAGATCTGCTCGATGGTCTGGACCCAGGTGTTGGTGTCGACGACGTCGGGGACCAGGCCGCCGGCGTCGATGGCGGTGCCCTCGCGGTGCCGGACCACACTGGCGTTGCCGGCGACCAGGGCGAGGTCGGCCACCTTCTGCGCGTCGAGCCCCGAGGCACCGACGGGCAGTGCGGCCAGTCCGTCCACCGCGCCGGAGTTGAAGGCGCCGATGACATGGTGGGCGGGCAGTTCACCGGCCGGCAGCGGGGCGCTCTCGCCCTCGACGAGCGCGGCGTAGGCGGAGGGCAGGCGGCGCACGGTCTGGGTGGCGTTGTTGATCAGGATGTCGAGCGGGCCCTGCTCGGTGACCTGGTCGGCCAGGGCCACGGCCTGGGCCGGGTCGCGCAGGTCGATGCCGACGACCTCCAGGCGGTGGATCCACTCGGCGGAGTCGTCCATGGCCTTGAAGCGGCGGATGGCGTCCTTGGGGAAGCGGGTCGTGATCGTGGTGTGGGCGCCGTCGCGCAGCAGCCTGAGCGCGATGTACATGCCGATCTTGGCCCGGCCGCCGGTGAGCAGCGCCCGCTTGCCGGTGAGGTCGGCGCGGGCGTCGCGCCGGGCCCGGTTCTCGGCGGCGCACTTCTGGCACAGCTGGTGGTAGAAGTAGTCGACCTCGACGTACCGCTGCTTGCAGATGTAGCAGGAGCGCGGGCGCTGGAGTATCCCCGCGATCGACCCTTCCTCGGTGCGGGACGAGGGCAGGATGCCCTCGGTCTCGTCGTCGATGCGCTCGGCGGACCCGGTGGCGGTCGCCTCGGTGACCGCCTTGTCGTGGGCGGTCTTGGCGGCCCGGCGCTCCTGGCGGCGGCGCTGCTTGACCATGCGGTAGATGTGCGAGGTGGCCCGGCGGACCGCGATCGCGTCGGGGTGGTCGACGTCCAGCTCGTCGAGCTCCTCGAGCACCGCGAGGCAGACGGCGAGCCGCTCCGGGTCGATGCCCGGGCCGTACACCACCTCGTCCGTGGTCGCCGAACCGTCCTGTGTCACCGTCATCGCCGCTGCCGTTCCCTGGTCGCCGTGCGGCGCTCCGAGACGCGTCCGCTTTCGAACAGCGGATTTTATTCAGCGGCGGGGCACGGAGCCAAACCCGTCGGCCTCAGGCACCGCACGCGGTGAGCAATGTCTCCACCTCCTCGGACAGGGCCAGGGCGAACCGGTCGAGGTCCGGCACCGCCTTCGCGTCGGCGACCAGGCCGTAGTGGACCTGTCCGCGGTAGGTCGAGACGGCCACCGCCAGGGAGTGGCCGCGGGCCAGCGGTGCCAGCGGGTAGACCTCGGTGAGCGGGTGGCCGCCGAGCCGCAGGCCGAGGCTGGGCAGGGGCACGCTGGTGACCAGGATGTCGAACCAGAGCCGGGCGGCCTGCCCGACCAGCGGCCCGCCGAGCCGGTGGCCGAGTGCGGGCACGTGGTCGGCGAGCAGGGCGACGGCACCGGCGCCCCGGCCGGGCCCCGCGTCCTTGTTGCGGTCCATGGCGGCGCGGACCGCGCCGAGGCGGGACAGCGGGTCGGGGTCGCCGACGGGAAGCCGTATCAGGTAGCCGGAGAGCCGGTTGCCCTGGGGGTGGGCGGTGCGCGGGCGTCGCTTGGAGACGGGGATCAGCGCGCGGGGCGCGACGCCCTCGCTGCCGTCGCCGCGCTCGTCCAGCCAGCGGCGCAGGGCTCCGGCGACGACCGCGATCAGGACGTCGTTGACGGTGCCGCCGACCGTCTTGCGCACGCGGTGCACGTCGTCGAGGTCCACGGCGACGCCCGCGGTGCGGCGGGTGCCGGAGGACGCGGCGGTGAGCGCGGCCGAGGAGCGCACGTCGAGGGTGGACAGGGCCGCCGCGGCGCCGATGTCGAGGGCCCGGCCCGCGTCGGACAGGGCACCGCGCACCATCCCCGGCAGCCGGCGCACGTCCGGCAGCAGGCCGCGCGGGGGCTCCTCGGGGCGGGGCCGGGGCGCGGGCAGGTCCAGCGGGTCGAGGACGCCCGCGGCGAGGGTCAGCGCCCGCAGGCCGTCGGCCAGGGCGTGGTGGAACTTGAACAGCACGGCGAAGGAGTCGCCCTCGGCGCCCGGCAGCACGTGTGCCTCCCACGGCGGCCGGCCGCGCTCCAGCGGGCGTTCCATGAGCCGGCCCGCGCGGGCGTGGAAGTCCGCCGCCGGGCCGTGCAGCCGGACGTGGTGGAGCGGGTCGAAGCCGGGGTCGGGCTCGCGGGCCGCGCCGCCGAACGCGAACGGGCGTCGCAGGGCGAGCGGCGGCTGCCAGGTGTCCCGGATCCGCATCCGCAGTCCCGGCACCGAGGGGGCGCGGGCCGCGAGCAGGTCCGCGGCGTGGGCGCCCGCGGTGGGCGAGCGGGCCGGGAAGACCCCGAGCGCGCCGAGGTGCATGGGGTGCTCGGCGGTCTCGATGTTCCAGAACGCCAGGTCGAGCGGAGCGAGCGGTTCGGGAGTCAAGGGGTTGCCTCGCAGGGACGACGGGTGGACAAGCAGTCAATCGTCCTCCGCCGATTACGGTCAAGTACGATCAGGCTACGTACAGTTAACAGAAGATTAAAGTCCCGCCCCCGGAAAGGGGCGGGATTCATGCGGCACCTGTGGTTTTGCCGGTGCTGTCGGTGCCGCCCACGCCGAGGTGCCCCACCCGGACGGCTGCGGGCCGACCGTGCGGCCGAGCGACCGGATGGAGCACGTCCGCCGTGTCACTCGGGTGCTCAGGCGGCGGGGCACCCCGCCGGGGTGGGCCGGGACGCGTCCCGGACGAGTGCCTCGTGGGCGGTCCTCATCCGCTCGACGTCCGGCTTGAGGACCTTGCGGTCGTAGGTCGTCAGGCCGTTCAGCTCGCCCTCGACGTCCGAGATCTGGGTGTAGACGGCGCCGTTGCTGCCCCGGCAGACCAGGGCCCGCACCTCGTCGAGCTTGGTGAGGTAGTCGTCCGTGTACGTCTGGGGGTCGACGTCGACGTACGACTGCTGCACGGACCAGGCGTGTCCGGGCACCGCGAGGCCGAGACCGCCGTACTCGCCGCTGACCAGGGCGCGTTCGCCGTCCGGGCGGGGCGGCAGGGCGGGACTCGGGTAGCCGTGCTCGTCCATGATGTCGCCGGCGCCGCCGTCGGCCCCCAGGTTCAGGCCCGACTGGTTGTTGACGAGGCGGGTCGGGTCCCAGGCCTTGGCCTGCGCGGCGACGCGGCCGATGTCGTACTGGCCCCAGCCCTCGTTGAAGGTGACCCACATGATGATCGACGGGCTGCTGATGTGCTCGTCGATCATCTCCTTCATCTCCCGCTCGTACTCGGCGCGGGCGGCGGCGCTCGGGTTCACCCCGGCCGTCATCGCGGGCATGTCCTGCCACACCAGCAGGCCCAGCCGGTCGGCCCAGTAGAACCAGCGGTCGGGCTCGACCTTGATGTGCTTGCGCACCGAGTTGAAGCCGAGCTGCTTGTGCAGTTTCAGGTCGTACGCGAGGGCCTCGTCGGTGGGCGCGGTGTGCAGCCCGTCCGGCCAGAAGCCCTGGTCGAGGGTGGCCATCATGAAGACCGGTTCACCGTTGAGGAGGGTGCGCGGTACGCCGTCCACCTTCTCCACGGCCATGGAGCGCATCCCGAAGTAGCTCTCGACGCGGTCGCTTCCGACGGTGACCTTCAGGTCGTACAGGAACGGGTCGTCGGGCGACCACAGGCGCGGGTCGCGGATCCTGAGCGTCAGCGGCTCACCGGTGCGTCCGCTCACCGTGGCGACCTTGCGGTGTCCGGCGTACGCCGTCGCGCTGATCCGTACGCCGTCGCGCACGCCCTTCGGCTCGACGGTCAGCGTGCTCGCCGCCCCGTCGACGTGCGGGGTGAGCTTGAGGGAGTCGACGTGGTCCCGGGCGACCGGTTCCATCCAGACGGTCTGCCAGATGCCGGAGCTGGGCGTGTACCAGATCCCGCTCGGGTCCAGGCGCTGCTTGCCGATCGGCGGGTTCTCGCCGTTCGCCGCGTCGGTCGGGTCGTAGACGCCGACGATCAGCTCCTGGGTACGGCCCGGCTTCAACGCGTCGGTGACGTCGGCGCTGAACTTGTCGTAGCCGCCCTTGTGCTCGGCGACCTTGGTGCCGTTGACAAAGACCTCGCTCTGCCAGTCGACAGCACCGAAGTTGAGCTTCAGACGCTGCCCGGAGCCGATGTGCCAGTCGCGGGGCACGGTGAAGGTGCGGCGGTACCACATGCGGTCCTCGTGCCGCTGGATGCCGGAGAGCTGGGACTCCACCGGGTACGGAACGAGGATGCGCTCCTTCAGGTTCTTGCCGACCGGCGGCTGCTCGCCGGCCTCGGCGGCGGCGAACTGCCAGCGGCCGTTGAGGTTGCGCCAGGCGTCCCGCGTCAGCTGGGGGCGCGGGTACTCCGGGTGGGCGTTGTCCGGGCCCACCTCGTCGGCCCACTTGGTGCTCAGCTCGTAGGTGGAGTGGTTGCCGCCGCTGCTCCAGAACGGCTTGACAACGTTGCCCTCGGCGTCGGCCAGGCCGCCTTCTCCGTCGTAGCGGACGTCCGCGGTACCGGGGGCGGTGCCGGTCTTGTTGCCGACGACGGGTTCGCCGAGGGCGACGAGGAGGGCGGTGGGGTCGGTGGGGTCGACCCGGGCCCCGGACAGGGGCCACTTGGCGCCGCCGATCACCGCTTCGAGGTGGTCGGTGAGGCCGGCCGGCGCCGCCGCGAGCGGGCGGGCGAAGTCGAGCTTGAGGGTGCGGCCGGTACCGAGGACCGTCGTCGCGGTCGCCCCGTCGTAGTCGAAGCCGTCGGGCAGACGGAACGCCGACTGCGGGACGGGCTCCTTGCTGCCGCCCGGCTCGGTCCAGCGCAGGTGGAGGTTGGAGCCCCCGTAGTGCTCGAAGTACTCGAGCTTGAGGTCGTACGACTGGCCCGCCGTCAGCTCGATGGGCCGTGCGGTCTGTTCGCGGTCCCAGTCGTCGACCCAGTGGTCGATGGCTAGCTCGCCGCCGATCCAGAGGCGGAAGCCGTTGTCGCCGGTGATCGAGAAGGTGTGGGCGCCGGTCTTCTCCGGCACCAGCTTGCCGGTCCAGCGGACGCTGACGTCGTCGGACCGCCCGGTGGCGAAGTTCAGGCGCGGCTCCAGCGTGTCGAAGTCGAGCTGCGGGTCGAAGCCGGTGGCCTTGAGCTCGTGGAAGTCGAAGGCGCCGGGGGCGGACTGGGTGTAGTACTCGCCCTTGAGGCCATGGACCTCCGCGGCGGCGGCGTCGGCCGCGCTCGCGGGCGGCACGGCGGCGAGCCCCCCGACGCCGAGTGCCGCGGCGAGCAGGAGTGCCAGTCGGTCTCTGAGTCGTTTGGTGCGCACTTACCCTCTCCTTGAGGACAGGTGGTGGCTGATGGCTCAGGGACATCGATGTCATACATCGATGTAATAGCAGAGGCATGACAACACGGATTCCGCGTCGCGTCCAGGGACATGACAACGACCCCGGGTGCAACGCGGGCATCGCCCGCCCCGGGACCGCCGCCGTTCGTCACGACACCCGCTGCCCCTTGCCCAGTGCGATCACGCCACCCTTGGAGACGGTGTACAGCTCGGCGTCCCGCCCCGGGTTGACGCCGATCGTCGCGCCCGGCGGCACGTCGACGTTCTTGTCCAGCACCGCCCCGCGCACGACCGCGCCCCGGCCGATGTGCACGTTGTCGTGCAGCACCGAGCCCTGGACGACCGCTCCCGGGTCCACCACCACCCCCGGCGAGAGCACGGACCGCGTGACCTGCCCGCGGATCAGGCAGCCCGCGCTGATGATCGACTCGCCGGCCATGCCACCGGCGTTGAAACGGGCCGGGGAGAGCTGGGCGGAGTGGGTGTAGACGGGCCAGTCCCGGTTGTAGAGGTTGAACGCGGGGCGCTCGGCGATCAGGTCCATGTGGGCGTCGTAGTAGGCGTCGAGGGTGCCGACGTCCCGCCAGTAGCCCTGGTCCCGGGTGGTCTCCCCCGGCACGTGGTTGGCGCTGAAGTCGTAGAGCGCGGCCTCGCCCCGGTCGGTGAGCTGGGGCAGGACCGAACCGCCCATGTCGTGCACGGAGTCCGGGTCCTCGGCGTCGCGGTGCAGGGCCTCGACGAGGGCCTTGGTGGTGAAGACGTAGTTGCCCATGGAGGCGAAGACGCACCCGGGGTCGTCGGCGAGTCCGGGCGGGTCGGCGGGCTTCTCCAGGAAGCCGGTGACGGTCCGGCCGTCGGACCCCGGCGTGATCACGCCGAAGGACGGCGACTCGGCGCGCGGGACGCGTATCCCGGCCACGGTCACGCCCGCGCCGGACTCGATGTGCTGGGTGAGCATCTGGCGCGGGTCCATCCGGTACACGTGGTCGGCGCCGAACACCGCGACGTACTCGGGCTGTTCGTCGTGCACCAGGTTCAGGGACTGCAGGATCGCGTCGGCGCTGCCCAGGTACCAGCGGGGACCGAGACGCTGCTGGGCGGGGACGGGGGTGACGTAGTTGCCGAGCAGGCTGGACATCCGCCAGGTGGTGGTGATGTGCCGGTCCAGGGAGTGCGACTTGTACTGGGTGAGGACGCAGATCCG
Source organism: Streptomyces lancefieldiae (assembly GCF_031845825.1). Lineage (NCBI taxonomy): Bacteria > Bacillati > Actinomycetota > Actinomycetes > Kitasatosporales > Streptomycetaceae > Streptomyces > Streptomyces lancefieldiae. Next base: position 62,032 of record NZ_JAVRFH010000035.1, on the reverse strand, counting down.
CAGGATGTCGCCGTTGACCAGGTTGGACAGCACGAAGTCGACGAGCCGGTAGGTGCCGCCGAAGGTGACCGCGGGTTTGGCGCGGTCCGCGGTCAGGGGCATCAGGCGCTTGCCCTCTCCGCCCGCCAGCACGATGCCGAGCACCGAAGGACCTCCACGACGCATGGCCGCTCCCCTCACCCTCGTTCACCCTCGGCCGCCCCTGGGCGGGACGGTCTACGTCTGCTTGAGGATCTCCTCGTAGAGCCGGACCGTGCGACGGGCGACCGCGTCCCAGCCGAACTCCTCCACCGCGCGCTCCCGGCCCGCCTCGCCCATCCGCCGGGCGGCCTCCGGGTCGCCGAGGACGGAGTCCAGCGCCCGCGCGAGGCCCGCCTCGAAGTCGTCGTCCCTGCCGTTGTCCGGGCCGTTGTCCACGCCGCCGCCCGGGTCGGCGTCCGGGGCGGCGTCCTTGGGGACCAGTACCCCCGTTTCACCGTCCGCCACGACCTCGGGAATGCCGCCGACGTCGGAGGCGACGACGGGCGTGCCGCAGGCCATCGCCTCCAGATTGACGATGCCGAGGGGCTCGTACACCGAGGGGCAGACGAAGACGGCGGCGTGGGTCAGCAACTGGATCACCTCCGGGCGCGGCAGCATGCGAGGGATCCAGTGCACGCCCTCACGGGCCCGGCTCAGCTCGGCGAAGAGGTCGCGGAACTCCTGGTCGATCTCGGGGGTGTCCGGTGCGCCCGCGCACAGCACGACCTGCGCGGCCGGGTCGATGTCCCGCACCGCGCGCAGCAGGTGGGGCACGCCCTTCTGGCGGGTGATGCGGCCGACGAACAGGACGTACGGACGGGAGCGGTCCAGGCCGACGCGGTCGAGGGCGTCGGTGCCGGGGTCCGGGCGGTAGAGCGTGGTGTCGATGCCGTTGTGCACGACGTGCACCCTGGACGCCTCCAACGCCGGGTAGCAGCCGAGGACGTCCTCGCGCATGGCTCGGGACACCGCGATCACCGCGTCGGCGGCCTCGAAGGCGGTGCGTTCGGCCCAGCCGGAGAGGGCGTAGCCGCCGCCGAGTTGCTCCGCCTTCCAGGGGCGCAGCGGCTCCAGGGAGTGGGCGGTCACGACGTGCGGGATGCCGTACAGGAGCTTGGCGAGGTGGCCGCCGAGATCGGCGTACCAGGTGTGGGAGTGGACCAGTTCGCGGCCTTCGAGCGCGGCGGCCATGGCGAGGTCCACGGAGAAGGTGCGCAGCGCGTCGTTGGCGCCGTCGAGCGCGGGCCAGGGGCGGTGGCGCAGTACACCGTCCGCGCGGCCCTCGCCCCAGCAGTGCACGTCCAGGTCGACGAGGCGGGCGAGCTGCCGGGCGAGGAACTCGACGTGGACCCCCGCGCCGCCGTACACGTCCGGCGGGTACTCGCGGGTCAGCAGTCCCACACGCACCCGGAACCTCCCGTGCTCGGCGGCTGGTCCCCTCATGGTCACCCAGACGGGGCGGCTGGGGAAGAGCGCGGGGGCGCGGGGGCCGCGGAGAGCGCGGGGTTCGCGGAGGTCACGGAGGTCACGGAGATCGCGGAGGTCGGGAGAAGCAGCAGTCCCCGCAGACGCCCCCGCCGGGCACCCGGTAGTAGAGGCAGCAGCTGCGGCGGCGGAAGGCGGTCCCGGTGAGGGTGCCGGTGGTGGCGAGCCGGGGGTGGCCGAGCAGGTCGGCGGTCAGGGAGCGGGCACGGGCGGCGACGTCCGTACGGCCGTGCCGGCGGGCCCAGCCTTCCAGTTCGCGGCCGGCGCCGGCCAGCGCGGAGGCCGCGTTGCCCCACAGCAGCCCGGTCGCGACGCGGTACCGGGCGTGGACGGTCGCCGTGAGCGGGGCGAGATGGGCGCGGAGCACGACGCCGCCGATCGTGCGGGCGTCGGCCGGCAGGGGGTGCACCTCGGTGAGCCACAGGTCGTCGGGGGACGCGGCGTCGGGATCCCAGTGCAGCAGGGGCGGTGCGAGGTCGGGGACGCGTTCGTACAGGGCGGCGCAGCCGAGCGTCACCGACCACAGGCGGGCCGCGAGCCCCTGGTGGGCCACGGAGGCGGCGACACGGGTCTCGGGGGTGCCGAGCGCGGCGCCGACCTTCCGGACGCGGAACGCCAAGGGGTCCGTCAGCGCCGGGGCGTCCTTCTGGACGTCCGGTGTCGCCTCGCCGTATCCCAAGGTGTGAAGGTGTGCGAGCGTGGGCAGCGGCCGGGGCGGCGGCTGCGACGCGTGCAGGACGCAGAAGCCGCCGAGCGGACGGAGGGCGGCGAGGGCGCGGTCGAGGTCCACACAGAGCAGTAGTATCAAGGCCCCTAAGGGGTGCGGGTCGGGGGCCCGGGACGAAAGTAGCCCACCCTGGGGAGGACGGCACCGCCGTCATACTCCATCGGTAGTAGGACCCAATGAGTGCTCAGGGACGACGACGGGAAGCCCCTGAGACGGCATCGTGTTGTCCATGGAAGACGACCGTTCGCCGCGCCGGCCCCAGGGCCCCCGCCTCGCGCAGAGGAGCAGCCGATGAGCGCCCTCGCGTTGTCCGTGCTGCTGTCGCTCGTCTCCGCCGTGGCGTACGCGGGCGGAGCGATCGTGCAGGAGCAGGTGGCGGTGTCCTCCCCGGGTGCCCAGTACGCTCCGCTTCGCCGGCCGGGCTGGTGGGCGGCGGTCGCGCTCAACGGCCTCGGCGGCCTGCTGCACGTCGTGGCCCTCGCCCTCGGCCCGCTGAGCCTGGTGCAGCCGCTGGGTGCCCTGACCATCGTGTTCGCCCTGCCCATGGCGGCGCTGTTCGTGCGCCGCAGGGCCGGTGCGACGGCCTGGCGGGGCGCGCTCATGGCGACCGTCGGTCTCGCGGGTCTGCTGTCCCTCGTCGGCTCGTCCGACGCGCAGTCGCTGGGCACGGCGCAGCGGGTCGGGGCGGCCGTCGTCACCGGTGGTGTGGTCGTGGCACTGATGATCGCCGGCCGGGCCGCGCACCGGCATCCGGCGGTGCGCAGCATCCTGCTGGCGACCGCGTCCGGCATCGCCTTCGGCATGTCCTCGGTGTTCACCAAGACGGTCGCGGTCGACTGGACCGGCAGTGTGTCGGCCGCCGACCTGCCGTCCCTGGCCGTGATCGGCGTGCTGGCCACGGCCGGCATGCTGCTGTCCCAGGCCTCCTACCGGGGTGCCGGTCTCGCGGCCCCGCTGGCCACGCTGACGGTCGTGAACCCGGTGGTGGCCGCGGTGGTCGGCATCACGATGTTCGGCGAATCCTTCCGCTACGGCACGACCGGTACCGCCCTCGCCCTGGGGTGTGGCGTGGTGGCCGCGGGCGGGCTGATCCTGCTGACGACGGAGCGGATCGCGCGGGAGGCCGCCGAGGGGGCCACGGCGGCTGCGGAGGACGGCACCGAGCCGGTGCCGTCCGAGGGCGCGCCGGCCCGGGACGTGGTCGAGCCGCGGACCCCGGCCCCGCTGTCCGACAAGGTCTTCGTGCCGTCCCCGGCGTCCGCCTCACCGCCGGTTCCGGACTCCGTGCCCGCCGAGGAGAGGCACGACGAGACGTACGAAGCCCCCAGACCGCCGGTGGGTTCCGGCGCGGCGCAGCTTCCCTACGCCTCTTTCTACGGCGGCCCGTTCGCCGCAGTGCCTCGGCTCGACCGGCGCCGGGTGCGGATCAGATCCTGACCCCGCCGGCCCGCAGATACGCCAGCGGGTCGACGTCCGAACCGAAACCGGGCCCCGTCCGCACCTCGAAGTGCAGATGCGGACCCGTGCTGTTCCCGGTGGAGCCGGAGCGGCCGATGCGCTGGCCGGCGCCCACGGACTGGCCGTCCTTCACGGAGATCGCCGAGAGGTGCGCGTACTGGGAGTAGCGGCCGTCGTGGTGCCGGATCACCACCTGGTAGCCGTACGAACCGTCCCAGCCGGCGCTGACGACGCGGCCCGCCGCGACCGACTTGACCGAGGTTCCGGTGGGGACGGGGAAGTCGACGCCGGTGTGGTAGCCCTTCGACCAGGACGAGCCGGCCTGGTGGTACGGCGTGCCGGTGGGGGCGTCGACGGGGGCCGAGAGCCCGTTGCCGGCCCTGACCTTCTCCTCCTTGCCCGCCTTCTCCGCCTTCTCCGTCTTGGCGGTCTTCGCCTTGTCCGACTTGGTGTTGCCGGTGTCCGAGGACGGCTTCGTCGGTTTGGCCGGCTTGCCCGGCTCGGCTGCCGTGGGCTTCTTCGGCGTCGTCCCGGCTTTCCCGGGCTGCTTCGTCTCGGGGCGCGGGACCGTGGCGGCCTTCTCGCCACGCAGGGACAGCCGCTGGCCCGGCAGGATCAGGTCGGGGTCCGCTCCGACCTCGGCGCGGTTGGCTTCGTACAGCCGCTGCCAGCCGCCCCGGACCTGCTGGGAGTCGGCGATGCCGGAGAGTGTGTCGCCGGTGATCACCGTGTACATCCGGGCCTGCCCGGCCCGGGACTGCGGCGTGGTCTGGGGCTGGACATCCTTCACCGAACCGGACGACCCGGCGGACGTCCCGGCACCCTTGGCGGCCGGCTTTCCGGCGGACCTCTCGGCGCCCTTCTGCACGCCTCCGGCCGGACGTAGGTCGGGGGTGCCGCCGCCCCGGGTCAGTCCGGCCCGCTCGGAGCACACCGGCCAGGCGCCCGGCCCCTGCCCGTCGAGCACCTTCTCGGCGACGGCGATCTGCTGGTCCTTGGTGGCCAGGTCCGCACGCGGGGCGTACTCGGTGCCGCCGAACGCCTCCCAGGTCGACTGGGAGAACTGCAACCCGCCGTAGTAGCCGTTGCCGGTGTTGATGTCCCAGTCATGGGTGGACTCGCAGGCCGCGACCTTGTCCCAGGTCTCCACGTCGGCCGCCTGGGCGGTGCCGGTGCCGATGAGCGGGAGGGCCAGTCCGGCGCCCCCCGCGGTGACGGTCAGTGAGGCGCGGTTGATCCTGTTCGGCTGATACCGGCGGTGCCGGCCGCGTACGGCCATGGGAATCCCCCTCGACATTGCGTCAGGAGGGGCAAAAGTAAGCGCTGCTAACAGGCCATGACAAGACGGCAATCGGTCGGTTGGTCACCCCCCGTGGCGAATTCCGGGTGCCCGTGGCCGGATGATACGGCTGTGAAAATCGCTGTTCGATTGTCGGAACGCGGTGATAGAGATTCCGTGTGACGACAACCCTCGAGTTCCCCGCTCTGCTGCGACTGATCGACGAACGGTCGACCGCCTTCCGCGCAGCGGTCGCCTCCGCGCCCAGCCTCGACGTTCAGGTGCCGACCTGCCCCGAGTGGACGCTGTTCGATTTGGTGCAGCACCTGGGCGAGGGGCGCCGTTCCTGGGCCGCCACCGTTGCCGCAGGGCCTGCCGCCGCGGCCAAGTCCGTGCCGGAGGGGGCCTCGGCTGCGCCTCGGGAGGGCGCGGCCGTGTCGGCCTGGTTGACCGCGTCGACGCAGGAGTTGCTGGACGCGCTGCGGGAGGCCGGCCCGGATCGCGGTTGCTGGACGTGGTGGGGTACGTCGCAATCGCCGCAGACCTGTGGCGCCGTCGCCCGGCACCAGCTCCAGGAGATCGCGGTGCACACCTACGACGCGCAGGTCACTGCGGGTGCCCCGCAGCCGCTGCCGGACGATGTGGCGCTCGATGGTGTCGAGGAGTTCCTCTCCACCTGCGTCACGACGACGAGTGCCTGGCCGCACAAGCCCACGGCCTTCGACTTCCACGCCACCGAGGGCCGTTCCTGGCGCCTCACGGTCGACGGCGACGGCGCACGCTCCGCCCGTGTGCCCGCGCCCGGCACGACGTCCGTCACCGCTGCCGACGAGGGCCTGGACGCGGCCGGCGTCTCCGTCCGCGGCACGGCCGGCGAACTGGTCCTCTTCCTGTACGACCGCATCCCGGCGGACTCCCTGCGGATCGACGGAGACGCAGGTCTGCTCGACCTGCTTCGGGCGTGGGAGCCGGAGGAGTAGACCGTGACGATGCGCCTCCTCCGCCCCGAGGACGTGGCTCTGGCCAACGGCTGAAGCCACACCGTGGTGGCTCCGGTCCGCCGGCCTGGTGGAGCGGCGGCTCGCCGAGCGGCCCGTCCGGCCCCGTTCGCACGTCATCCTGCGGCTCCCGCTGAACGGAGCAGCCCTGCCAGGGTTGTGTAGGAGCGCTTCCAGGTCCATTCCGTCCGGACCCGGTGGCGGCCCTTCTCGCCCATCTCACGGGCGAGTTCGGGGTTGCGGAGCAGTCTGGTCAGGCGGTCCGCCGTCGCCGCCACCGAGTGGCCGTCGACGACATGGCCGGTCTCGCCGTCGCGTACCGCGTCGGGGGCACCGCCCGAGTCGCCTGCCAGGACGGGGAGTCCGCACGCGGCGGCACCCGTCCCCGGAGGACTGGCCCCGCCCGACCGGTGCGCTGCGGTCGTACGGGTCGACGCCCGGGCCCGCTTCTCCCGCCTGGCGGTCTGTGCCGAAGGCGGGGTGAAGGGCGGGGTGAAGGGCGGGGTGAAGTAGCCCGTGGGGGCACCGCCGCCGTCGGTCATGTCAGCACCAGCTCCCGTCGCACGATCGTGCGCACGATCTCGTCGTCACCGCCCGCGTCCGCGCGGGTGACCGGGTGGACGAAGGCGACGTCGGCGGTCACCTGGAGCGCGCCGCGCTCGCTCTCCCGACGCGAACCGGCTGACGCTGCCGCAACGACGTGACTGTGACGGAAGAGGCTGGGGACGCCGTTCGACGCTGCGGCACTCGTGACGCCCCGGGGACCGCCGGGCGGAGGTGCCGGAGCCGCTGCAGCGCACGACACCTTCACTCCCGCCTCGGGCAGGGCGGCCCGTTGGCCTGGTGTGTGACCTGCGGGGCGCCGTGCCCCGAATCCGGTCCTGCTGACGCACCCTCCGGGTCACCGCCAGGCTGTCGCCTCGGTCGCATGGATGCAGTAGCGCTCGTAAGTGCTCTCGCCGCCGGATCTGGGGACCGCGCAGGCGGAGACCTGGAACTCGCCGTCGCCCACGCTCACCATGCTGGTGAACTGGTCGTTCCCGTACTCGATCTCGGCAGTGCGCTTGGTCCCCCCGGTGACCTCTGCCGTCACCAGGTCTCCCGGGCTTCCCCGCTCGATCCGCCCCCACACCGCCTGGCAGTCCTCGCTGTAGCGGAGCTGAAGGAGGGCGGGGTTACCGACGGCGGGCTTGAAGGTGCGCGCGTCCTCGCCGCATCCCTGGTTCTGCGGGTTCTTCCCCTCGCAGGCTTCACCCGGACAGGTCGGTTCGTCGAGGAGAGCCTTCATGACGTGTTCGCCGAGCGGGGACAGAACGGCCGCCGCCACGGCGCCGACGATCGCCACGGCGTAGGCCAGGGTCGTCGCGCTGTTGCGCCTGCTCCGCCTGCCCGCGGGCGGCCGTGACCCGGGCTCGGGGGACGCTGCGGAGTTGTCGCTGGTACTGCTCGTCGTCATAGGGACCACCTAGGTGCGCTGGCCGGGTGAGACAGAATCCGCCCCTGTTGCCACAGGGGAAAGGCGCACGCCGGAAGCATCGAAGGCACTCAAGCCCCTCCTCATGCGCCCCTCACTCAGGCAACGACAACATCCGGGCCAGGCAACGGGGCCCTCGGTCGGAGGTTGACGCAGGCTCAGCCCGTCGAAGACAAGAAGGTGAGCCGACGGGTTCGTCGGGTTGGCCGGCGAACGGAAGTCGGTGGGCTCGACCGTGCGTGTCGAGGGCTGCTCTCGTACAGAGGTTCGGCGGTCCTGCGGGGGTCGTCGGTCGTGATCGAGTCAATGAACCGCCGGGCCTGTTTCCCCTGCCGGGTCGTGCCGGGTGACCGGCAGGCCGAAGGCCAAGTCGGGGCCGTCCACCCGTGCCTCCCGACGACGGCTGAAGTACACCTCCAACCCTCAGGGCACCTCACGCCGGATCTCCACCTGGTCGGCACTCGGTCATTTCCCGCCCCGCCACCGGTCGGCGCACTACTGTCGGGAATCACGGTGTGCAACAACCGATCGAAAGAGGACCGGATGAAGACCAACGGAGCCGCCAACATCGGCGTCGTCGGACTGGCGGTGATGGGATCGAACCTGGCTCGCAACCTCGCCTCCCGCGAGGGCAACAGCGTCGCCGTCTACAATCGCACGTATGCCCGCACCGAGAGCCTCGTCACCGAGCACCCGGAGGCAGGCTTCATCGCCGGCAAGTCGATCGACGAGTTCGTCGCATCACTGGCCAAGCCCCGAACGGCCATCATCATGGTGCAGGCCGGAGCGGGTACGGACGCCGTGATCGACCAGCTCGCCGAGCGGTTCGAGCCGGGCGACATCATCGTCGACGGCGGCAACGCCAACTTCCAGGACACCATCGCCCGGGAACAGCGGATCGCCCCGACCGGCATCCACTTCGTCGGTGTCGGCATCTCCGGTGGCGAGGAAGGAGCGCTCAAGGGCCCGTCGATCATGCCGGGCGGCTCGGAGGAGTCCTACCGGACCCTCGGCCCCATCCTCGCTTCGATCGCCGCGGTCGTCGCGGGCGAGCCCTGCGTCACGCACGTGGGCACCAACGGCGCCGGGCACTTCGTCAAGATGATCCACAACGGCATCGAGTACGCCGACATGCAGTTGATCGGGGAAGCCTACGATCTGCTGCGGACAGTAGGGGGCCTCCCCCCGCACGCTGTCGCCGACATCTTCGCCCGGTGGAACGAGGGCCCGCTGGAGTCCTACCTCGTCGAGATCACCGCTGACATCCTGCGCCACGTCGACCAGGCCACAGGCCTGCCATTCGTGGACGTCGTGCTGGACCAAGCCGGTTCCAAGGGCACCGGCGTGTGGACCGTGCAGAACGCCCTCGACCTGGGCGTGCCCGTGGGAGGGATCGCGGAAGCCGTCTTCGCGCGCGCCGTTTCCGGAAAGGCCGAACAGCGCGCCGCGGTGCGCCGGCTGGTCACCTCCCGGCCGGAAGTACAGAAGGTCTCCCCCGAGTTCGCGGAGGACGTGTCCGCGGCTCTCTACGCCTCGAAGATCGTCGCCTACGCGCAGGGCTTTGACGCCATCACCGCGGGCGCGGAAAAGTACGGCTGGAACATCCACAAGGACCAGATCGCCAAGATCTGGCGCGGGGGCTGCATCATCCGGGCGCGGTTCCTCGACCGCATCACTCAGGCGTACACCGAGAACCCGGACATCACCACACTGCTCGAAGCGCCGTACTTCGCGCAGGCCGTCGCCGACGGAGAGGCCGCCTGGCGGCGTGTGGTCGCCACCGCCGCCCTGTCCGGCGTACCCGTGCCAGGTTTCAGCTCCGCACTCAGCTACTACGACTCACTGGCCGCCGAGCGCCTGCCGGCCGCGCTCGTCCAGGGCCAGCGGGACTTCTTCGGCGCGCACACGTACCGGCGGACCGACCGGGACGGTGCGTTCCACACGTTGTGGGGCGGGGACCGGTCGGAGGTCACCGCGTAGCGGTACGCCGACGAAGCGAACGGGCGGTGGGCGGCCGGTGCGGTCGCCCACCGCCCGCTGTTCCTTTCTGCCGGCGTTTCCCCGCGGCTCAGGTGAGCGGCGGCCCCGGTTCCGGGTTGGGTACCGGCTCCGGCCCCGGCGGGATCGGCGACGGGGACGGCTCGGGGGGACCCGGGTGCGGAGGTGGCGGCGTCGGGCCGGGGCCCGGCGGCTGGGGCGGCGGCTCCGGGCCGGGGCCCGGGGGCGGAGGCGTCGGTTCCGGGCCGGGGCCCGGAGGCGGTGGCGGGGGTGTGGGGCCCGGTCCGGGGGGCGGCTCCGGAGGCGGAACCGGGTCCGGACCGGGCGTGGGTCCCGGCGTCGGTCCCGGGGTGGGCCCGGGCGGTACGGGATCCGGATACGGGTTCGTCATGGCGGTGTCCTCCGGCCAGTCGGTCGACATCGGCTCTGGACTTGTCCCCCGCCTACCCGACGGCCGCGTCTCCAGTCACTCCCCCGCATGAACTGCGGGGCCCGGGTGGCTCAGGAGGCCGGGGCGGACCGGGACGCCCCAGGGGCGAGGTGGCACGGAGGCCCGAGGCTGGGAAGGGCGAAGAGGCCGGGAACGGCGAGGTGGCCCAGAAAGCCGGGGGCCAGGTGCGCCAGGTGGGCTCCGCCGGAGCGGCAGAATGGGCGGCGACCGGCGACCGGCGCACACTCCCGGAAGAGAACCGCCCGCACCGGGAGTGACCGGCAACCGTCGGCAGCCTGACGGCACACGCCGGAGGCGAGCCGCACCGCGTCACCCGGGGCGCACTGCGTCGGCCCCGGCGGCCAGTCCCGCCGCAGGGCTGGCCAGCACCGGCACAGAGGTCTTCGTCCGCTCCCGGGCCGGCGCCATGGAGGCCTGGGCCAGAACGATCGCGTCGGCATCACCGACGGCCTCGGCCGCTTCGGCCACCAGACGCAGATAGCCCTCCGTGTCGCCGGCCTCGAACCGTGGCCAGGCTCCGTCGACCAGGCGGGTCCGCACCTCCACCGGGCGTCCGGCGCGCCGGGCCTCCTCACCGACCAGTGCCGCCGTGGGCGCGAGCGTGCTCTCCAGGGCGGCGAGGACGACGACGCGCGGACCGGCGGCCACCGCGGCGGCGGCCATCGGCCGGTCGACCCGCAGCACCGGCACCCCGACCCCGTCGGCAGCCGCCTCGGCAACACCGCCGATGGTCGAGCAGGTGCACAGAACGGCCCGCGCCCCGTCGGCGACGGCCTGCCGCAGCGCGGCCCGCACCTCGTCCGTCACCGCCGCCGGCCCGTCGCGCCGGGCCCGTTCCAGCAGCTCGACATCGACGTGGTGCCGCAGCTCCAGGCCGGGGTGTGCCTCGTCGCGCAGGGCGTCGAAGACCGGAACGTGGACGGGCGAGGTGTGCAACAGCCCCAGCACGCGCACCCCCCCTTGTCGTCGTCTCGTCGTCTCGTCGTCTCGTCGTCTTGCTTCTTCGGCCTCGTCCCCGTCAGAACCGCCCGGGATGCGCCACGAGCCACTCCTTCGCCGCACGCAGCAGCTCGGGATCGGCCGCGGGCGCCTGGTCCGCGTGACGCTCGGCCCACTTCGCGACGTACGGACACAAGGGGGCCACGGCGACGCCCTCGCGCCGCGCGAGGGCGTACAGCTCGCGCGCCAGCGAGCCCGCGATGCCTTTGCCCTCGTGGGCCGGCTCGACGATGGTGTGCACGGGGACGAGGGCGCGCTCGGGGGCGTCCAGGACGAAGTACTCGATGCGACCGACGGCCTCGCCGGCCCCGACCGCCTCCAGACGGCCCGCCGTCCGGTCGTCCCGGATCTCTATGTCGCTCACGGCCACGCTCCTCGTCCGCGCAGGTTCGATGACGTCAGGCCGACACGGCCTGCGGGCTGCGCTCCTGGTCCGAGCCCGGCACCGGCTCGGACGGGTCGCCGCCCAAGGCGACGATACGGTTGTCGCCGTCCACATGCACGACCCGGGGCCGCAGCGACCGCGCCTCGGCGTCGGTGACCTGGGCGTAGCTGATGATGATCACCAGGTCGCCCGGGTGGACGAGGTGAGCGGCGGCCCCGTTGATCCCGATCACGCCGGAGCCGCGCTCGCCCTCGATGACGTACGTCTCCAGGCGGGCGCCGTTGGTGATGTCCACGATGTGCACGAGCTCACCGGGCAGGAGATCGGCGGCGTCCAGCAGGTCGGCGTCGATCGTCACGGATCCCACGTAGTGCAGGTCGGCCTGGGTGACGGTGGCACGGTGGATCTTGGACTTGAACAGAGTACGCAGCATTTGGGACTCCTGAAAGACGGCTCCCTGCCTGCTTTGTGCAGGTCAAGGGCGTTGTTCACTGTACACCGGCGCACGTTGGAGTCGAAGATTTCGGGAAACATCGATTTCACTCGGGCAAGAAGGCTCCTCGCCTGCGCTTCCGCGTAGACCAGGCTGTTGCACCATCGGCGACCAACGCACCCACTCGAGCACCTGTCTCGGAGTGTGCGAGAACTCATGCTGACCAGATGCTGACTTACTGACGATGCGCCAGGTGAGTACTTCGTCGAGCACGGAGCCATCCGCTGCATCGACCTGGAAGTCGTTTCAACGCACCCGGCATCCCGGGCTTCATCCGATCCCAAACCATCAGGTGCTCGAGTGGACCTGCGACTGAGCCGGCTCCAGCCGGAAGCCTTCCGGTGTCCGGATCGGTGACAAGGAACCGGCCGCCGAGCGGATCGGTCTGGACGTGCGTGGTCCGCCATCCGCGCGCGCTGCGGCCTGCTGTGAGTGAGGCGACGATCTCCTGCATCGGAGCGGGGTTCTCGGTGGCGACGCCAAGGTCACGGCTGAAGCGTTCGACCACGCCGTGGCCTGCACGGCGTATCCGCCGGTGAGGGCCAGGGGGAGGGGGAGCCGAGGTCGAGGATGTCGGCGAGGAGACGCTCGTGGAGCGGAGTGAGCTTCACGCGGCGGTCGCGTCGGCCGGAGCGCTGTGTCTCGTTGGTCTCCTGTCCTGCCGCACGTGACCGACCCGGCCGGGCACGTGCTGTGGATGTCGCCGGCCTTGCCGGGCCGGTGCCACGACCTGACCGCGGCCCGCACCCACCGGATCCTCCGGATCTGCGGACGCCAAGGCGTCCCCATCCTGGCCGACCGCGCCTACCAGGGCGCCGGCCCCTGGGTCACCACCGGACGCAGACGGCCGCCCGGCGGGCAGCTGTCCCCGACACATCGGACGGTCAACCGGGCACTGGCCACGTCCCGGGCGCCCGTCGAACGGGGCCTGGCACTGCTGAAGTCCTGGCGGATCTTCCGAAGGTCCCGGATCGGTCCCAACCGCATGACGTCAGTCGCCAAGGCCGTCCTCACCCTGGAGAGGCAGCGCTGAAAACGCTCACTGACGATCAACTTCTGGCACAGACACTACAATCCCGCCATGGCGGAACCCGTGAGTCCACAACAGGGCAGTGTCCGCAGCCTGTTCACCGCCCGGCTGAGACGACCGTACCCACGCGGGCGAAGGCGACTCGTCATCGGCACGGGAGCCGCTCTGGCCGCGGTCGCCACGACGCTCGCCCTCTGTTCCGGCCCCGAGCCCGGTGATCACGCACCGACTGTGGTGTGCTCCGACACCGACAACACCAGCCTGACCGCCGACGTGGACGCGGACGGGCAGCTGGACGAGATACACGACCCCGACCGCTCGGGAAAGGGTTCCGTCCTCTTCAGCCGGGCCGATGACCGTATCGAGGTCGGTGTCGGCGAGGCTCTCGGCGTATGGCAGAAGGCCCGTGGCCTGCTGACGTCGGACCTGGAGACCAGGGGCACGTTCGGCGACTTCGACGGCGACGGCTATCTCGATCTGGCATTGTTCCGCAGCCAGGAGGACATCGGGGACAGCCCCCGCTCCAATCTGCTCGTGCATGAAGTGCGCTACGGACCGCTCGCCCGGGACCTGAGTGGCAGCCGGAGCGGCACCATCCGCGTTCAGGTCTCGTTTTTCGTCGCCGTGGTGCGTGCGACCGACGAGGACCAGGACGGGCGCGCCGAGCTGCACGTGTTCCAGTCTGCCGGAGACGGAGGATACGCGGAGTACATCGGCCGTCACAAGGACGGCGGCGTGACCCTGAGCGAAGCCGACACCGGCTACTACGGCCATGGTGACTGGGATGAGCTCCAGCCGGGGTGGAGCGACTTCGGTACCTGCGTGTACACCAGCCCCGAGAGCACGCCGTCGGTCCGGAGAGAGCCTTCGGATGTCACGCCCGCATCAGGAGCGAGGCGAGGGTGACGGGTACGACGCAGAGCCCCTTCTTGAGGGGAAGCCGCTGGTGGCGGCAGACGAGTCGGGCTGCACGCCGGGGTCTGCCCCGCTCAGGGAGTGATCACACTCTGACCTGCACGTTTATGGGCACCCGGCGGCTGTTGCAACCCCAGGGACAGCAGGACGTACTCCGGTCCATGCTCGCGCAGGACCTTGAGTCGACCGGGTGCCCGGGTGGCCAGGAGGTCGATCACCGCAGCGGTGTAGGCGTGGGCGGTGCCGCCGAAGCCGGCGGAGATCTGGGCCAGGGTGTCGTGCTTGCGCAGGTACACCAGACCCACGAGCGCGCGTTGGTGCGGCGGGAGCTTGCAACGGCGGTCACCCTCGCGGGTGACGATGAGCATGGTCACCCCCTCGACCAGCGCAGGGGACAGGTCGAGTGCGGCGGGACAGGAGACCAACGAGTCACCTGCGCTGATGAGTTGAGAATTCGAACACCTCCCTCAACGGCACCGGTGCCTCGTGCGTTGCGCCCTCGCAGCTGTCGCCCCATCGGCGGCCACTCTGAAAACGCTCACTGTCGTCCACGCGGCGGGCGCCCGTCTCGCACGACTCCTCGCGGTGACCGAGCTGCACTCCCGGGGCCGCTTCGCAGGAGCTCACGGAGCGTGCCGAACTCGTCGTCGCGGAGCCGGCCGCCAACACCGTCCTGCACGACCGCGTGTCCGGCCGCCGCTTCCGGGCTCACGCTCGCCCTGGACCCGACGGCCGGCCGCCTCCGCGTCGAGGTCAGCGACGCCCGCGGAGACCTCCGCCCACTCCCCCGCCCCACGGACACCGCGCCCGACGCGCTCCCCACCGGTGGACGCGGCCTGGCCCTCGTCACCGCCCTCGCCGACCACTGGGACTGCGTCCCCTACCCACCCAGCGGCAAGACCGTCCGGGCGTTGCTCTTGTGCCCACGCGCCAAGTCACCCCGAACGCCGCGGCCACCTTTCCGCGGCGGGAGCGAAGTACCGCTTCGGGAACCGGCCGCCCCTGGACTGCCGCCGCGCGGCGTCCTCGGCTTCCGCGGCCTGCGGGCCGGATCGGCGGCCACCCCGCCGCGGCGGGGTGGTGGGACTCATGACGGCTGCCGGCGTGCCGGTTACGGGACCAGCTCGATGTGGGGGTGGGACGGGTCGGCCGGGCAGGCGTGGAGCTGGAGGTTGCAGCCGCCGACGATGTCGATCAAGGTGAAGTTGCCGTCCTGGGCGCCCAGGGGAGGCGGGGCCGGGTTCGCCGGGTCCTCCTCGGCGATCCAGGAATGGCTGATGCCGTCCCATTCCGAGGAGGCGATGGTGAGGAGCGGGACCTCCTCAGTGCCGCACTCGGGGCAGGAGCGGTCGGCGGGGTCGGTGGCCTCCCAGCTGGTCCAGCCGCCGGTCTTCCAGCCGGGGGCGGTGGAGAGGTTGCCCAGGTAGAGCTCGCCCGGGTCATACGCGTACGTGCGGTACCGCGCGGGGTCGATCGTCTCCCAGCGGCTGGAGTCGTCCAGCTGGTCCCGGAGTTCCTTGTCCAGCTCCCCGGGGTGGGGGTATTCGGTGACCTGCTCCGGCGCGAACAGGCACGGCTCCGGGAGGTAGTGCGCGGACTGGATGACCGGCGGCTCGGGCGGCGCGTCGAGGACGTCGATGACGGTGGCGGCGGAGCGCCAGAAGAGCGCGGTCCGAGGGTGGGGGTCTTCCGCGTGGTCGAAGGGGCACCACAGGACCTGGAGGAGGTCCGCGTCGTGCGGGCACGGGAAGGGGGCGTCACGGGCGTACAGCTGGGCGACGGGAAGGAGGGGGATCGGTCCGTCGAACCACGGGCGGCCCACCTTGATCCGCTCCCAGTTCTCCCGTTCCTCCGGGGTGACCTCGGGCGCCTCGGGGTCGAGACGCAGCCGCTCCTCCGCAGCGGCGAGATCGCGGCGTAGCAGCCGGACATCGTCCGGCGAGTGGACCGTTTGTGACGCGTGCCTGTCGTGCGGCTCGTCGCAGTACGGCCACGGCTCGTCGGCGGGCCACAGGAGCGGCCCGCCGACGGAGCTGTCGTGCACAGTGGGCGACCCCGGCCGCGGGTGCAGCCGGGTGGCCGTCCGCGCCAGCGGAGCCAGTTGAGGGAAGAGCGCGGCGATGTCGAACGGCCGCGGTGGGGTGGTGAAACTCATGCAGGCTCCCGCCGGTGCGAACTGGTCGTGATCAGTTACCGAGGTTGAGCGTCCCGGTGTTCTGGTAGGTATTGGTGACGTAGACGTTGGGGAACAGTTCCTCGGTTGTCCCGTTCGCCCGTTGGATCGTCGCGTGCATCGTGACCCCGGTCGGGATGGTGCTGCTCGCATCCTTGTAGACGGGTGTCACCTCGTAGAAGACCGCGTCGTTCGCCCCGAAGGCGGCGAGGGGGCCCTTGATGAGATTCCGCGTCTGGTCCTCGTACGTCCGCATGCTGGGTGTGCCCGTGTTCATCCCGGTGTGCCAGCAAGGGACGAGGTTGGTGCGAGTCTTTTCACTCGTGCCCTGACCGCCGAGGATTCTCGCGATGAGATGGCACCGGTCCTGCGAATAGGTGACACCGGCCGCGACCTTGAACGCGTCCGCATCCTCCATCCCGGTAACCGGGTTGCTGGTCCCGGTCCCGCCGCCGGTATTGCGACCCAGGCACGCCTGTGCCCGGGTCGGCCGCTGTCCGGGTCCGCTCGTGGGGACGGTCTTGTTGACGAGCGGAACCGCCTCGGTGGTGTTCCAGAACCAGCCGTCACCGTTGGGCAGCGAACCGGTCGGCCCTTGGGCGGCCAGGCAGTCCGCCTGCCCCGTCGTGTCCGGCGTCGAGATCGGCAGCTCGAACTCGTCGGCGTCGATCACCCGCTGGTCCTTGAAGCCGTCGGCGAGCTGTGTGTCGGCGAACTGCTTCTCGGTGGGCGTGACATGGGCCTGCACGCAGGGCACGGCGGGGTCGTGCGTATGGGCGTTGTTCAGGATGTACGTGTCCCATTCGCCGTTGCCGAGATTGGGGATCACCTCGGCGCACAGGTCGCCGGCGGCACCGCCCTCCTTCGCCTCCCCGAAGGGGAAGTCGGCGCAGGTGTCGGTGACGACGAGGTCCGGCTCGGCCGTGAAACCGCCGCAGGTGGCGGCGGTGCGGCCGGCCACGCCGCTCGTCGACCGGGTCAGCGGGCTGCCCTTCTTCCCCCAGGCGCCGTTGAGGTTGTTCTGGGCCCAGCCGTAGGCGGCCACGGCGCCGCCCGCGTCCGCGCTCGTCGCCTTCATCGGCACGACGGCCATGACGGAGGGGACGGCGCAGCCCGCCACCGAAGTGCCGCCCACCGCGTCGTCGCACCTGATCTGACGCGAGTTCTTCCACGACGCGTTCGGGTCGGTCGCCGTCGCGCCCGGGGACGTCACGTACATCGCGTAGGACGTGAGGAAGGAGGCGGAGGAGCCCGTCGTCTGGGGCGAGGAGTAGGTGACGGTTCCGGTCAGGGTCTGGCCGAGGGTGATGTTGCCGCCGTACCAGGGGGCGGTCTTGGTGGCCGTGCAGCCGGCGCCGCAGGAGGCGCGGAACTTGGCGTTCAGGGCGGCGACATCACCGAAGGCGCTGGTCATGGTGACGTTGACCTGTTCGTTCCAGGTCGTGGCTGTCGCGGAGAGGTCGGCGCTGGTGGAGACCGCCAGGGTGCCGCGTCCGATCTCCGCACCGTTGCCGTCGCGGAGGATGTAGGTGACGTTGATGCCTGTCACGCAGTACGAGAAGCGCCCGTAGCTGTAGTTGCCGGGGCTGGTGATGTCGCAGCTGCCGGCGGCGGTGGAGGCGGAGGCGGTGGTGGCGGCGACACCGGTGCGGGTCTTCGCCTGCGCGGGGGCGGGGGTGACCGTCACACAGGACTCGACGGCACCCGCGCGGCGCTCCTTGGAGCCCGGCGCGGTGGCGGTGCAGTCCTCACCGGAGCCGGCCGCGAACCTGCTGGTCTCGGTGGGCTCCGCGCTGGGCGCCGCGGACTTGGCGGTGGACGAGGCCTTCGCCGTCTCGGGCGGTTCGGCCGCCTGGCTCGTCGCGGCTGTCGTGAGGACGAGGGTCAGGGCGGTGAGGACGGTCAGGACCGTCGAGCGGGCGCGTCTCCTTGGGGAGCGCCCGCCACGTATTCCATGCATGGGGCAGGAACTTTCCGTGAGGGGAGGGAGTAGGGGGCGCCGCCTGATTGCGGCGCCCCCGGGGAGAGCTAACGGAGCGGGATCAGGCCGCCAGGTCCCAGAGGTCGCTGAGGCCCTTCGTGATGCCGGAGACCAGGTCCTCGCCGGTGTCCGTGATCTTGCTGACGACGGGCTTGACGAGGCCGCCGCCGAGCGCCTTGTCGGCGGCGCCGACCCACTTGTAGGCGCCGAAGGAGACCAGGCTCAGGCCGGTGCCGACGGCGGACTCCCAGAAGGCGCCGCTGGTGAAGCCGTGCTCGATGCCCGTGAAGAGGGAGCCGAGGGCGCCCGCGCCCGCGGAGACGCCGGCGAAGAAGCCGGCCGCGGCGAGGGCCGGCGGGAAGACGAAGGCGGCGAGGGCGCAGCCGGCTGACAGGAACCCGGCGCCGATGCTGACCACGTTGGCGGCGTCGGCGTAGAACTGGGCGTCGTTCCACCACTCGTCGGCGTCGCCGTCCGCGGTGCCGTTCGGGTTGACCCGGTTGTTCTTGTCGTTGTTGGCCGGGTCCTGCTTGGCCTCGCGTTCCTTCTGTGCCTTGAGCGCGGCTTCCTTGGCCTTCGCGATCTCCTCGGCCCGCTTCTTGGCGGCGGCGATCTGCTTGGCCTCGGCGTACGCGACGGCGGCGGCCCTCGCGTCGGCGGAGGCGGCGAGCTCGGCGGCGCGGGCCGCGGCGGCCGAGCGCTGGGCCTCGGCGGAGGAGGCGAGGGCCGCGCGCGCCGAGTCGACGGCCTTGTTGGCCGAGTAGTTGGCGGAGCGGGCGGCGCTGCGGGCGGTGGCGGCGGCGTTCTTCGCCTTGGTGGCGGAGGCCTGGGCGGCGGCGGCCGACTTGTCGGCGGCGTCGGCGTTGTCCCGCGCCTGCTGGGCGTAGTCCTCGGCCTTGGCGGCGGAGTCGAGCGCCTTCTGCGCCCACTTCTGGGCCTCGGTGGCGGCCTTGCGGGCGTCGGCGGCAGCCTTCGAGGCGAGGGCCGCGTCCTCCTGCGCCTTCTCCGCGATCTTGGCGGCGGCGGCGATGGCCCCGCGGACGGCGGCGACGTGGGTGGCGGTGTCGAAGTCGAGCTGGGCCGTGCGGTACTGGATCACGGAGATGAAGTTGCGCAGCATCCACTGCGGTCCTTCGAGCGCGACCTCCGCGTAGGCCTTGGTGAAGGCGCCCGCGGTGTTGATCAGCTCGCTGGCCCGGACCCGGTCGTCCTCCTGGATGGCCAGCGGGTAGGTGTGGTCGAAGAAGTGGTTGAGGGATTCGGTGGTGTTCTCGTTCAGCGCGTCGTTGGCGGCCTGGATGACGGCCTTGCCCGCGTTCTCGGCGATGATCTTGCCGATGGCGACGCGCAGGTCCTCGTCCGAGGCGCGCTTCATGCCGCCGGTGAGGAAGTCGCCGACGGCCTTGGAGTCGGTGCTCTCCAGCGCGGCGGCGGCGGCCGCGGCGACGTTCGGTCCGGCGATCGTCGCCACGTGGAGGGTGGTCTCGCGGTCGTCCTGCGTCTGGGCGAGAGCCCGGTCGAGGTCGATCCAGGCGTAGACGTCGTCGTCGGAGCCGGCGAGGGCGTGCTGGGCGGCCTGCCGGGTGTTGGCCCCGCGGGCGTCGATGAGGGCGACCGCGGCCTGCCGGCCCAGGGTCGCGGCGACCGACATGTCGCCGGAGTACAGGGCCTCTTCCGCCCTGGAGATGAGGTCCTTGGTCGCTTGGGTGGTGCGTTCCTCCATCAGCCGCTTCTCGCGGACGTCGGAGAGCTCGGCCTGCTCGATGGCGGCGAGCTGCTGGGCCTCCTCGATGGCCTGCTGCTTGTCCTGCTCGAGGGTCTGTGCCTCGGCGGCGCGGGCGTTCTTCTCCACCTCGATGGCGTCGCTGACGGCCTGGGTGGCGAGGTTGGCGGCCTTCACGGCCTCCGCGGCGTGGGCGGTCGACTTGTTGGCGTAGTCGACGGCCTTTCCCGCGTACTTCACGGCTTCCTCGGCGGCGTCCGCGGCCTTGTCGGCGTGGTCGGCGGCGGAGTTGGCGGCGTCGCGGGCGGTGCGGGCCGCCTTGGCGGCGGCGGTCGCCAGTGCCTGGGCGGCGGAGGCGGCGTTGGTGGCGCGGTTGGCGGCGCTGGTGGCGATGGCGGCCTGGCGCCTGGCCTCGTCGGCCTCCGCCTTGGCGGCACCGGCGGACACGGCGGCCTGGGCGGCGGCGGTCGCGGCGGCGGCCGAGTTGCGGGCGGCGGAGGCGGCGGCCAGGCCGGCGGCCGAGGACGCGTCGCCGGCGAGGGCCGCCTTGGCGGCAGCGGCGGCGGCGCTGCGGGCCTTGGAGGCGGCGTTGCGGGCGGCGACCGCGGCGTTCTTGGCGTTCTCCGCCTTGCCGGCGTCCTTGGACGCGGCGATCGCGGCGTTGTAGGCGCGGGCGGCGGCGTTGCCGGCCTTCGCGGCGGCCTGGGCGGCGCCTGCGGCGGCCCAGGATGCGCGGCGGGAGGCCTTCACGGCGGCGTTGGAGGCGTTGACGGCGTTGCGGGCGGCGTCGGCCGCGCCCTTCGCCGCGCTCGCCGCCTTGCGGGCCGCGGCCCCCGACTTCTGCACGTCGCTCTGGGCGGCCGCGGCCTCGGCGGCGGCCTTCTCGGCGGCCTCCTTGGCCTTGGTGGCAGCGGTCTCGGCGCGGGCCCCGGCCTCGACGGCCAGGTTCGTCTCGCGCTCGGCGCGCTTGCCCTCGCGCTCGACGACGGCCACCAGCTCCTCGATGGTCGCCGACTCCTGGTCGCGGGCGCGCGCGATGTGCTGGCCGGTCTCGATGAACCACTCGATGTCGTTCGCGGTGCCGCTGAGCGCGCGGTCCGCGTACTTCTTGACCTCCGGACCGCCGGTCACCAGCATGGTGCTGACCTGGACCCGGGTGTCCTCCAGCCGCGCGTCGTACTGATCGTCGGCGAGGAAGGTGATGAGGGCCTGCTCGGTGCCGGCGTCGAGGGCGGCGTTGGCCTCGCGCTTCACGGCCTTGTCGCCGGTGGACGCGACGATGCTGGTGGCGACCTGGAGGTCCTCCATGATGGCGGGGGCGAAGCCCTCCGAGAGGAAGCTGGCTATCGCTTCGTCGCCGTTGTCCAGGGCGGCGACGGCCTCGCGGCGCAGACCCTTGCCGGCACGGTCCAGGCTGCGGGCGATCGCGACCCGGTTGTCCTGCACGGTCTGCTGCGGCAGCGTCTCGGCGAGGAAGGTCTGGATCTCGGTGTCGGTTCCGTAGAGGGCCGTGGTGGCGGCGGCTTTGACGCCCTTGCCGCCGGTCAGCCACGCGCGGACGACCTTGGCGCGTTCGGTGTCCGGCAGCGGCACCGGGTCGGCGCCTGCTGTCTCGGCGGCCGCGGCGGTGGCCGGCCGCAGGACCGAGGGGGTGGCGGCGACAGCGGTCGCGGCCGCGAGCGCGCCGAGGACGCGGCGTCTGCTCCAGAAGGCTGTCTGCATACGGGGCTTGCCCTTCTACGAGTAATGCGGTGACGTGTCGGATTTCGCGCCGTGGCGGACGGCCGATCCGTGGACCGACGCCCGCCACAATTCGCGAACAGTATCAACGTCGTAGGAATTCTGCGGAAGTTGCGCCGGCTGATGCTCCAACGTGCACCGAAACATGTGGATTTGACGGGGTCGGTGCAATTTTTGCGAAATCATGACGCCGGTCCATACAGCCTTTTCTCGGCGTGACGCAGGTCATGGAAAGCTTGCTTCCAATGTCCGGGTATGGGCAGTTCACGGTGCTGGACGTGGGTGCGCCGCCGTGCTGGGATGCCAGGGCCGTTGACGATCACCGACGTTCGAACAGTGCGTCGCGGAGGCGCGCCGATGGTACGCAAAGGAGGCTTTCATTCCGCGTGTGCCATTTCCCCTGTTCGCGACCGGTGGCTTTCAAGTGCGGGCGGTTGCCGTGAAATCAGGGGTGCGATGAAGGAAATCAGCACCACCGCCGGAAAGCCGCGGAGAATGCTGTTCGCGGTACGGGTACTCGGCGCCGCCGCCGACACCGCCGCGCTGGTCGCGGAGGACGCCCCCGGCTGTGCCGTGGAGGACTTGACCTCCCTGACTGGCACCGAACCGGCAGGGATGCCGTTGGTGTGTTCGGGGCCTGGCGAGATTGCGGCGGAGACGGTGTGGGTGGCGCGGGGCCTGTGGTCGGGGACGGACCAGTCGACGAACTCGCGGCTGGAGCAGTCCAGCAGAGTCGCAAGACAGCGACCTCGGCACGGCCCCGACTCGATACCGTGGGACTCCAGTCGGCTGGAGGGGGCTCACATGAAGTATGGAGATGCGGACTGCACGGCCGCCCGGGACGCCATGACGGAGATTCTGAGGGGGTGGGCCCGAGAGGGCCGGACCGACACCTACAAGGCGCTGAGCGAGGCCCTGGCACCGGAGCACCGGGTGCACTACCACGGCCGGATGATGTCGCTGCTGCTGGCAGACGTCTGCCGCCGGGACAGCACCGGTCCCGAGCCGATGCTGTCAGCACTGGTGGTCAACGGATCCAGCCGGAAGCCTTCCGACCGGTTCTTCGAGCCGGCCGTTACCGAGTTCCACCGTCGGGACCCGGACTGGACCTGGGAGTGGGAGCGGGAGGCAGTGTTCGACCGTTACCGCAGCCCGGTTTCGCCCTGAGTCCCCCTGCGGGTCATCGCTCGGCCTGCCCTGCCCTGCCCGTCCGCCGTGCGGGGCAACCGCCCAAGGAACGCGGGGGTCCTCGGCCGGGACGTAACGGCCGCGATTCCAGCATGGCGACACCCCGAGCCGCACCGGCCGCAGTTGGGCCCTCTCGCAGCCGAGAGACCGCCCGCTACGCCTCGCCCGCAACGCGCGCAGGGATATGCGCACGTTGCGGGCCACGGCACGGGGCGCGTCAGGGGACAGCGCGCAGAGTGCCGGTGAAGCGGTCAGGCCGCCGCGGGACTGATCGCTCAGCCGCCGCTCTTGCGCCTGAACGACCGCTGGCTCGCGGCCGGGCCGTGCGCCGCACGCACCTTCGACGCATCCGGGTTGGCGGCGACATCGGCCGCCTCCGCCTGCGCACCGCGCTTGCGCTCCAGGGCTTCACGGAACTTGCGCTTGAGGTCGTAGTTGCCGTCGCTGTCCGGCGCCAGAGGGGGCGTCTCGGGGGCCGGCGGCTCCGAACCTTCCGTGGTTACGGGCTCTGCGGTCATGGTGACCTCCTGGGTTCGGGGGTGGGCCAGTACAGCTTGTCATGCCGGCGCGGTGCGGTGGGCCGGCAACATCATCCTGCTCTGTTCCGGCGGGTGTCCGTCGCGCGGCCGTGGGCGTTCGCTTCGTACCGGGGCAACGGCTCTCAGCCGTTGCGACGCACGAGGGCGGCCTTGCGGGCCTCGGCGAGCTTGCGGGCCTCGCCGGACTTCCGGGACTTGCCGCCGGCGCCGCGGGAGGGGTCCTTGCTGGTGCCGAGGCCGCGGAAGGGAGCGTTGTTGTTCTTGGGCCGGGGGGCGGCGGGCCCGCCGTCGAGCGGAGTGCCGGAGGGAGCCTTGGCGCCGGTGATCCGGCTCAGCTCCGCCTCGCCCGAGCGCACCTTGGTGACGGTCGGCTCGATGCCGGCCTCGGCCATCATGCGGCTCGTCTCGCGGCGCTGGCCCGACAGCACGAGCGTGACCACGCTGCCGGACTCACCGGCGCGGGCGGTGCGGCCGGCCCGGTGCACATAGTCCTTGGGGTCGGTGGGCGGGTCGACGTTGACCACGAGGTCGAGGTCGTCGACGTGCAGGCCACGGGCCGCGACATTGGTCGCCACCAGGACGGTGATCCGGCCGTTCTTGAACTGCGCCAGGGTGCGTGTGCGCTGTGGCTGGGACTTGCCGCTGTGCAGGGCCCCGGCGTGCACCCCGCTGGCCCGCAGGTGCCGGGTGAGCTGGTCGACGGCGTGCTTGGTGTCGAGGAACAGCAGTACGCGGCCGTCGCGGGCGGCGATCTCCGTGGTGACGGCGTAGCGGTCGGGCCCGTGGACGACCAGAACGTGGTGCTCCATCGTCGTGACCGCGCCCGCGGACGGGTCGACCGAGTGGACGACGGGGTCGTGGAGGTAGCGGTGGACGAGCTGATCGACGTCGCGATCCAGAGTGGCCGAGAACAGCATCCGCTGACCGTCGGGGTGCACCTGGTCGAGCGCGTCGACGACCTGCGGCAGGAATCCCAGGTCGCACATCTGGTCGGCCTCGTCCAGCACGGTGATCCTCACCCGTCCCAGGCGGCAGGCGTTGCGCTCGATCAGGTCGTGCAGGCGTCCGGGGGTGGCGACGACCACCTCGGCCCCCTCGCGCAGCGCGGTGATCTGCCGGCCGATCGACATGCCGCCGACGACCGCGGCCATCCGCAGCCGCAGTGCCTCGGCGTACGGCGCCAGCGCCTCGGTGACCTGCTGGGCCAGCTCCCGGGTCGGCACCAGGACCAGGGCGAGGGGCTGCTTCGGTTCGGCGCGCCGACCGGCCGTACGTGTCAGCAGCGGCAGGCCGAAGGCGAGCGTCTTGCCCGATCCGGTGCGCCCCCGCCCCAGGACGTCGCGCCCCTTCAGGGCATCGGGCAGTGTGGCGGCCTGGATCGGGAAGGGTTCGCTTACCCCGAGTCCGCTCAGTGTCCGCAGCACCTCCGCCGGCAGTTCCAGGCCGGCGAAGGAGACGGCCGGTGGCAGCGTCGGGGTCGTGGCCCCGGGCCGGGCGGGACCGCCGTGAGCGATGCCGGAGTCATCGGGATGCTTCATGAACAACCTTCCGCAGGGAACGTACCGAGGAAGGCCCGGCAGGATCGAACAGCCCACGTACAAGCGGAACCGAACGTGCAGAATCGCCCACCGCGACGACCACGCAAACGCATGACACTAACACGGGGGCATGTCCTGTGCGATCCGTGCCCGCTCCCGCACTCAGGTGGGTGGGGCTGGGCCGCAGACCGTCAGGCGGAGTCCGCCCTGAGTATCGAGGTGAGCGTGCGGTCGAGGATCCCGGGGATCTCCTTCTTCTTCAGGTGCCGTTGCTCGCCTTCGAGCGCCGCCGCGTGCAGCAGGCTGTAGAACGTGGTGACCAGCCAGTTGGTGGGGAGGTCGGTGCGGAAGGCACCCTCCTCCTGACCGCGCCCGAGGACGGCTTCGACGCGGCCGAGGACCTTGGCGTGGTGCTTGCGCAGCTGGGACGCCGGAACGGTGCCCTCGGCGATCGAGAGCAGAAAGGCATGCTGTTCCAGGATGCCCCAGCTGGACCGCACCAGCCGCGAGAAGGCCTCCCCCGCGTCTCCTTCCTCGAGCCGCTGCGCGGCCAGGGCGGCGTCGGCCCGCTCGACGGAGTGCGCCAGCACGGCCGCGAGCAGAGCTTCCCGGGACGGGAAGTGCGCGTACAGAGTCACCCGGCTGACCCCGGCGGCGTTCGCCACCGCGGTCAGGCTCGCTCCTGGGTCCTTCCGGAAGCAGTCGAGCGCGGCGTCGACAATGGCGGCGATGTTCCGCGCCGCATCGGCACGACGCCTGGGACCGGCAGCCTTCGCCGGTGACGCCTTGGGCGCGGACGCGGCGGGCGGGGACTTCCGGGCTCGTTGCGGCGACGTGGACATGGGGCGGAGCGTATGCCACCTCTTTCTCGCGGTGCCACACCGAAGCGCCGTTGCCGGCGAGGTGCAGCCGCCCCGCAGGGGGCACCGACCGGCGACCTCGGGGGCGGGACGTTCGGTGAGGGGACGTGAGGGGACGTGCGGGGACGTGCGGGGGCGTCGCCCGCCCCGGCAGATCCCCGGCGACAGCGCACACCGAAAAACTGAACACCACTGTTCAAGTTCACGTCGGGGACCTACAGTAACCCTGACAGTGGTGTTCAGCTTAAAGGAGCGACCGGTGACACCGGAGAGCCAGGCCAGGACCCCCGCACACGGGCAGCCGGGCGACAAGCCTCACCCCCGTCGTGCCGAGGAGCACGAGCACCACGACCAGGCCCGGGGGCATCGGCACCACGAGGGGGCGCACCCGTCCCCCACCGCACCGAATCCGCGTCGGTGGTTCATCCTGACGCTGATGTGCATGGCCCAGTTCATGCTCATCGTGGATGTGACCGTGGTGAACGTCGCGCTGCCGTCGATCGGCGATGACCTCGCCCTCTCGCCGGCCGCGACGACCTGGGTCGTCACCGCGTACACACTGCTCTTCGGCAGCCTGCTGCTGCTCGGCGGGCGGCTCGGCGACTTCCTCGGCCGACGGCGTACGTTCCTCGGCGGCCTGGCGCTGTTCACCGCGGCGTCACTGGTCTCGGGGCTGGCCGAGACCAGCGGCGTGCTGATCGCCGCCCGCGCCGCGCAGGGTGTCGGCGCGGCCTTCCTCTCGCCTGCCGCCATGGCCATGGTGATGGCCACGTTCCAGGGTCCCGAGCGCCATCGCGCCCTGGGTGTCTGGGCGGCGATCGGCGGCACGGGCGCGGCGTTCGGCGTGCTCCTCGGCGGCGTGCTGACCTCGGGGCCGGGCTGGGAGTGGGCGTTCCTCGTCAACGTACCGATCGGCCTCATGGTGCTCTTCCTGGTGCCCGTCCTGGTCAGGGAGGACGGGCCGACCACCGGGCCCGGAGGCCGGCACAAGGGCGTGGACCTGCCGGGAGCGCTCACCATGACGGCGATGCCCGCCCTGCTCATCTACGGCCTGGTGCAGGCCCGCGACCACGGCTTCGGTGACGCGTTCGCGTGGGGCCCGCTGCTCGCTTCGGCGCTCTGCGCGGCCCTGTTCGTGCGGGCGGAGCGCGCCGCGGTCTCCCCGCTCGTGCGGCTCCCCTTCCTGGCACGGCGCTCCATGGCCGGCGGCTGCCTGCTCATGCTGGCCTCCGCGGGCGTGCTGATCTCCGGGTTCTTCCTGTGCTCGCTCCACCTGCAGCACGTGCTGGGCCACAGCGCCCTGCGCACCGGCCTGATGTTCCTCCCGGCGGCGTTGGCCACCACCGTCGGAGCACATCTGGCCTCCCGGGCGGTGCCGCGGATCGGTTGGCGCCCGACGTCCGCCTCGGGTCTGGTCCTCGCAGCGGTCGGCGCTCTGCTCCTGTCCGGTGTCGACCGCGGCAACGCCTGGACCGAGGTCCTGCCGGGATTCGTCCTGCTCTCCTTCGGCCTCGGCATCGGTTTCGTCTGCGCCATCACCAGCGCGATGCACGGCGTGGGCCACCTGGACGCGGGGCTCGGTTCGGGTCTGGTGAACACCGCGCACGAACTCGGCGCCTCGCTGGGCATCGCGGTGGTCACGGCCGTCGCGGGCACGAGCCTGGAGGGCGCCGCCGGCACCCCTTCGCTCGACGGCCTGGGCAACGCCTTCGTGACCTGTGCGGTCATCTCGGCCGTCGCGGCCGTCGGCGGCCTCATGCTGCTGCCCAAGGAACGCCCCGACCCGTCGGCGGGACCCGTCATGGCCCACTGACCCACTGACTCGCCGCCCCGCCGGCGCCGCACCGGCCGGGTGCGGCGCCGTACGGCACGGGATCGCCCTTTCGGGAAATGCCGACGGGGCGATTCGGCGTGCCGTGCGTAACGACTTCGGAGTCGACGGCAACTTCTCCGGCCCGGGCGATGACTCCCTGCACGCGGACAATGTCCGGCTGCCCACGGTCCGCAAGGCCGACAAGATCGTCGTCGTCGACGACGGACGGATCACCGAGGAGGGCGACCACGCGACTCTGCCGGCCCGTGACGGTGCCTACCGCCGCCTGTACGACAGGTACTTCCACCACCAGCGGCCCGACGACGACCCGCGCCCGCTCTCCGCCACCGCCACCGCCACCGCCACCGCCGAGAGCGCCGTCTCGGGCTTCTTGAAACGATAAACGGAGACACCACCACGGATCGACCCACACATCCAGGCCCGACTCAACAGAAGCCGTCAGACCCGTTGCCCCTCCCACCCTCAGCCCCTATGGTTACCTCGCTCCTCCCGATTGAATCGTTCAAATAGGTCCGCCGAAACGGCTGACCCGCTGATGCGTCAGGGAGACACATGACAACTCTCACCTCCCCGCCGAGACCCCCGAGGGTCGGCTCGAGGGGACGACTGCTCGCATGGGGCACCTGTCTTGCGGTCCTCGTCGGTCTGCTGGTGTCACCGGTGGCCGCCACCGCCTCGGCGGCCTCCGCGCCCGTCGTGGGCGGACTGACGACCAACGGGCGTGTCGATCCACTCGGCATACCCGGTCAGGACCCGGTCCTCGGCTGGCAGACGGAGTCGGTCCGGCGCGGCGTCACGCAGTCCGCGTACGAGATCAGGGTCGGTTCCTCACCGAGGGCCGCCGACGTGTGGCACTCGGGGCGGGTCGTCTCCTCCCGACAGGTGGATGTCGCCTACGGCGGGCCGGCCCTCAGGTCCGGCACCCGTTACCACTGGAGCGTCCGTGTCTGGGACGACAGGGGCACCGCGAGCGCGTGGAGCGCGCCGGCCTGGTTCGAGACGGGGCTGCTCACGGCGGACGACTGGGGGACGGCGGCGTGGGTGGGCAGGCCCGCCCCGTCGTACCGAGGCTGGACCGACTACTCGGCGACGCTGGAGTTCAGGCTCAACAGCGAAGCGTTCGGCACCTTCCTGCGCGCTCAGGGACCGGACAACGCCTACATGTGGCAGATCAACGTGGGCACCTCGAGTTCGGCCGTACCCCAACTGGCGCCGCACCGCCGGGTCAAGGGCACGTACACCAAGCTGGCGACGGTCGACCTCCGGCCGTTCGGCTTCACCCGGGACGCGCTGCTCGAGGGTACGCACGAGGTGACCTACGCCCTGGCCGGCGACACCGTCACCACCACCCTCGACGGTGTGGTCGTCGACACCCGGACGGTGACGGACTTCGGCCACGGCCAGGTGGGGTTGCGCACGTACGGTGCGGAGTCGGCCACCGTCACCTCGCTGAAGGTCACCGCGCCCGACGGCACGGTCCTCGCGGAACCCGACTTCGCGAGAAACCCCTTCGGCGGAGGGACGTTCGAGGGCCGGCAGGTCACCGTGTCGGGCAGCACCGACGCACTCCTCGTGCTGCCCCAGGACCACCAGCCCCTGCTGCGCACCGGTTTCAGCACCGCCGCGGGCAAGACCGTCAGGAGCGCGCGGATCTACGCCTCGGCCCACGGCGTCTACGAACTGTCCCTCAACGGCCGCAAGGTCGGTGACCAGTTCCTGGCACCGGGCTACACCGAGTACGCCAAGCGCGTCCAGTCGCAGACCTATGACGTGACGGACCTGGTCCGGGCGGGCGGCAACGGGTTCGGCGCCAGGCTCGGGGACGGCTGGTGGGCCGGGAAGATCGGGCTCGCGGGCAAGGGGCAGTACGGTACGGACCTGGCGCTCGTCGCGCGGCTGAGGATCACCTACAGCGACGGCAGCGTCCAGTGGGTGGACACCGACGACGGCTGGAAGTGGACTCCGGGGCCGTTCGTGGCGACGGACAACCAGCTCGGCGAGACCTACGACGCGCGCCACGAGCAGACCGGCTGGGACCGCGCGGGCTTCGACGACTCCGCCTGGGAACCGGTCGTCGTACGCACCTCCGACACGGCCAGGCTGTCCCCGCAGCCGGACGAGCCGGTGCGACAGACCCAGGTCCTCCCCACCGTCGCCGTCACCCGGCCCGGCAACGGCGTGACCGTGTACGACCTGGGGCAGAACATGGTGGGTGTGCCATGGGTGAGGATGACCGGCAAGGCCGGTCAGACCGTGCGGATCCGGCACGCCGAGGTGCTCAACCGGGACGGCACCATGTACACGGCGAACCTGCGGGCCGCCCTGGCGACCGACCACTACACCTTCGCCGCCGACGGCACGATCACCTACCGGCCGACCTTCACCCAGCACGGCTTCCGGTACATCGAGGTCACCGGCCTCGGCCAGGCTCCCGCCGCGGCGGACGTGAAAGGTGTCGTCCTCGGCTCCGACCTGCCCGGGACCGGAACTCTGCGGACCTCCGACGCCATGCTCAACAAGCTCGTCAGTAACGTCTCCTGGGGAGCGCGGGGCAACTTCCTGTCGATCCCCACCGACACGCCCGCTCGCGACGAGCGACTGGGCTGGACCGGCGACATCGGCATCTTCGCTCCCACCGCCGGCTACCTGAGTGACACCCGCGCCTTCCTCGGCAAGTGGATGCTCGATGTGCGCGACGAACAGAAGGGCAGCGGATCGATCCCGGCGGTCGTCCCGTCGACCAACGGCGCGTTCGACTCCAGCGGTGTCGGCTGGGAGGACGCCGTCATCACGGTGCCCCACGCGGTGTACCGGGCCTACGGCGACACCCGGATCGTGCGGGACAACTACCCCGCCATGAAGAAGTTCTTCGACTACGCCCGCACCAGCGCCGGTGCCGACCTGCTGGAGACCGGCCGGACCACGTTCTTCACCGGTGACTGGCTGCACCTCGACGATCCTTCCGACCAGGGCGTGATCGGCACGGCCATCTGGGCGCAGGACGTACGGATGATGGCCGAGATGGCGCGTGCCGTCGGGCGCGACGCCGAGGCGGACGAGTACGCCGGCCTCCACGAGGACGTGCGGCGGGCGTTCACGAACGCCTACGTGGCCCAGGACGGCACGGTGCTCGGGAACTCGCAGACCGGATACGCCCTCGCCCTCGGCATGGACCTGATCACCGATGCGACCCTGCGGGCGAAGGCGGGCCAGAGGTTCGTGGCCAAGCTGGCCCGGACGGACAACCACCTGCGGACCGGCTTCATCGGCACCCCGTGGCTGCTGCCCGCGCTGTCCCGCATCGGCCGGGACGACCTGGCCTACACGCTGCTCCTCAAGGAGGACTACCCGTCGTGGGGCTATGAGATCAAGAACGGCGCCACCACGATCTGGGAGCGCTGGAACTCCATCCAGCCCGACGGCTCCTTCGGGCCGGTGGACATGAACTCCTTCAACCACTACGCCTACGGGGCGGTCGCCGACTGGATGCACCAGAACATCGGCGGTGTCCGGATCAACGACCCGGGTTACCGCAGCAGCGTCATCGAGCCCCGCATCGGTGGTGGACTGTCGGCGGGAGAAGGCCGCCTGCGGACCGTCTACGGCCTCCTGTCGAGCGCGTGGAAGGTGGCTGACGACGGTCTGACGATGAAGGTCACGGTGCCGGTCAACACCACGGCGCGGGTCGTCGTCCCCTCCGACCACCGGTACGCCGTCAAGGAGTCCGGGAAGCCGCTCGACGCGGTGGCCGGCGTCCGGGAGGTGGCCTACGACGAGGCCGGGCGGGCGACCGTGGTGACGGTCGGGTCCGGCACCTACACGTTCCGGGTGGCGGAGTCCTCCGTACCGCCGACCGGACCCGTCACGCGGTCATCGGTTTCGTAGCGTTCCCGCGTTCCGGCCGAGCCGGGGCTTTCGAGGCCGGCGTGGAGGAAGAGGACCCGCTCCTCACCACGTCGGCCTCCGTGCCCGTGGACGGTTCCACTGCCGCCTGCCGACCGGTGGGACCCGTACGGAACCCGATCCTCCCGTTCACTCGTCCTGGCAGGTGAGGACACGTGGACGGGAGACGATGGTGGAGCGGGTGGGCCGGGTGACGTCGGTGGTGCGGGCGGCGGCGCAGTGGTGGGCACGGCGCCCGGCGTGGACGCGCCCGGCGTGGAGGCGACGGGCGGGTGCGCGGGCCGGGTCGGCCTGGACGCGGGGGCGGGCGCTCGCCGCGGCCGCGGTGCTGACGGCCGCCCTGCTGGTGTTCCACAGGGCGGTCCCCAACACCGCGGTCGGGCTGGGCAGTCTGCTGGAGTCCTTCCTGCCGTGGCTGGGCCTGGTGGTCGTGGTCCTGCTCGCCCTGGCACTGCTGCGCCGTTCGGCCCTGGCACTGGTGGCCCTGCTCCTGCCGGTGGCGGCCTGGACGTACCTGTTCGGCCCGCTGCTCCTGCCCGCGCCGGACTCCGGCCCCGAAGACCTGGTCGTGGTGCAGCACAACGTCAGTGACGAGAACACCGATCCGGCGGGCACGGCCCGTGCGTTGGCCGCTGCCGAGCCCGACCTCATCGCGCTCCAGGAGCTGGTGCGTCCGGCGCTCGACGTGTACGTGAGAACCCTCGCGCCGGACTACCCGTACCGGACGGTCCGGGGCACGGTCGGGCTCTGGTCGAAACATCCGCTCACCGCCGACCGGACGCTCGACATCAAGCCCCGGGGCATCGAGGAGGAGTGGAGTCGCGGACTGCGGGCCGCAGTGCGCACCCCGCACGGCGAGATCGCCGTGTACGTCGCGCACCTGCCCTCGGTCCGTGTCGGGGCGGGCGGCCTCGCGTCCTCCTGGCGCGACGAGAGCGCCGGGCTGCTCGGCAGGGCCGTGGCGGCCGAGGAGTTGAACACGGTGATCCTGCTGGGCGACCTCAACGGCACGGTCGACGACCGCGCGCTGGATCCCCTGACCACACGGCTGAACGTGGCGGAGCGGGGCGTCGCCCTCAGCTTCCCCGCCGCCTTCCCGCTGGCCCGCATCGACCAGGTCATGGCCCGCTCGGCGACCGTCGGCCGCATCCGCGCCCTGCCCGCCACCGGCAGCGACCATCTGCCGGTGGTCGCCCGGGTCACCCGCCCTTACCTCTGACGTCATCGACCGCGGAACGGCACCGCGGCAGGATCGGTCACGTCGAAGCCCAACCGGCCGGAAGGACGCCATGTCTGCCTACGCGATAGCCCACTTGCAGGAAGCCGCCCCGCACCCGGAGATCGCCGAGTACATCGACCGCATCACCGCCACCTTCGAGCCGTACGGCGGCCGATTCCTCGTGCACGGGGCGCGGCACGAGGTGAAGGAGGGCGAGTGGCCGGGGCATGTCGTCGTGATCGGCTTCCCCTCACTCGCCCGGGCGCGGGCCTGGTGGGACTC
Source organism: Streptomyces lancefieldiae (assembly GCF_031845825.1). Taxonomy (NCBI): domain Bacteria; kingdom Bacillati; phylum Actinomycetota; class Actinomycetes; order Kitasatosporales; family Streptomycetaceae; genus Streptomyces; species Streptomyces lancefieldiae. Next base: position 29,339 of record NZ_JAVRFH010000035.1, on the reverse strand, counting down.
CGCCGAGTACCAGGAGATCGCGCCGCTGCGCTCGCGGCACGTCGAGGGGGACATCATCCTGGTGCCGGGCGTTCCCGAGGACTACGACCCCATGCACACCGCCGGGGCCATGCGGGAGGCGCTGTCCGCGCGGTGACCGAGGACCGGAGAGCAAGCCCCTTGCGCGGCTTGCGTTAGCCTTGCGGTTGTGACGCGACGACTGGCTCAGGTGGCGAAGAAGGTTGGGGTCAGCGAGGCCACGGTCAGCCGGGTCCTCAATGGCAAGCCGGGGGTTTCCGAGGCGACCCGGCAGTCCGTGCTGAGCGCGTTGGACGTGCTCGGTTACGAGCGTCCGACGCAGTTGCGGGGTGAGCGGGCCCGGCTGGTGGGGCTGGTCCTGCCCGAACTGCAGAACCCGATCTTCCCGGCGTTCGCCGAGGTCATCGGTGGTGCGCTGGCGCAGCAGGGTCTGACGCCGGTGCTGTGCACGCAGACCAAGGGCGGCGTCTCCGAGGCCGACTACGTCGAACTGCTCCTGCAGCAGCAGGTGTCCGGGGTGGTCTTCGCGGGTGGGCTGTTCGCGCAGGCGGACGCGCCGCACGACCACTACCGGCTCCTCGCCGAGCGCAACATCCCGGTGGTCCTGATCAACGCGTCCATCCCCGACCTCGACTTCCCCTGCATCGCCTGCGACGACGCGGTGGCCGTCGAGCAGTCATGGCGGCACCTGGTCTCTCTCGGCCACGAACGCATCGGCCTGGTCCTCGGCCCCTCCGACCACATCCCCTCCCGCAGGAAGCTGGCCGCCGCACGGGAAGCCGCGGGCGCCATGAACGCGGAACTCCCCGAGGAGTTCGTCGAACGGTCGATGTTCGCGCTGGAAGGCGGCCAGGCAGCCGCGTCCCGTCTGCTGGAACGCGGGGTCACCGGCATCATCTGCGCCAGCGACCCCCTCGCACTCGGCGCCGTCCGCGCCGCCCGCCGGCGCGGACTCGCCGTACCCCGCGACGTGTCCGTCGTCGGCTACGACGACTCCGCCTTCATGACCTGCACCGAACCCCCGCTCACCACCGTCCGCCAGCCCATCGAGGCCATGGGCCGCGCCGCCGTCGACCTGCTCTGCGCCCAGATCCAGGGCAGCGAAGTACCCCACGGCGAGCTGCTCTTCGAGCCCGAACTCGTCGTCCGCGGCTCCACCGCACAGGCGGCGTCCGCCCAGTAGCGGTCCACGCGCATCCGCACACGCGCGCATCCGCACACGCGCACATGGCACATGCGCACATCCCCACATGGCACAGCGCCCAACGCCCGGCGCACACACTCGCGCACCCGCGTCGTCGCGGTGGCGCGCAACTCCCTTGCGTGAAATGGCAGTCGCTTGCGGCTGCGTGACGTAGCGCGTGAAAGTCCCTGATCCGGGGCGTCACCCGAGGCTCACCGAGGATTCACGGAGAACTTCCGGCCTGCCCGGCACCAAGATCGGCCTGCCCGGCCTGTGGACGACTCGACAGTTCTCTGCAACTCTCTGAGCGCTCAACGTAAATGCTGAAGAACTTTGAGTGTCCACACGGTGAGCGCATCCGACTGAGCCGTGCCTCGACGCCGTCCGGCGCGAGGCGGAGATCGGGGACAGATGAGAAACCGGAACTGGAGATCGCGGGCCCTGTGTGCCGTGGTCGCGGGCAGCCTCCTGGCGTTGGGAGGGCCCGTGCTGTCGGCCTCGGCAGCCGGTGGCCCCAACATCGCCTTGGGAGACGCCGCGTCCGCGAGCAGTGCGCACAGCGAGTACGGCGCCGCGAACATCACCGACGGCAACCAGAACTCGTACTGGCAGAGCGGAGGCACGAGCCTGCCCCAGTGGGTGCAGACCGACCTCGGCACCACCGAGCGGATCGACGAGGTCGTCCTGCGGCTGCCCGCCGGCTGGGAGCGGCGCGACCAGACGCTGTCCGTCCAGGGCAGCGCCGACGGCACCAGCTTCAGCACGCTGAAGACCTCCGCCACGCACCTTCAGCCCGGCGTCGGGCAACACGGTGACCGTGAGCTTCCCGGCCACGCAGACGCGGTTCGTGCGGGTCGGCGTCACGGCCAACACCGGGTGGCAGGCGGCCCAGCTCTCCGAACTCGAGGTCCACGCGGCCGGCGAGTCGTCGGTGAACCTCGCCGCCGGTCGCCGCCTCACGGCGAGCAGTTCGACGGGCCCGTACACGCCCGGCAACGGCAACGACGGCAACAAGGCCACCTACTGGGAGAGCACCAACAACGAGCTTCCGCAGTGGCTCCAGGCCGACCTCGGCACGTCCCGCCGGATCGACCGCGTCGTGCTGCGCCTGCCGGACGGCTGGGGAGCCCGCAGCCAGACCGTGAAGATCCAGGCGAGCGACAACGGCTCGGACTTCACCGACCTGACGGCGTCCAAGGCGTACACCTTCGACGCGGCGGGCGGTCAGTCCGCCACGATCGCCTTCGACGCGGCCACCACGCGCCACGTGCGCGTCCTGGTGACGGCGAACACCGGTCAGCCCGCCGCCCAGGTCTCCGAGCTCGAGATCTACGGCCCGGCAACAGGTGACACCCAGGCCCCGACCGCACCCGCGAACCTCGCCCTCACCGAGCCCGCGACCGGCCAGGTCAGGCTGACCTGGACCGCGTCCACGGACGACACGGCCGTCATCGGCTACGACGTCTACGCCAACGGGGACCTGGTGACGACGGTCGCCGGCGACGTCACGACGTACACCGACACCCGGCCGACCGGCACGACGGTCACCTACTACGTGCGGGCCAAGGACGCGGCCGGCAACCAGTCGGGCAACAGCAACAGCGTCACCCGCCGTGCCGACACCGGTGACACCCAGGCACCCACCGCGCCCGCGAACCTCACCCTCACCGAACCGGCGGCCGGTCAGATCAAGCTGACCTGGACCGCGTCCACGGACGACACGGCCGTCACCGGCTACGACGTCTACGCCAACAACACGCTCCGCAAGAGCGTCGCGGGCGACGTGACCACCTACACCGACACGCAGCCGGCCTCGGCGAACGTGACCTACCACGTGCGGGCGAGGGACGCGGCCGGCAACCAGTCGGGCGCCAGCAACTCCGTGACCCGCGACGGTACCGGGGACGGTTCGAACCTGGCCGTCGGCAAGCCGATCAGCGCCTCGTCCTTCATCCACACCTACGTGGCCCGCAACGCCAACGACAACGACGTGGCGACCTACTGGGAGGGGGCGGCGGGCAGCTACCCGAATACGCTCACCCTCGATCTGGGGGCCGACGCGACCTCAGCGGTGTCGTGCTCCAGCTCAATCCGGACCACAGCTGGTCGAAGCGCACCCAGACCATCCAGGTGCTCGGCCGGAAGCAGGACGCCTCCGGCTTCACCAGCCTGGTGGCCGCGAAGGACTACGTCTTCGACCCGGCGAACGGCGGCAACAAGGTGACCGTGCCCGTCGACGCCCGCGTCGCCGACGTCCAGCTCAGGTTCACCTCCAACACCGGTGCGACGGCCGGGCAGATCGCCGAGTTCCAGGTCATCGGCACCCCCGCGCCCAACCCCGACCTGGAGGTGACGAAGCTGACCTCCTCCCCCGCCTCGCCTGTCGAGTCGGACGAGATCACCGTGTCCGCCACCGTCCGCAACAGCGGCCCGGCCCCTGCTCCGGCCGGCGAGGTCGCCCTGCGACTGGGCGACACCGAGGCGCCACGGCCGAGGTCGGCGCCCTGGCGGCAGGTGCGCAGAGCACGGTCAGCGCGTCCGTCGGGGCACGCGAGGCCGGCTCCTACGAACTGAGCGCGGTCGCCGACGCGGCGAACGAGATCACCGAGCAGAACGAGACCAACAACACCTACACGAGGCCGGAACCGTTGGTGGTCAAGCCGGTCCAGAGCTCCGACCTGGTCGCCGCCTCGGTCACCCCCTCCCCCTCCGGCCCCGCCGCCGGTGACGACGTGACGTTCAAGGTCGCGCTCCGCAACCAGGGCACCCAGGACTCCGCGGGCGGCGGCCACGCGGTGACGCTCGCCCTGGTCGACTCCAAGGGCGCCACGGTGAAGACCCTGACCGGCGCGCACTCCGGAGTCATCGCCGCCGGCACGACGGCCCCGGCCGTGGGTCTCGGCACCTGGAAGGCGGCCAACGGCTCGTACACCGTGAAGGTGACGGTCGCCGACGACGCGAACGAACTGCCGGTCAAGCGGGAGAACAACACCTCCACGCAGCCGCTGTTCGTCGGGCGCGGCGCCAACATGCCGTACGACATGTACGAGGCGGAGGACGGCGCGGTCGGCGGCGGCGCCGAGGTGGTCGGCCCCAACCGGACCATCGGCGACCTCGCGGGCGAGGCGTCCGGCCGCAGGGCCGTCCACCTGGACGCCACCGGCGAGTACGTCGAGTTCACCACGAGGGCGGACACCAACACCCTGGTGACCCGCTTCTCGATCCCGGACGCGCCGGGTGGCGGCGGCATCGACTCCACGATCAACGTGTACGTCGACGGCGTCATGAAGAAGGCGCTCCCGCTCACGTCGAAGTACGCCTGGCTGTACGGCAACGAGGCCGCGCCCGGCAACTCCCCCGGCGAAGGCGCGCCGCGTCACATCTACGACGAGGCGCACCTCATGCTGGGCGAGACCGTCCCGGCGGGCAGCAGGATCCGGCTGCAGAAGGACGCCGCGAACACGACCGACTACGCGATCGACTTCGTCAACCTGGAGCAGGTCGCCCCGGTGGCGAACCCCGACCCGGCGGCGTACGCGGTGCCCGCCGGATTCACGCACCAGGACGTGCAGAACGCGCTGGACCGGGTCCGCATGGACAGCACCGGCACGCTGGCCGGTGTGTACCTGCCGCCCGGCGACTACCAGACGTCGAGCAAGTTCCAGGTGTACGGCAAGGCGGTCAAGGTGGTGGGCGCCGGTCCCTGGTTCACCCGGTTCCGGGCGCCGTCGACGCAGGGCAACACGGACGTCGGTTTCCGGGCCGACGCCACCGCGAAGGGCTCGTCCTTCGCGAACTTCGCCTACTTCGGCAACTACACGTCCCGCATCGACGGGCCGGGCAAGGTGTTCGACTTCTCCAACGTGTCGGACATCGTGATCGACAACATCTGGAACGAGCACATGGTGTGCCTGTACTGGGGCGCCAACACCGACCGGATCACCATCAAGAACTCCCGGATCCGCAACATGTTCGCCGACGGCGTCAACATGACCAACGGCTCGACCGACAACCTCGTCTCCAACAACGACGCCCGCGCGACCGGTGACGACAGCTTCGCGCTCTTCTCGGCGATCGACGCGGGCGGCGCGGACATGAAGAACAACCTCTACGAGAACCTCACGACGACGCTGACCTGGCGCGCCGCGGGTCTCGCCGTGTACGGCGGCTACAACAACACCTTCCGCAACATCCACATCGCCGACACGCTCGTCTACTCCGGCATCACCATCAGTTCGCTGGACTTCGGCTACCCGATGAACGGCTTCGGCACCGATCCGACGACCTTCGAGAACATCTCGGTCGTCCGGGCCGGCGGTCATTTCTGGGGGCAGCAGACCTTCCCCGGCATCTGGGTGTTCTCCGCCTCCAAGGTGTTCCAGGGCATCCGCGTGAACAACGTCGACGTCGTCGATCCGACCTACAGCGGCATCATGTTCCAGACGAACTACGTGGGCGGGCAGCCGCAGTTCCCGATCAAGGACACGGTCTTCACCGACATCTCCGTCACGGGCGCGCACAAGAGCGGTGACGCGTTCGACGCCAAGTCCGGTTTCGGCCTCTGGGCCAACGAGATGCCCGAGGCGGGGCAGGGCCCGGCGGTCGGCGAGGTCATCTTCAACGGGCTGAAGCTCGGCGACAACACCGTGGACATCCGGAACACCACGTCCACCTTCAAGATCGTCCGAAACCCGTAGACCGCACGGGCCGTGCCGACCTTTGTCGGTCGGTTCACTGACAGGCGCAAGTCTCTTGCGAGGCTTGCGCTAGTCTTGCGTATGTGACGCGACGACTTGCTCAAGTAGCGAAGAAGGTTGGGGTCAGCGAGGCCACGGTCAGCCGGGTCCTCAATGGCAAGCCGGGGGTTTCCGAGGCGACCCGGCAGTCCGTGCTGAGCGCGTTGGACGTGCTCGGTTACGAGCGTCCGACGCAGTTGCGGGGTGAGCGGGCCCGGCTGGTGGGGCTGGTCCTGCCCGAACTGCAGAACCCGATCTTCCCGGCGTTCGCCGAGGTCATCGGTGGTGCGCTGGCGCAGCAGGGTCTGACGCCGGTGCTGTGCACGCAGACCAAGGGCGGCGTCTCCGAGGCCGACTACGTCGAACTGCTCCTGCAGCAGCAGGTGTCCGGGGTGGTCTTCGCGGGTGGGCTGTTCGCGCAGGCGGACGCGCCGCACGACCACTACCGGCTCCTCGCCGAGCGCAACATCCCGGTAGTGCTGATCAACGCGTCCATCCCCGACCTCGACTTCCCCTGCATCGCCTGCGACGACGCGGTGGCCGTCGAGCAGTCCTGGCGGCACCTGGTCTCCCTCGGCCACGAACGCATCGGCCTGGTCCTCGGCCCCTCCGACCACATCCCCTCCCGCAGGAAGCTGGCCGCCGCACGGGAAGCCGCGGGCGCCATGAACGCGGAACTCCCCGAGGAGTTCGTCGAACGGTCGATGTTCGCGCTGGAAGGCGGCCAGGCAGCCGCGTCCCGTCTGCTGGAACGCGGGGTCACCGGCATCATCTGCGCCAGCGACCCCCTCGCACTCGGCGCCGTCCGCGCCGCCCGCCGGCGCGGACTCGCCGTACCCCGCGACGTGTCCGTCGTCGGCTACGACGACTCCGCCTTCATGACCTGCACCGAACCCCCGCTCACCACCGTCCGCCAGCCCATCGAGGCCATGGGCCGCGCCGCCGTCGACCTGCTCTGCGCCCAGATCCAGGGCAGCGAAGTACCCCACAGGGAACTGCTCTTCGAGCCCGAACTCGTCGTCCGCGGCTCCACCGCACAGGCGGCCGTCCGGTAACAAGCACCCCGTCATCTGCGGCTTGCTGTCATACAATTACGAAATCAGCGCGAGATATTGCGTTCACTTGTTCACGGTGGTTGAGTGAGCGGCGCCCCACAACGCATCGGCGGTGGGGCGCCTTCCACGTTCATGCCCGAAGGGGACCACCCATGAGAAGTGCTCGGTTCCGCCGTACTCGCCGTGCCGGCGCCATCACGCTCGTCTCCGCTCTCACCCTGACCGCTCTGGCCGCCTGCGGCACGAGCAGCAGCGACGACGGCGGCGGTTCCGAAGGCGGCAGTGGGTCCTCCGACCCGGCTGCTCCGCTGGACCCGAAGACCAAGGTGACGATCACCATCGACTGCATGCCCCCGGCGGCGAAGGCGGCCGAGCTGAAGGAGTGGAAGGAGGACGTCAAGGAGTTCAACAAGACGTACCCCAACGTCACCATCGAGGGCCGTTCCACCCCGGGCCAGTGCCTGGAGCCGCCGCGCTTCACGGCGATGCTGAAGGCCAAGTCGCAGCCCGACGTCTTCTACACGTACTTCACCGACCTCCCCCAGGTACTGGACAACGACGGCGCCGAGGACATCACCGCCTACGTCAACGACAGGACGGTCCCGCTCCTGAAGGACATCGACCCGAACGTCCTCGGCTCGCTCAAGCACGGGAACAAGCTCTACGGCCTGCCCACGAGCAACTACACGATGGGCCTGCTGATCAACCGGAAGCTCTTCGAGAGGGCCGGACTCGACCCGGACGCCCCGCCGCGCACCTGGGACGAGGTCCGCACCGCCGCCAAGAAGATCGCCGACCTGGGCGACGGCATCGCCGGCTTCGGCGAGTACAGCGCGGGCAACACCGGCGGCTGGCACTTCACCGCCCAGATGTACAGCCTCGGCGGCGAGGTCGTCGACGCGAGCGGCAGGAAGGCGGCGTTCAACGACGAGCTGGGCAAGCAGGTCGCCGAGAACCTCCACGCCATGCGCTGGGAGGACGAGAGCATGGGCAAGACCCAGCTGCTCAAGTGGGGCGACCTGCAGAAGCAGATCGCCACCGACAAACTCGGCATGTTCCTCGCCGCCCCCGACGACATCACGTACATGGTCCAGCAACTCGGCGCGGACTACGAGAACTTCGGCATGGGCCCGATCCCGGGCGAGAAGAACACGCTGGCCGGCGGCAACAACTACATGATCAAGAAGGGGATATCCCCCGACAAGATCAAGGCCGGTGTCGCCTGGCTGAACTTCCAGAACCTCACCGTCGGCGAGGGGCAGTTCAACTGGGCCCGCAAGAAGACCGACAAGCTGCCGGTCGGCCTCCCGCAGCCCAACTTCTGGCTGAACGACTCGAAGAAGAAGGACGACGCGGCCCGGGTCGAGCACGCCACCATGCCGGTCGAGAACTTCAAGACGTTCATGGACAACCCGGTCCCGGGCATGGCCGAGCCGCCGAAGGCGCAGGAGGTCTACAAGGTCCTGGACAACGTGATGTCCGGCATCCTCACCAACGAGGACGCCGACATCGACAAGCTGCTCTCCACCGCCGAGCAGCAGGTCAACCAGGTTCTGGCCACGCAGTGACCGGCCTTCTCGGGGGGCGGGCCGCACCGCCCCCCGGGGCCCATGAGACCAGTCCCAAGGAGCGACGATGTCGGCCCCCAGCCTGACCCCGAGCAAGGCGGCGAGAGCCCGCCACTCCCAGCCGCCGGTGGACGGCCCGCCACCGCCCGGCGGGTCCTTCGGCAGGAGCCTGAGGCGCAATCTCACGGCGCACGGCTTCCTGATCGGAGCGGTCCTCTGCTTCGCGCTGTTCTCCTGGTACCCCATGGTCCGGGAGTTCTTCCTCGCCTTCCAGAAGACGGACCGGGGCGAGGTCTCCTGGGTCGGCCTGGACAACCTGGAGACGGTCTTCAACGACCCGGCCTTCTGGCAGGCGTGGCGCAACACACTCCTGTTCACCGTGCTGGCCCTGCTCTTCGGCTTCGCCGTGCCGTTCGTCGTCGCGATCGTCATCAACGAACTGAGGCACGGCAAGGGATATCTGCGGCTGCTGGTGTACCTGCCGGTGATGCTGCCCCCGGTCGCCGCCGTGCTGCTCTTCAAGTACCTGTACGACCCCGGCTACGGCCTGCTCAACGAGCTGTTCGGCGCCGTAGGACTGCCTGAGCAGCAATGGCTCCAGGACCCCGACCTCTCCATGCTCTCCGTGGTCATCGCCTCGACCTGGATGAACATGGGCGGCGCGGCCCTCATCTACCTCGCCGCGCTCCAGGGCATCCCCGGGGAGCTGTACGAGGCGGCGGAGCTGGACGGAGCCGGGCTGCTGCGCAAGATCTGGCACGTGACGATCCCACAGACGCGGCTCATCCTCTCGCTGATGCTGCTCATGCAGATCATCGCCACCATGCAGGTCTTCGTCGAACCCTTCCTGCTCACCGGCGGCGCCGGCCCCGAGGGCTCGACCACCACCGTCGTCTACCTCATCTACCAGTACGCCTTCAACTTCAACAACTACGGTGCCGCGGCGGCCCTGGGTCTGCTGCTCCTCGTACTCCTCGCCGGATTCTCGGCGGTGTACGTGAAGCTCAGCCGCGCCGAGGACGAGTAGGCCGGGGGATCACCACAGATGTCCACACGCACGCTCATCTCGCCGGCCCAGCTCGCCAGGCCCCGCGGCAAGGTCCTCTACTGGGTGACGTTCGGCGTCGTCGTCACGGTGTTCACCGTGGTCTTCCTCGGCCCGATGTACTGGATGATCTCCAGTGGGTTCAAGGACACCCAGGAAGTCGTCCGGACACCGCCGACGCTGGTGCCCGACTCCTTCGAGCCCGAGAACTACTCGCGGGCGTGGGACGTCATGGACCTGGCCGGCCTGCTGGGGAACACCCTGTTCTACGCCTTCGGCGCACTGGCCTTCCAACTGGTCCTCGACGTGGCGGCGGCGTACTCGCTGTCCAAACTCCGCCCGGTCTTCGGCAAGGCCATCCTCGGCATGATGCTGGCGACGCTGATGATCCCGGCGACCGTGCTGGTCGTGCCGCAGTACCTGACGGTGCTCGACGTGCCGGTCTTCGAACGCAATCTGCTCAACACCCCGTGGGCGATCTGGCTCCCGTCGGTGACGAACGCCTTCAACATCTTCCTGCTGAAGCGGTTCTTCGACTCGATTCCGAAGGAGCTGCTGGACGCCGCCGCCATGGACGGCGCCTCGCCGATGCGCACGCTCCGGTCGATCGTCCTGCCGATCTCGCGGCCGATCCTCGGCGTGGTGTCCATCTTCGCGATCGTGGGCGTCTGGAAGGACTTCCTCTGGCCCATGCTGACGCTGCCCGACCCGTCCAAGCAGACGCTGAACGTCGGGATCTACTCCCTGTCCAACGGCGTGCCCATGAACGTGCTGATCGCCGCGCTCACCATGGCCTCACTGCCGACCCTGATCATCTTCCTGATCTTCCAGCGCAACATCATGAGCGGGCTCACCGCGGGTGGGCTCAAGGGCTGAGGCCCCGGCCCACCCGGAAGCCTCCCACCCGCACGGAAGCCTCCACCCCCGCACGGGCCCCCGCCCGCACGGCTCGTCCCCTCAAACCTTCGCCGCCGGCCCGTCCGACGCCCCGCTGTCCGGGCCGGCGGCGGAGATCACCCCTGCCCGAAAGGACCGTCACGTGGCAGCCCCTCACCCGCACCGCACCGAAGACTGGTGGCGCGACGCCGTCATCTACCAGGTGTACCCCCGCAGTTTCGCCGACGGTGACGGCGACGGCACCGGTGACCTCGCGGGCGTCCGGGCAAGACTGCCGTACCTCGCCGAACTCGGCGTGGACGCCGTCTGGTTCACCCCCTGGTACGTCTCGCCGCTCGTCGACGGCGGTTACGACGTCGCCGACTACCGCACGATCGACCCCGCCTTCGGCACCCTCGGCGAGGCCGAGAAACTGATCGCCGAGGCCCGGGAGTCGGGCATCCGCACCATCGTCGACATCGTCCCCAACCACGTCTCCGACCAGCACGCCTGGTTCCAGGAGGCGCTGGCGGCCGGCCCGGGCAGCGCGGCGCGGGAGCGCTTCCACTTCCGTCCCGGACGCGGCGAGCACGGTGAGCTCCCGCCCAACAACTGGCCCTCCCAGTTCTCCGGACGCACCTGGACCCGGGTCCCCGACGGCGAGTGGTACCTCCACCTCTTCGCCCCGGAGCAGCCGGACCTCAACTGGGCCCACCCCGAGGTGCGGCAGGAGCACGAGAGCGTGCTGCGCTTCTGGTTCGAACGCGGCGTCGCCGGGGTACGCATCGACTCCGCCGCCCTGCTGGCGAAGGACCCCGCGCTCGCGGACTTCGAGGAGGGCGTCGACCCGCACCCGTACATCGACCTCGACGAACTGCACGACATCTACCGCTCCTGGAGGGCGATCGCCGACGAGTACGGGGCCGTCTTCGTGGGGGAGGTGTGGCTGCCCGACGCCGAACGCTTCGCCCGCTACCTGCGGCCCGACGAACTGCACACCGCCTTCAACTTCAACTTCCTGTCCTGCCCCTGGGACGCGGACCGGCTGCGCCGCACGATCGACGACACCCTCGCCGAGCACGCCCCCGTCGGCGCCCCCGCCACCTGGGTGCTCTGCAACCACGACGTGACCCGCACCGTGACCCGGTACGGCCGTGCGGACACCGGGTTCGACTTCGCGAAGAAGGCCTTCGGCACCCCGACCGACCTGGTGCTCGGGACCCGGCGCGCCCGGGCCGCCGCACTGCTGACCCTGGCCCTGCCCGGGTCCGTGTACCTGTACCAGGGGGAGGAACTCGGCCTGCCCGAGGCCGACGTCCCGCTCGTCCGCATCCAGGACCCGATGCACTTCCGCTCCGGGGGCACCGATCCCGGCCGGGACGGCTGCCGGGTCCCGCTGCCCTGGTCGGCCGACGCCCCGTACTGCGGTTTCGGCTCCGACACGGAGCCCTGGCTGCCACAGCCGGAGGGCTGGTCGGCGTACGCGGCGGACCGCCAGAGCGCCGACCCGGAGTCGATGCTCTCGCTCTACCGCGATGCACTGCGCCTGCGACGCTCCACCGAGGGTTTCGGCGACGGCCCCCTGAGTTGGCTGCCCGCGCCGGACGGCGCGCTCGCGTTCGCACGCGCGGACGGCCTGATCTGTGTCGTCAACCTGGCCGAGGAGCCCATCGGACTGCCCGCGCACGACACGCTCCTGCTCCGCAGCGGGCCCCTCGACGCGGACGGCCGGCTGCCGCGGGACACGGCGGTGTGGCTGCGCGCCTGAGGTGACGCGGGCGGCGCCCCGGCCGGTGGGCCGACCGGTCGGGGGCGGCGCCGTCGCCGGTCGCCCCGGAGGGAGGCAGAATCGGGGCAGGAGGCCGTGGGAGGAGGCGAACGCGTGCGGGAACGACCGTGGCTGCACGAACGCCGTCCTCCGCAGCCCCTCGTCGGCGGCCGCCGGGCCCTCAAGGCCGCCCTGCGGCCGGTGACGGAGGCGGTGCGCGCCCGACGCCGGCTGGCCTGGCTGAACGAGGCCGGCATGCGCATCGGGACCACGCTGGACCTGCGGCGCACGGCCGAGGAACTGGCCGGCTTCACGGTGCCCGAACTGGCCGACGGGTGCGCGGTGGACCTGCTGGAGTCGGTGCTCCGGTTCCAGGAGGGGGACCGCCTCGGCAGGAGGTCGGGCACCGGCATCCCCGAGCTCCGCGCCATGGCGGTCTGCGAGGTGCCGGGGCTCGACCTGGCGCCGGACCCGGTCGGCGAGGTCTCCGTGTACACCGCCGACCGGCTCGTGCACAGGTGCCTGGCCACGCGGAAACCGGTACTGGTCACCCATATGGAGTCGTCCGACTTCCACGCCGTCGCGCCCACGCCCGAGGCCGCGGACCTGATGCGCCGCGCGCGTGTCCACTCGTACCTGGCGGTGCCGCTGATCGCCCGCGGGGTGCTGCTGGGCCTGGCCGACTTCGTCCGGGCCGGCAGCCGGTCGCCGTTCACCCGCGCCGACGTGGCGCTGGTCATGCAGCTCGCGTCCAGGGCCGCCGTGTACATCGACAACGCCCGGCTCTACGGACGGGAGCGCGAGCACGTGGTGACGCTGCAACGCGCCCTGCTCCCCCGCTCCAGCCCGAGCACGCCCGGCCTCGACGTGTCCTCGAGCTACGTCCCGGCCGGCGATCCGGCCGCAGTGGGCGGTGACTGGTTCGACGTCGTCGCGCTGCCCAGCGGCCGTACCGCGCTGATGGTGGGCGATGTGATGGGGCGCGGACTGGCCGCCGCCGCGACCATGGGCCGGCTGCGCACGGTGGCCCGGACCCTGATGGCGCTCGACATCGCACCCGAGCGGCTCCTGTCCCGGCTGGACCTGGCCGCCCGCGACCTGGAGGAGGACCAGGTCGCCACCTGCCTGTGCGCCGTCTACGACCCGTGCGGCGGCAGCTTCCGCATCGCCAGCGCCGGTCATCCGCCGCCGCTGCTGACGGGGCCGGACGGCACCGCCTCGTTCCTGGACGTGCCCGTCGGGGCGCCGCTGGGGACCGGCGTGATCCCGTACGACCCCGTCGACTGCCCCGTGCCGGAGCGAGGGCGGCTGACGCTCTACACGGACGGGCTGATCAGGTCGCGCGCCACCGACCTCACCACCCAGATGGACCGGCTGCGCCGAGCGGTCGCCGAGGACCTGCCCGGGGACGGCACGGTGTGCCAGGCGGTCACCGATCGGGTCGGCGGCGACCGGTCCGACGACGCGATCGTGCTCGTCGCCGCGGCCCGGCCCCTCGCTCCCGGGGACGAGGTGTACGTACGTACCCTCCTGCCGGACGGAAAGGCGGCCGGGCAGGCGCGTGCCGCGGTGCGCGAGCGGTTGGCGGCGTGGGGCCTGGAGGACCTGGTCGACACCACGGAGCTGGTGGTCAGCGAGCTGGTCGGCAACGCCCTGCGCTACGGGAACGCCCCGGGCGAGCTGCGGCTGCTGCGGCACGAGCGGCTGTCGGTGGAGGTCTCCGACTCCGGACCGGACCTGCCGCAGATCCAGCACGCCGGCGTGAGCGACGAGAGCGGGCGCGGTCTGCAGCTGATCAACATGCTGTGCCGACGCTGGGGCTCGTGCCGCACTCCCGACGGGAAGGTGGTCTGGGCCGAGCAGGACCTGCCGGTGCGGGCCGGACTGCCCGGCCCGCAGTGAGCGGCTACGCGACCTTCTCGCCCGAGTCCGCCGCGACCGCCTTGTCTGCCTTGTCTGCCTTGTCTGCCCTATTCGTCTTGTTCGTCTCGTTCAGTGCTCGGCGTCCGAACTGCGTCCGGCTCAGCTGGGCGTAGCGGCCGTCGGCGGCCAGGAGCTCCTCGTGCGTGCCGCGTTCCACGATGCGGCCGGCCTCGACCACCAGGATCTGGTCGGCCGCCCGGACGGTGGACAGCCGGTGTGCGATCACGATGGCCGTCCTGCCCTCCAGGGCCTCGGCGAGGGCCTCCTGGACGGCCGCCTCGGAGGTGTTGTCGAGGTGGGCGGTGGCCTCGTCGAGGATGACGACGCGCTGGCGGGCCAGCAGCAGCCGGGCGATGGTCATGCGCTGGCGCTCACCGCCGGAGAGCCGGTAGCCGCGCTCGCCGACCACGGTGTCGAGGCCGTCGGGCAGGGACCGGACGAGGTCGACCAGGCGGGCGCGGCGCAGCGCGTCCCACAGTTCCGTCTCGGTGGCCCCGGGGCGGGCCAGCAGCAGGTTGGCGCGGACGGTGTCGTGGAAGAGGTGGCCGTCCTGGGTGACCATGCCGACGGTGTCGCGCAGTGACCGGGCGTTCAGGTCGCGGACGTCGACGCCGCCGACGCGCACGGTGCCGGCGTCGGTGTCGTACAGGCGCGGCAGCAGCCCGGCGATGGTCGACTTGCCGGCGCCGGAGGACCCGACGAGTGCGATGGTCTGCCCCGGTTCGGCGCGGAAGGAGAGGCCGTGCAGGACCTCGGCGCCGCCCCGGGTGTCGAGGGAGGCGACCTCTTCGAGGGAGGCGAGGGAGACCTTGTCGGCGGACGGGTAGCCGAAGCGCACGTCCTCGAACTCGACCGCGACCGGGCCGTCGGGGACCGGGCGGGCGTTTGGCTTCTCGTCGATGAGCGGGGGCAGGTCCAGCACCTCGAAGACCCGCTCGAAGCTGACGAGGGCGCTCATCACCTCCACGCGGGCCCCGGCGAGCGCGGTGAGCGGCGCGTACAGACGGGTCAGGAGCAGGGCCAGCGCCACGACGGCGCCCGGGTCCAGGGTGCCGCGCAGGGCGAACCAGCCGCCGAGGCCGTAGACGAGGGCGAGGGCCAGGGCGGAGACCAGGGTGAGCGCGGTGATGAAGGCCGCCTGTGCGGTGGCCGTGCGGACGCCGATGTCGGCGACGCGGCGGGCGCGGTCGGCGAACTCGGCCGACTCCTCCTCCGGGCGGCCGAACAGCTTGATCAGCGTGGCTCCGGGCGCCGAGAAGCGCTCGGTCATCCGGGTGCCCATCGCGGCGTTCAGGGTGGCCGCCTCGCGCTGCATGCGGGCCATGCGGCGGCCCATGCGCCGGGCCGGGAGCACGAACACCGGCAGCAGTACCAGCGCGAGCAGGGTGATCTGCCAGGACAGGGTGAGCATGACGGCGAGGGTGAGCAGCAGGGTGACCAGGTTGCTGACCACGCCGGACAGGGTGTTGCTGAAGGCCCGCTGGGCGCCGATGACGTCGTTGTTGAGCCGGGAGACCAGGGCTCCCGTACGCGTACGTGTGAAGAACGCGACCGGCATGCGCTGGACATGATCGAACACAGCCGTGCGCAGATCGAGGATGAGTCCCTCCCCGAGCATGGCCGAGAGCCTGCGGGAGAGGATGCCGAGCACCGCCTCCGCGACGGCGATGAGCGCGATCAGCAGGGCGAGGCGGACAACCGTGCCCTCGTCGTCGCCCGACACGATCGCGTTCACGACGCGTCCGGCCAGTACGGGGGTGGCGACGGCGAGCAGCGCGGTCACCACCCCGAGGAGGACGAACCGGGTGATGCGGCGGCGGTGCGGGCGGGCGAACGCGCCGATGCGGCGCAGCGTCGCGCGGGCGAGTGGACGGCGCTCCTGCTCGGCGTTCATGACGCTGTGCAGCTGGGTCCAGGCGGTGGTCTCCATGCTCATGGGCATGACGATAGAACCTCAATCAACCTTGAGGTCAAGGTCGCCGGGGTGGGCCGGCCGCCCGCGGTCCGTAAGCCCTCGTCCGCGCGTCGGTCATCCCTGGTTGGCTCGGCTGGGGGAGTCTCTGGTGATGTGACAGCGGTACGTCTTCGCGAGCAGTCCCCCTCCGGACACCTTCCGGTCCGGCGCGGCGGCCGTGCCCGCCGGGTCCGTCGGGTCCTCTGCGTGGTTCCGCTGCTGCTGGTCGCCGTGGTCGCGGCGCGGCACCGGTCCGTGCTCGCGGAGGGCTTCGGCCATCTCGCCACGGCCCGGTGGCCCTGGCTGCTGGCCGCGGTCGGCGCGACCTGTTTGACCTGGGTCGCCGCTGCCTGCACGCGGCAGGGTGCCGTGGTGGAGCGGCTGCCCCGGCGGCGGCTGCTCGCCGCGCAGTTCGCGGCCGGGGCGGCCAACCACCTGCTGCCGACGGGGCTGGGCGCGAGCGCGGTCAACCTCCGGTTCATGACGGTGTGCGGGCTGCCGCTCGCCCGTGCGTCGGCCGCCCTCGCCCTGTATCTGCTGGCGGAGAGCGTCGGCAGGCTCGCCCTGCTGGGCGTGCTGCTGATCGCGTTCCCCGACGCGCTGCGGCTCGGCGCGCCGGCGCCCGGGGCGGCGATCGGGCCGTTGCTGGTCGCCGCGGGCGCCGTGCCGGTGGTGGCGGCGGGCGTCCTGGCGCTGCTGCCACGGCTGCGTACCTCGGTGGTCTCCTTCCTGCGGACGGCGCTGGGCGAGGCCCGCTCGGTGCACGCCCGTCCGGCGCGGGCGCTGGCGCTGTGGGGCGGCGCGCTCGCCTTCCCCGCGCTCCAGGCCTCCGCCCTGGTCCTGGTCGGTCGGGCGCTGGGGCTGCCGGTGCCGCCCGCCCACATGGCGGTGGCGTACCTGGCGGCGACGATCGCCGTCGCGCTGGTGCCCGCACCGGGAGGTGTCGGCTCGGTCGAGGCGGCACTGGTCGTGGCGCTGGTGGCGGCGGGCGGCCCGGCGGCCGTGGCCACGGCGGTGGTGCTCGCGTTCCGGCTCCTCACCGTCTGGCTGCCGCTGCTGCCGGGGGCGCTGACGCTGGTGGCGCTGGTCCGGATGAAGGTGATCTGAACGCGGGCGGCGCCCCGGACACCTTCGCGTACGCCGGAGGCGCCCCGGGCACCTTCGCACACCCGGTGAGCGCCCCGGCACTTCGCGTACCAGGGCACCACCGCCGCGCGCCCCGGCCACCCCGCCAAACCCCACGCATCACCGCACGCGACCCGGCCACCCCGCCCAACACCCTGGGAGCCACCGTGCGCAACCCGCCGAACACCCCACGCGCCACCGCGCGCAACCCGGGCGCCGCCGTGTGCCGTGTGCCTCAGGTGACCGTGACGTGTACCGGTCCGCCCTTCGGGTCGACCCGGTGCGTCCAGCGTGCGGTCAGCGTCAGGGGGCGGTGCGGGACGGCCGGGACGAGGGTGGGCCGTTCGCGGTGGAGCGGGCGGCCGTCCTGGGTGACGTGCAGGACCGGGCGGGTCAGCGGTGTCGCCGTGCGCAGGAGGTACGGGAGGCCGTCGGCCGGGGTGACGCGGTTCGGGGTGATGCGGCGCAGGGGTTGATCGGCGATCACGGGTACGCCGTCGGGCCACTCGGAGTCCCGCGCGAGCCGGTCCCGTACGGCGGTCGCAGCATACGCGCCCTCGCGGACGGCCGTCGCCGCGCTCTCCACGGCGTGCAGCACACTGCCGACCGCGAAGACGCCGGGCCGCGAGGTGCGCAGGGCGCCGTCCACGGCGGGGCCGCGGGTGCCGGGGTCCAGGGTGAGCGCGCCGCGCCGGGCGAGTTCGTGGTCGGGGACGAAGTCGCCGGTGAACACGACGGTGTCGCAGGGCAGCGTCGCCGTACGGCCGTCGTGGCGGCGGACGCGCACGGCCGACAGGCGCCCGTGGCCGAGGAGTTCGGTGACCGTGGTGCCGGTGAGGAGGGGGACGCCGTGACGCAGGCGGGCGTCGAGGGCGCGCGCCGGGTGGGTCAGGGCCCGGGGCAGGTCCGTGACCAGGGCGACGACTCGGGCGCCGGCGGCCCGTACGGTGTCGGCGGCGGCGTAGGAGACGTCCTCCGCTCCGATGATCAGCACGCGGGTGCCGATGTGCTGCCCGTACAGGTGGACGGCCTGCTGGAGTTCGCCGGTGGTGTACACGCCGGCCGGGCGGGTGCCGGGGACGAGACGTGCGGCGCGGGGGCGTTCGCGGGCGCCGGTGGCCAGGACGACCGCCCGGGCGGCCACCGTCTCCGGGCCGTCCGGTCCGACGGTGGCGAGCGAGCACGGCCCCGCCCAGTCGAGGGCGGTGACGCCGGTCCGTACGTCCGCCCCGGCGCGGACCGCCGCGCCGGCGAGCAGACGTGCGTAGGCCGGACCGGTCAGCGCGTGCGGCCAGTTGCCGAAGCCCCGGTGCGCGCAGTGCCTCGGCACTCCTCCGGCCCGCTGCTCCCGCTCCAGGACCTCCACGCGTGCGCCGGTCACCGCGAGGAGGGACGCGGCCACGAGTCCGGCGGGGCCGGCCCCCACCACCAGGACGTCGACCTGACGGGTCATCGCTGGGCCTCCTCGAACAACGCCCGTACCGCGGCCCCGCAGTAGAAGCCCTGGCAGCGGCCCGCCCGGGCCCGGGTGCGGCGGCGCAGTCCGTCGAGGGAGCGGGGCGGGATCGTACTGGCGAGGGCGTCGCGGATCTCGCCGTGGGAGACGCGTTCGCAGTGGCAGACCAGGGTGCCGTACTCCGGGTCGGCGGCCACGAGGTCCGGCCGCTGATGGGGACGCGGGAAGGCCTCGCCGAGGTTCGGCATGCGGACCGGGTCCGGCGGGCGCTGCGGGCCGAGGTCGAGTCCGGTTTCGGCGAGCAGACCGGTGACGTGCGCGGCGATGGCGAGGGAGGCGGTGAGGCCGGTGGAGCGGATGCCGCCGACGGTGACGTAGCCCTGGTCGGGGTGGGCGGTGATCCGGTAGTCGTCGTGCTCGGTGGCGGCCCGCAGGCCGGCGTAGACGGCGGTGACCTCTTCCTCCAGCAGCGCGGGCAGGATGCGGCGGCCCTGTTCCCGCAGCCTGCGCAGGCCCTCGGCGGTGGAGCCGGTGGCGCGCCTGTCGTCGAGGTCCTCGGCGGTGGGGCCGAGCAGGACGTTGCCGTGGACGGTGGGGGCGACCAGGACGCCCTTGCCGAGGGCTGTGGGGACGGGCAGGAGGATGTGGCGGACGAGGGCGCGGGCGAACCTGTCGTGGACGATGAGCTGGCCCCGGCGCGGGGTGACGGTGAAGTCGTCGTGGCCGAGCCGCCGGTCGAGGGTGTCGGCGTGCAGTCCGGCCGCGTTGACGAGCCGGCGGGCGTGCAGCGGGCCGCGCGGGGTCGTCAGACGGTGGACGCCGGCCGTGTGACCTGCGTGCTCGACCGGCGAGTCGAGGTGCAGGTCGACTCCGCCGCGGACCGCCTGGGTGGCGTACGCCAGGGTCGTCGTCCAGGGGCAGATGACGCTCTCGCCGGGCACGTGGAGGGCGCCGAGCGCGCCGGGGCCGAGGTGGGGTTCGCGGTCGTAGAGCTCGGCGGGGCCGAGGAGGCGGGTGGCGTGGTACTCGTTGCGCTCGGCCTTCTCGGCGAGGCGGGGCAGGGCCGCGAGCTGCTCCTGGTCCCAGGCGACCAGCAGCGCGCCGACCGGCTCCACGGGGATGCCCGACTCCGCTGCGTAGGCGGCGAGTTCGCGGGCGCCCTCACGGACGAGCCGGGCCTCCAGGGAACCGGGCACGGCGTCGAATCCGGTGTGCAGGATGGCGGTGTTGGCCTTCGAGGTGCCCTGCCCGACGTCGTCCTCGGCCTCGACGAGGGCGACGCGCAGGCCCGGGTGGTGCGCGAGCCGGCGGGCGATCGCGCAGCCGACCACACCGGCGCCGACGATCGCCACGTCGTACGGGTCGGTGGGCAGGGGGCCGGAGGTGGTGACCGTCATGCCGGGCTCCCCTCGAGCAGCGCGGTGACCGCCGCGCGGAAGCGGGCGAGGCGTTCGGCGGCCTCGTCGGCGGAGATGCGGGGTTCGTACACGGCGGCCGGCTCGCCGTCGGGCAGTGCCTCGGCGACCGTCAGTCCCGGGTCCGCGCCCAGCCGGGCCAGGGCGCCGACGCCGAGCGCGGTGGCGTCCGGCAGGGCGGACACCTCCACGGGGCGTTGCAGCAGGTCGGCCTGGGTCTGCATAAGCAGCGCCGAGCGGGTCAGCCCGCCGTCGACGCGCAGGACGGTGAGCGGGCCGCCGAGGTCGGCGGCCGCGGCGTCGGCGAGTGCGACGACCTGGGCGGCCAGGCCCTCGCACAGGGCCCGCACCAGGTGCCCGGGGCCGGTGTCGAGGCCCAGACCGGTGAGCGAACCGCGCACGTCACCGCGCCACCAGGGGGCGGCGAGCCCGGCGAGCGCCGGGACGAAGGTGACGCCGCCGGAGTCCGGCACCGTGCCGCCCACGGTGTCGAGGTCGGCGGCGCCGGCGATGACACCGAGGTCGGTGAGCCAGCGTACGGCGGACGCGGCCGTGTACACCTGCCCGTCGAGGCAGTGGTTCGTCACTCCGCCCAGCCGCCAGGCGACACAGCTGACCAGGCCCGAGGTGCCCCGCCGAGGAATGTCGCCGGTGTGGGCGAGGAGGAAGGCGCCGGTGCCGTAGGTGCACTTGGCGGCCCCGGGTTCGGTGACACGCTGGGCGAGCAGGGCGGCCTGCTGGTCGACGGCGAGGCCGGTGAGCGGGAGTTCGGGGCCGAACGCCGTGGTCGTGCCGACGTGGGCGGCGTTGTCGACGACGTCCGGGAGCCGTTCGCCGGTCAGCCCGTACACCTCCAGTGCGCGCGGCGACCACGCGGCGCGGTCGAGGTCGAGGAGCTGGGTCCGGGAGGCGGTCGCGGCGTCGGTGACGCAGACGCCGGTGAGCCGGTGGACCAGCCAGGTGTCGGAGGTGGTGACGCGTCCCTCGCGGGTGAGGTGCCGTCGGATCCAGGCCATTTTCGGCGCGGCGAAGTACGGGTCGAGGGGCAGCCCGGTCAGGTGCCGCAACTCCTCGCCGTACTGGGAGAGTTCCGCGCACACGGACTCGGCCCGGCGGTCCTGCCAGACCAGCGCGTCGGTCAGGGGCCGGCCGGTGTCCGGGTCCCAGGCGAGCACGGTCTCGCCCTGGTTGGCCAGGCCCAGCGCGGTGACCGGCTCGCCCGCCCCGGCCAGGGCGCGGCGGCCGGCCTCGACCACCGAGTCGTACAGCTCCTCCGGGTCGGCCTCCACCCGGCCACCGGGCAGGTGCCGGGGGCGGACCTCGGCGAAGCCGGAGCCGATGACACCGCGCTCGGGGCAGATCACCAGGGCCTTGGTGCCGGACGTCCCCTGGTCGACGGCGAGCACCGAGCCTGTCATCGCGCCCCTCCCCCGGCTCTCGCGCCGACGGCCTCGGCGATCACTGGCCGCAAGCCTGCCGCCGCGCGCACACCGCGTCAAGGCCGACTGACTGTCAGTCAGTTCCCGCTGGTGATAGAGGAATTGCACACCTGAGGGAAAACCGCCAGAGGCGGAACCTCCGCCTCTATAGTGGCCGCCGACCGGCACGACCGCTCGACCGCCGCCCGGGGGAGGCCTGATTGTTACTCCACCCTGCCGTCCCACCCGTCCCGTTCCCGGAGGCGGGCGGGTGATGGCCAGAGACGGAGCACGCCCCGCCTACGATCCCGCCGGCCACGACACCGCGCTGCGCTCGGCGCTGCAGGAGCTGCGCGCCGGGCGCTGGATGTCGATGCGCACCCTGCTGGAACAGACCACCTCCTGGTGGCAGTGGACGCAGCGCACACAGGTCCTGGCCGCCTCGGCCGCGGGCACGGACGTGGTGCGGGCCTGGCTCGCGGAGGAACCGCACAGTGCGCCGGCCCTGGTGATGCACGCCCGGGTCGTGGTGGAGCGCGCGCTGCGCGCGCACCGCGAAGGCCACCACCGCACGCGGGAGCTGTGGCTGGAGGCCTGGCACGCCTGCGACGCGGCGGCCCGCATCGCACCGCACGACCCGGTGCCGTGGGTGTGCCTGCTGGCGCTGGCCCGGCTGGACGGGGAGCAGAGCTGGGCGGAGCACCGGGTGGCGCCGCCGGAGCCGATGCTGCCACCGGGTCCGTGGGGCCTGCTCGCCGAGGCCGGCAAGCGGGACCCGTACAACCGGGAGGCCCACCACCGCATGCTGCAGTTCCTGTATCCGCGGGGCGACTCCGAACGGCTGGCCCAGGCGGCGGGGTTCGCGCACTGGGCGGCGGGGTCGGCTCCGCCGGGGTCGGCGCTGCACGTGCTGCCGTTGTACGTGCGGGTCGAGCGCTACCGCCGCTCGGGCGGGCGGGAGGCCGCCCTCGATCTGCACTGGGTGGCCGAGGACGCCACCCGTGAGGCGCGGCAGGCGTTCCACTCCTGGTTCACGCTCACCCAGAACGCCGAGCGGTCCCTGCTGGACATGAACCACCTGGCCCACGCCCTGTGGGGCGCCCTCCAGTTCCGGGAGGCGGTCCAGGTGTTCGACGCGCTCGGCCCGTACTGGACGCCCCTGCCCTGGGCCCATCGCGCCGCGGGGCCCGGTGACTCCCAGCGGGCGGTGGAGGTCTTCCTCCAGGCCCGCGCGCGCAGTCGGTCCGCCGCCCGCGGCGGTGGCCGGCGCGGCTGACCCCCCAACCCTTTCCGTCCCCGGAGGTTTTCGCATGTCCCGCCCCTCTGAACCGTCCCGTTCCAGATCGTCCCGTTCCAGATCGTCCCGTTCCGGGCCGTCCGTTTCCGGGCCGTCCGTTTCCGGGTCGTCCGCCGCTCCCGACGAGGAGCAGCGTCTGCGCGAGCTCGGCTACCGGCCGGTGCTGGCCCGCCGCATGGGCGGCTTCGGCAACTTCGCGATCAGCTTCTCCGTGATCTCGATCCTGTCCGGCTGCATGACCCTGTACGGCTTCGGCATGGGCACCGGCGGCCCCGCCGTGATGCTGTGGGGCTGGGCGGGCGTCGGCCTGTTCGTGCTGTGCGTGGGGCTGGCGCTGGCCGAGGTCACCAGCGCGTACCCGACGTCCGGCGCCCTGTACTACATGGCCGACCGGCTCGGTGGCCGCCGCTGGGGCTGGTACACCGGCTGGCTGAACCTGCTCGGGCTGCTCGGCGCGATCGCCGGGATCGACTACGGGGCCGCGCTGTTCACGGGCGCGTTCCTGAACCTCCAGTGGGGCTTCGAGCCGACGCCGGAGAAGACGATGCTGATCTTCGTCGTGATCCTGCTGCTGCACGCCGTGCTCAACCTCTTCGGCGTGCGGCTGGTCAGCGTGCTCAACTCCATCAGCGTGTGGTGGCACCTGGCCGGTGTGGCGCTGATCGTCGGCGCGCTGGTGATCGTCCCGGACCACCACCAGTCGCCGTCCTTCGTCTTCACCGAGTTCGTGAACGACACCGGCTGGGAGAGCCCGCTGTACGTGGCCGCGATCGGCCTGCTGCTCGCGCAGTACACCTTCTCCGGCTACGACGCCTCCGCCCATCTGTCCGAGGAGACCTCGAACGCCTCGGTGTCGGCGGCGCGCGGCATCGTCCGGGCGATCTGGGTGTCGTGGCTGGCGGGCTTCGTGCTGCTGGCCGGTCTGACCTTCGCCATCCAGGACTACGACGCCACGCGCGACACCGCGACCGGGGTGCCGCCCGCGCAGATCCTGCTGGACGGCCTGGGCACGGACGGCGCGAGCGCGCTGCTCCTCGTGGTGATCGTCGCGCAGTTGTTCTGCGGCAACGCCGAGGTCGCCGCCGCCAGCCGGATGGTGTTCGCCTTCAGCCGGGACGGCGCCCTGCCCGGCTCGGCGCTGTGGCGCAAGGTCTCCGCGCGCACCCAGACGCCGGTCGCCGCGGTCTGGCTGTCGGTGGTGGTCGCCTGTCTGCTCGCGCTGCCGTCCCTGTACTCGGCGACGGCGTACGGCGCGGTCACCGCCATCAACGTCATCGGCATCACACCCGCGTACGCGATCCCGGTGCTGCTGCGCCTGCGGGCGGGCGACCGTTTCACGCCGGGGCCGTGGAGCCTGGGCCGGTGGAGCAGACCGATCGGGTGGGTCGCGGTGGTGTGGGTGGCGTTCGTCACCGTGCTGTTCTGCCTGCCTCAGTCGTCGCCGGTGACGGTGGACACGATGAACTACGCCGCCGTCGCGCTGGTCGTGGTCCTGGTGCTGGCCACGGCGTGGTGGTTCGTCGCCCGCCGTACGTACGGCACGCCCACGACCGCGGCCTACGGAGACGACCGTGAGCAGGCCGAACTGGCCGAGGGCATCGTCTGAGCACCCCGTCCGGACCCTCGGCACGGTACGGACCACTGCTCGGCGTACGGCAGGATGAACGATCGCCCCGGACCAACCGTTTTGCGGACCGGGGCGATCGCACATCCCGAAATCCAGCAGGTATCGAGCAGGTGAGACGTGACGCGACTTCACATCCGGCCGTCGGCGAGGCACATCGCCGCAGCCGTGCCCCCCGGCGGTGACCGGTGACGGACGAGCTGACCATGGACCACCTGGTGCCCGCCGGCATCGCGCTGGCGGCGGGGCTGCTGGGGGCGTTCCTGCTGCGCCTACTGCTGCGCTGGCTGGCGGGGCACGCCGGACGCACCCGCTGGAGCGGTGACGACGTCATCGTCGCCGCGCTGCGCACGGTCGCGCCGTGGGCGGCGGTCGCGGGCGGCGCGGCGGGGGCGGCGGCGGCACTGCCGCTGACGCGCACGGTGCAGCACAGCGTCAACCAGGTGCTGACGGTCCTGCTGATCTTCGTGGCGACCCTGACGGCGGCCCGGGTGATCGCCGGTCTGGTGCGGACGGTGACGACGTCCCGCTCCGGGGTCGCCGCATCGGCCACGATCTTCGTCAACATCACCCGGATCCTGGTGCTGGCCCTCGGTTTCCTGGTGATGCTGCAGACGCTGGGCGTCTCCATCGCGCCGATGCTCACCGCCCTGGGCGTCGGCGGCCTGGCGGTCGCGCTGGCCTTGCAGGACACGCTGGCCAACCTCTTCGCGGGCATCCACATCCTGGCTTCCAGGACCGTGCAGCCGGGTGACTACATCCAGCTCAGCAGCGGCGAGGAGGGCTATGTGGAGGACATCAACTGGCGGCAGACGACCGTGCGTGAACTGTCCAACAACCTGGTCGTGATCCCGAACGGCCAGCTCGCCAAGTCGAACATGACCAACTTCATGCGGCCCGAGCAGCAGCTGACCATCATGGTCCAGGTCGGCGTCGCCTACGACAGTGACCTGGACCACGTGGAGCGGGTGACCACCGAGGTGGTCGCCGAGGTGATGACCGGGATCACCGGCGCGGTGCCGGAGCACGAGCCCGCCGTGCGCTTCCACACCTTCGGCGACTCCCGGATCGGTTTCACGGTGATCCTGGGCGTCGGCGAGTTCAGCGACCAGTACCGGATCAAGCACGAGTTCATCAAGCGGCTGCACAAGCGCTACCGCGAGGAGGGCATCCGCATTCCGTCGCCCGCCCGGACGGTCGCGCTCCAGCAGGGAACCGTGGTGTTTCCGCAGCAACGCGGGGGCGAGGACGCCCCCACTCCCCTCTGATCGCTCGTTTGTTCGGCGGGGTCGCGCGGCCGGTTGTCCGGAATCGCCGCGTGACCCCTGTCGAGCCGGGGTCGATCACGAGATATCTTGATGTCGAGCAATGTTGCAGACGTGGAGCGGAGCACCCGGTGACTGACTCGACCATCATCTATACACACACTGACGAGGCCCCGGCCCTGGCGACGTATTCGTTCCTGCCGGTGATCCGGGCGTACGCCTCGCAGGCGGGTGTCGCCGTCGAGACCCGCGACATCTCGCTGGCGGGCCGCATCATCGCCCTGTTCCCGGAGTACCTGGCCGAGGACCAGCGCATCCCGGACGCCCTCGCGGAGCTCGGTGAGCTGGCCAAGACGCCCGCCGCCAACATCATCAAGCTGCCGAACATCTCGGCGTCCATCCCGCAGCTCAAGGCCGCGATCGCCGAGCTGCAGGGCCAGGGCTACGCGCTGCCGGACTACCCGGACGACCCGAAGACCGACGAGGAGCGCGAGATCCGCGCCCGCTACGACAAGGTCAAGGGCTCCGCGGTCAACCCGGTCCTGCGCGAGGGCAACTCCGACCGCCGCGCCCCGGCCTCGGTGAAGAACTACGCCAAGACCCACCCGCACCGCATGGGCGCCTGGACCGCCGAGTCCAAGACCAACGTGGCGACCATGGGCGAGAACGACTTCCGCTCCACCGAGAAGTCCGCGGTGATCGCCGAGGACGGCGCGCTGCGGATCGAGCTGGTCGGCGACGACGGCACCACCACCGTGCTGCGCGAGTCCGTACCGGTGAAGAAGGACGAGGTCGTCGACGCCTCCGTGCTGCGCGTCGCCGCGCTGCGCGAGTTCCTCACGGCGCAGGTCGCCCGCGCCAAGGCCGAGGGCATCCTGTACTCGGTCCACCTGAAGGCCACGATGATGAAGGTCTCCGACCCGATCATCTTCGGCCACGTGGTGCGCGCCTTCTTCCCGAAGACCTTCGCGAAGTACGGCGAGGTGCTCGCCAAGGCCGGCCTCACCCCGAACGACGGCCTGGGCGGCATCTACAAGGGCCTGGAGGCCCTGCCCGAGGGCGCCGAGATCAAGGCCTCCTTCGACGCCGAGCTCGCCGAGGGCCCGGAGCTGGCGATGGTCGACTCCGACAAGGGCATCACCAACCTGCACGTCCCCTCGGACGTCATCATCGACGCCTCCATGCCGGCGATGATCCGCACCTCCGGCCACATGTGGGGCGCGGACGGCCAGGAGCACGACGCCCTCGCCGTCATCCCGGACTCCTCCTACGCCGGCGTGTACCAGGCCGTCATCGAGGACTGCCGCGCCAACGGCGCCTTCGACCCCTCCACCATGGGCTCCGTGCCGAACGTCGGCCTCATGGCGCAGAAGGCCGAGGAGTACGGCAGCCACGACAAGACGTTCGAGATCCCCACCACGGGTACGGTCCGTCTGGTCGACCAGGCCGGCAACGCCGTCCTGGAGCAGACCGTCTCCGCCGGTGACATCTTCCGCGCCTGCCAGACCAAGGACGCCCCGATCCGCGACTGGGTGAAGCTGGCCGTCACCCGCGCCCGCGCCACCGGCGACCCGGCGGTCTTCTGGCTGGACGAGGGCCGCGCCCACGACGCCAACCTGATCGCCAAGGTGAAGCAGTACCTGCCGGAGCACGACACCGAGGGCCTGGACATCCGGATCCTGAACCCGGTCGAGGCGACGAAGCTGTCGGTGGAGCGCATCCGCCGCGGCGAGAACACCATCTCGGTCACCGGCAACGTGCTGCGCGACTACCTGACCGACCTGTTCCCGATCCTGGAGCTGGGCACCAGCGCCAAGATGCTGTCGGTCGTCCCGCTGATGGCGGGCGGCGGCCTCTTCGAGACGGGCGCGGGCGGCTCCGCGCCGAAGCACGTCCAGCAGCTGGTCAAGGAGAACTACCTGCGCTGGGACTCCCTCGGCGAGTTCTTCGCCCTGGTGCCGTCCCTGGAGCAGTACGCCGAGGTCACGGGCAACACCCGCGCCAAGGTCCTCGCCGACACCCTGGACCGCGCCACGGCGACCTTCCTCAACGAGGACAAGTCCCCGACCCGGCGCGTCGGCGGCATCGACAACCGCGGCAGCCACTTCTTCCTGTCCCTGTACTGGGCTCAGGAGCTGGCGCAGCAGACCGACGACGCGGACCTGGCCAAGGCCTTCGCCCCGCTCGCCGAGACGCTCGCCGCCAACGAGGCGAAGATCGTCGACGAGCTGAACGCCGTCCAGGGCAAGCCCGCCGAGATCGGCGGTTACTACCAGCCCGACCCGGCCAAGGCCGCCGAGGTCATGCGCCCGTCGGCCACCTGGAACGAGGCGCTGGCGTCCCTCGCCTGATCCCTCGCCGGGCCCGCACAGGCCCCCTCCGCACCCCGTCCCCGCTCCGGCGGTGGCGGGGTGCCCCGTCTCTTCACCGGTCTCGGGGGCCGATGTGCTCCCCCGTGACCGCATCCGCGTCCACGTCCACGTCGAAGACGCCGCAGCCCCGGGCGACGAACCGGAAGTCCTCGCCGGTCTCCGCACGGCCCCCGCGGAAACGGATGTGCGGTCACCCGCCGGGGGGGTGACCGGCCTGACGCTCCCCGTCCTCGTTCCGGACTCGGGCCCCCGACCCGCCACTCCGGTCCTGCCGCACGCCCTGACAACCTCCCTGGAGCAGTCCCGTGACCGACGCCCCGCACCCCACCTTCGAGCTGCTGCCCGGCGCCGCGCAGTCCCCCGTGATCCTTCACGTGCCGCACTCCTCGCGGGCGATACCGGCCGACGTCCGCCCCGGCATCGTCCTGGACGACGCGGCACTGGAACGGGAGCTCGACCACATCACCGACTCGCACACGGCGGACATCGCCGAGGCGGCCGCCGGGCTGGCCGGCGTCACGCCCTGGCGGTTCGTCAACCGGGCGTCGCGGCTGGTGGTCGACCCGGAGCGGTTCCCGGACGAGCGGGAGGAGATGACAGCCGTCGGGATGGGCGCCGTGTACACGCGGACCACGCACCGCGAGGCGCTGCGGCCCGACGGCACCGACCCGGAGCCGCTGCTCGAGCGGTACTTCCGGCCGTACGCGCGGGCGGTGACCGAGGCGGTCGCCGACCGGCTCACCGCCACCGGGCGGGCCGTGATCATCGACGTGCACTCCTACCCGACCGAGCCGCTGCCCTACGAACTGCACGGCACCGGCCCGCGTCCGCCCGTCTGCCTGGGAACCGACGGCTTCCACACGTCTCCCGCGCTGCTCGCCGCCGCCCGGGAGGCCTTCGCGAGCTGCGGGGAGACGGGGCTGGACAGCCCGTTCAGCGGGACGTACGTGCCGCTGGAGTTCTACGGAAAGCGCGCCGAGGTCGGGGCGCTGATGGTGGAGATCCGCCGGGACACCTACATGACCGAGCCGGGCGGACCGGCCGGGCCGGGGCTGTCCCGCCTCGCGCAGTCGCTGGCGGCGCTCGTCGACGCCACGTCCGTCTGACCGCGGGCCCGGGCCCGGCTCGCCCGCGCCCTCGGCCCGGACGGGCCGGAGCCGACCCGGTCCGCGCCGGTCCGACGCGGCTCGCCCGCGCCGACCGGCCCGACCGCGCCCCGCTGCGGCGGGCGGACGCGGGGG
>NZ_JAVRFH010000357.1:0-428 GCF_031845825.1 Streptomyces lancefieldiae | reverse complement strand
GGCCACGGCGTTCTGCCCGCCCGAGTTCACGGTCGGGGAGCTGCGCCGGGTGTACGAGGCGGTGTGGGGCGTGGTCCTGGACCCCCGCAACTTCCACCGCAAGGTCACCGGCACGCCCGGATTCCTGGTGCCGTCCGGCGGGACGACCACGCGGCAGGGCGGCCGCCCCGCGCAACTGTTCCGGGCCGGGGCCGCCACCGTGCTCAATCCGCCGATGCTGCGGCCCGAGGTCTGAGCCTTCGTACCCCGGGCGACCCGCTGGGAGGGACCGGCGGAACGCCCGTCGGCCCACTGCTGCATCAAAAGTCGGAAATGTCGCGTTATGTTGCTGCGGTACCCCTCTGCCGCCGAGCGGTCTCACCTTCCGCGAGAGACGCGAGACAAGCGATGCTCCAGGCCATCGGACTCACCAGCACCCCCCGTCGGGA
>NZ_JAVRFH010000356.1:0-428 GCF_031845825.1 Streptomyces lancefieldiae | reverse complement strand
CCTCCGCCACGATCTTCCCCTCGTCGATCAGGTTGACCGTCCACGGCTTCCCGGCGGGCAGCGGGATGTCGTTGGTGCCGTAGGTGTACGCGAGATGGGCGACCTTCGCCGCCCGTCTGCCGGGACCCGCGGACAGGATCGTGGGCTTCGCCGCCTCGGCGGCGGAGCGGGCCGATCCGGCGTGCCGGACGCCTGCCCCGTCCAGGGCCCCGAGGGTGCGGGCGACCCCGTCGGCGCCGTCGTCCAGGGTGTGGTTGGAGGCGGTGGAGCAGGAGTCGTAGCCGGTGGCGGCGAGGGCGGTGGCGACCTCGGGCGGTGACTTGAAGGCCGGGTAGCCGGTGTAGGGGCCGCCGTCCTTCCCGTACACCGTCTCCATGTGGCAGAGGGCGAGGTCGGCGCCGGAGACGACCGGGGCGACGCCCTTGAGC
>NZ_JAVRFH010000355.1:0-428 GCF_031845825.1 Streptomyces lancefieldiae | reverse complement strand
CTGGTCCTCCTCATGGCCGTGGACAAGATCGGAGCCATCGCCGCCGCCCTGATCGCCCACGGCAAGGACCCGTCCACCCCGGTCGCCCTCGTCCAGGAGGGCACCACCGCCGCGCAGCGCCGGGTCGACGCGACCCTCGCGGACGTCGGGGAGCGGGCGGTCGCCGAGGACGTGCGCCCGCCCGCCGTGATTGTCATCGGCGAGGTCGTCGCGGTCGGCCCGGACTCCGCGCCACAACCCGCCGACCCGTCGGCCGAATGACGTCGGACCAGTCGGTCCCACCGAGTAACCCGCGGTTACGCATCGCATCCCAGGCGTTGGCACCACACACCGGACAAGGCAGTATCACCCTGTGGCAGACATCATCACCGTCGACGACCCCGACGACCCGCGCCTGAGCGACTACACCGGACTGACCGACGTCGAGC
>NZ_JAVRFH010000354.1:0-428 GCF_031845825.1 Streptomyces lancefieldiae | reverse complement strand
CAAGACCGATCTCCACCAGCTGGCGCAGCGCGCCTGCCCGTGAGCAGCCACGGCTGGTGGCCCACTCGTCGACCGCGGGGAGGAGCTCCCCGAGTCTCACCTGGACGGGCTGGCCGATTTCAGGGCGCCCCACGGGCCCGGCTTCCTGGGCGGTATTGCGAAGGAGCCGCTCGGCATCTTCTGGCCGGGCGTGCACCGAGAGCCAGGCGGTGGCCTCCTCGTCCCCCAAGAAGCGGTGCCGGCGTGCGGGGCCTGGAAGGCTGGGGGTGACGTCACTCTCGTTTTCGACCCAGGTTCCTTTTGGTCCCAGGTGGGCGGTCTCCTGGTGTACCCATCGACCGCCCGGGGTGCGGTAGAGGGCCTCCCGGACGAAGCGAGCCGCCTCGCCGCGCTTTCGCAGGCTGGCGAAGCGCGCGGCTGTCATGGGG
>NZ_JAVRFH010000353.1:0-429 GCF_031845825.1 Streptomyces lancefieldiae | reverse complement strand
CATCAGCTATGTCGTCGTCGAACACGACGGGCGCTGGCTGATCCGCTCCGCCCACAACACGCGGGTGAGCTAGCGGTGGCGGTGCGACCTTTTCCCGCCGATTGGCAGACCGCGCTGGTGTTGGTGCCGCACCCGGATGACCCCGAGTACGGGGTCGGCGCGGCGGTCGCGAAGTGGACCGCCGCGGGCAAGACCGTGCACTACGCGCTCGCGTCACGGGGCGAGGTCGGTATCGCCGGCATGCCTCCGGAGCAGGCCGGGCCGCTGCGGGAGGGGGAACAGCGTCGGTCGGCCGCCATCGTCGGGGTCGACGACGTGGCGTTCTGGGACTTTCCGGACAGCAACATCCGCGATACCCCTGAGCTGCGCGCGAAGATCGCGGAGGCCATCGTCGCGCTTCGGCCCGATGTGGTGATCACCATCTACAGC
>NZ_JAVRFH010000352.1:0-429 GCF_031845825.1 Streptomyces lancefieldiae | reverse complement strand
TCTCGGCACCGATCACCGCGATGACCGGAAACCTTCCTGTCGCAGTGGGTTTCGGTAACGGACTGGGCGCACCGGGCGGGTTTGTCATCGCTACGATCGTCCTGTCGATCTTCAGCGTCGGGTTCGTCGCCCTGGCCCGCCACATCACCGCGGCCGGCGCGTTCTATACCTTTGTGTCCAGGGCCTGGTCCAAGGTTCCCGGGCTCGCCGCCGGCGTCATGCCGATGGTCACCTACATGACGATGGAAGCCGGGCTGGTCGGAATCTTCTCGGCTTTCGCCGATCAGGCCTTCACCACCCAGTTCGGACTCGACCTGCCGTGGGAGATCTACGCCGTAGTCGGCCTGGTCGCCATCGCAGCCCTGTCACATTTCGACATCTCAGTAGCCGCAAAGGTTCTCGGCGTCGTACTGGTGTGCGAGATCGGCA
>NZ_JAVRFH010000351.1:0-430 GCF_031845825.1 Streptomyces lancefieldiae | reverse complement strand
TCCGCCGCCCGCTGAGCGCTTGGCACCCGCCACCGGCCGGCCCCGCCCGGCTCGGCCCACACCCGAGGAGACGCGACATGCCCACCGACGCCACCACCGTGCCCCGCTCCCGCGCCCCACGGCGCTGGCCCGACGAACCGGCCCAGGGCGGCTGGTACACCGACGCCGAGACCGCCGCCGTCCAGAAGGTGCTGGCGGAGTCGCGGTCGTGGCGGACAGGGTGGCGCAACAAGGACCTCGTGGCCGCCTTCGAGGAAGCGTTCGCGCAGGCGGCCCGCGCCCGGCACGCGATCGCCTTCAACGGCGGCGGCACCGCCCTGGAGATGGTTCTCATGTGCCTGGAGTTGCAGACCGGTGACCAGGTCATCGCCTGCGCCCTGAACTTCGTCGGCACTCACCTGCCGGGCCTCCACCAGGGCGGCGAGCTCGT
>NZ_JAVRFH010000350.1:0-431 GCF_031845825.1 Streptomyces lancefieldiae | reverse complement strand
CGGACGGAAGCTATCCGGCTCGTAGAGGAAGCTTCGGTGTTGACCCTTGTGATGCTCGGCCTTTGCCTCTGCGCTCTCGGATCAGGTTGCCGGTTTTGTCGTAGTCGTATGGACGTTGGAAGAGGTAGTGGTTTTGTTGCGTGACGGCGTGGGCGTGCAGGCGTTGTGGCTCTGATGAAAGCCATCGAGTTCATGTTCGATAAGGGCAATGTGGGAGGCGTGGGTCATCCGTGACGGCTCGGCAGAGGGCAAGGCGTCGGAGAATGCCGCAGCAAAATGCGGTTGGACGAACGGTTGGGAAAATCAGAAAAGGCTCACCGGAGACCGGTAAAAGCCGCACCAAAATCAGCCGAAAAGCTACATGAAAAACCGATAAAACCCATTGCGCCAAGATCCCTCAAATAAAAACCACTCTCACCCTTGCCCGATCC
>NZ_JAVRFH010000349.1:0-432 GCF_031845825.1 Streptomyces lancefieldiae | reverse complement strand
GATGGTGAACAGATCGCCCAACAGGTCGCCGAGGCTGGGCAGCCGGACCGCGACGATCAACGTGGCGACCGCGACGAAAGGCCCCAGAACGCGGGCGAACATACGGGTGCGCTGCCGGGCTTCGGTGGTGGGTTGCGGCATCGATGGCTCCTCATTAATAAACCGACTGACGGTCTATAAATTAGGCTAGGTGCGACGCACATTCAGCGTCAAGGAGGAGGACTCGTGGCACGACAGGTGAACCCCGCCGAACACGCCGCCCGGCGTCGCGAGATCCTCGACGCCGCCCTGCGGCTGATGCATGACAAGGGCTACGACGCGATGACCATCGAAGACCTCCTGGCTGACCTGGAGATCTCGAAAGGTGCTCTTTACCACTACTTCCGGTCCAAGCGGGCCTTGCTCGAAGGCGTCATCGAGCAGATCAGTGAA
>NZ_JAVRFH010000348.1:0-435 GCF_031845825.1 Streptomyces lancefieldiae | reverse complement strand
CGGATGGGAGGCAGTGCGCGGCGGTTCGTCATCGGTACGCCGCCGTAGGCGGACGCATGGCCGGGTTTCGCCGGACCCCTGCGTCCCTTCTTCGGTTTTCGGCGTCTGCCCCGGCGACCCGCTTCATCTGTCGTCATCGACAGGCCCCGGAGTCCGTGCCCGAAGAGGCAGGAGGACCCGGTGGCCACCGCAGCCGACATCACCGCCATGCGCCGAGCGATCACGCTCGCGGCGCGCGGTCTCGGCTCCACCAGCCCCAATCCGGTCGTCGGATGTGTGATCACCGACGCCTCCGGAGCCGTGGCCGGTGAAGGCTTCCACCAGCGCGCCGGAGGGCCGCACGCCGAGGTCCACGCCCTGCGCGCGGCCGGTGAGCGGGCCCGGGGCGGCACCGCCTACGTCACCCTCGAACCCTGTAACCACACCGGCCGCACC
>NZ_JAVRFH010000034.1:0-96886 GCF_031845825.1 Streptomyces lancefieldiae | reverse complement strand
GTCGAGCACGGTCGGGCCGTCCCGGGCCTCGCACCCGGCGGACGCCACCGGGCCGCCGCCCCCCTCCGGACCCGCCGCCCCCCTCCGGACCCGCCGGCCCACGGCCGATGCCCTCCGGCCTCACCGGCGACGGAAGACGCATCCTCCCGGTGCGGCAGCCCGTTCAGCACCCGTGCCGTACGCGGCAGGGGCCGAGCGAGCGGGTGTCCGGGAACGCGTCGCTCCGGGGCCCGGCGCCGACGGGGTAGAAGGCCGCGACGGTCTCCCGGAACCGCCCACGTACCCCTCGGCGCGGGACGGCTCGCATCCCGGCTCGCCCCACCGGTGCCGCCGCGCACCCAGATCGAGGACCTCCCGCACGAACGCCTTCGCCGCGGCCTGCTCCGCACCCGTCCGGCCCCGGGCGAGCTCCACGAGGGCGAGCCCGCCCACCGGCGGGCAGGCTACGTGCGCCGCCCTCTCCGGCGGAGTGGATTGCATAAACGTGCAGCGAAACGTATAGTCATGCCATCCAGGAGGAGGGTTTTCCATGGCGGTACGTGCGGCGGTGGCCGGAGCGAGTGGGTATGCGGGCGGTGAGCTGCTGCGTCTGCTCCTGACGCACCCCGAGGTCGAGATCGGTGCCCTGACCGGCAACTCCAACGCCGGACAGCGGCTCGGCGCGCTCCAGCCGCATCTGCTGCCGCTGGCCGACCGGGTCCTGGAGCCGACCACGCCGGAGGCGCTCGCCGGACACGACGTCGTCTTCCTCGCGCTGCCGCACGGGCAGTCCGCCGCGGTGGCCGAGCAGCTCGGGCCGGACGTGCTCGTCGTGGACATGGGCGCCGACTTCCGGCTCGAGGACGCCGCCGACTGGGAGGCCTTCTACGGCTCCCCGCACGCCGGCACCTGGCCCTACGGCCTCCCCGAACTGCCGGGTGCCCGCGGCGCGCTGGAGGGGTCCAAGCGCATCGCGGTGCCCGGTTGCTACCCGACCGCCGTGTCGCTGGCGCTCTTCCCCGCCTACGCCGCGCACCTCGCCGAGCCCGAGGCCGTGATCGTCGCCGCCTCCGGCAC
Source organism: Streptomyces lancefieldiae (assembly GCF_031845825.1). NCBI lineage: Bacteria > Bacillati > Actinomycetota > Actinomycetes > Kitasatosporales > Streptomycetaceae > Streptomyces > Streptomyces lancefieldiae. The sequence continues at coordinate 95,830 of NZ_JAVRFH010000034.1, read as the reverse complement.
CTCCGGCGCGGGCAAGGCGGCCAAGCCGCACCTGCTCGGCAGCGAGGTCATGGGCTCCATGTCGCCGTACGGCGTCGGCGGCGGCCACCGGCACACCCCCGAGATGATCCAGAACCTCGGCGCGGTCGCCGGCGAGCCGGTCACCGTCTCCTTCACGCCGACCCTCGCACCGATGCCCCGCGGCATCCTCGCCACGTGCAGCGCCAAGGCCCGCCCCCCGGTCACGGCGGAGTCGGTCCGCGCCGCCTACGAGAAGGCCTTCGCCGACGAGCCCTTCGTCCACCTCCTGCCCGAGGGCCAGTGGCCCGCGACCGCGTCCGTCTACGGTTCCAACGCCGTTCAGGTCCAGGTCGCGTACGACGCAGCCGCGGGCCGCATCATCGCGATCAGCGCCATCGACAACCTGGCCAAGGGCACCGCGGGCGGTGCCGTCCAGAGCATGAACATCGCCCTGGGTCTCGACGAGACCACCGGACTGACGACGATCGGAGTTGCGCCGTGAGTGTGACGGCAGCAAAGGGATTCACGGCGGCGGGCATCGCCGCCGGGATCAAGGAGAACGGCAACCCCGACCTGGCCCTCGTGGTCAACACCGGACCGCGACGCGCCGCCGCGGGCGTCTTCACCTCCAACCGCGTCAAGGCCGCGCCCGTCCTCTGGTCGGAGCAGGTGCTGAAGAGCGGGGAGCTGACCGCCGTCGTCCTGAATTCCGGCGGGGCCAACGCCTGTACCGGTCCCAAGGGGTTCCAGGACACGCACGCCACCGCGGAGAAGGTCGCCGAGGTGCTCGGGACCGGCGCGGGCGAGGTCGCCGTCTGCTCGACGGGACTCATCGGAGTACTCCTCCCCATGGACAAGCTGCTCCCGGGCGTGGAGACGGCCGCCGGCCAGCTCTCCGAGCACGGCGGCGAGAAGGCCGCCATCGCCATCAAGACCACCGACACCGTGCACAAGACGTCCGTCGTCACCCAGGACGGCTGGACCGTCGGCGGGATGGCCAAGGGCGCCGGCATGCTCGCCCCCGGCCTCGCCACCATGCTCGTCGTCCTCACCACCGACGCCGACCTTGAGGCCGCGGCGCTCGACCGCGCCCTGCGCGCCGCCACCCGGGTCACCTTCGACCGGGTCGACTCCGACGGCTGCATGTCCACCAACGACACGGTGCTCCTGCTGGCCTCCGGCGCCTCCGGCGTCACCCCGGAGTACGCCGCGTTCGCCGAGGCCGTACGGACCGTCTGCGACGACCTCGGGCAGCAGCTGATCCGGGACGCCGAGGGCGCCAGCAAGGACATCAAGGTCGAGGTCGTGAACGCCGCGAGCGAGGAGGACGCCGTCCAGGTGGGCCGCACCATCGCCCGCAACAACCTCCTCAAGTGCGCCGTCCACGGCGAGGACCCCAACTGGGGCCGCGTGCTCTCCGCCATCGGCACCACGTCCGCCGCCTTCGAGCCCGACCGGCTGGGCGTCGCCATCAACGGCGTCTGGGTCTGCAAGAACGGCGGTGTCGGCGAGGACCGCGAGCTGGTCGACATGCGCTACCGCGAGGTCCACATCGTCGCCGACCTCGCCGCCGGCGACGCCACCGCGACGATCTGGACCAACGACCTGACCGCCGACTACGTCCACGAGAACAGCGCGTACTCCTCATGAGCACTACTCGCAAGCACACCGCCCTCCCGAAGGCGCAGATCCTCATCGAGGCGCTGCCGTGGCTGGTCCGGCACAACGGCAAGACCGTCGTCATCAAGTTCGGCGGCAACGCCATGGTCGACGAGGACCTGAAGGCGGCCTTCGCCCAGGACGTCGTCTTCCTGCACCACGCCGGTCTCAAGCCCGTCGTCGTGCACGGCGGCGGCCCCCAGATCAGCGCCGCCCTCGACAAGCACGGCATCGTCAGCGAGTTCAAGGCCGGCCTGCGCGTCACCACCGAGGACGCCATGGACGTCGTACGGATGGTGCTGGCCGGTCAGGTCCAGCGGGAGCTGGTCGGACTGCTCAACCAGCACGGACCGCTCGCCGTCGGCCTCACCGGCGAGGACGCGCACACCATCACCGCCACCAAGCACCGGCCCGAGATCGACGGCGAACTCGTCGACATCGGGCGGGTCGGTGAGATCACCGAGATCGACACCGGCGCCATCGAGGCGCTGCTCGCCGACGGCCGCATCCCGGTCGTCTCGTCGGTCGCCCGTTCCCAGGACGATCACCATGTCTACAACGTCAATGCTGATACGGCGGCTGCGGCACTCGCTGCGGCGCTCGGCGCCGAGACTCTCATGGTCCTCACCGACGTCGAGGGCCTCTACGAGGACTGGCCGAACTCCGACGAGGTGATCAGCCGCCTCACCGCGTCCGAGCTGGAGAAGCTGCTGCCGGAGCTGTCCTCGGGCATGGTGCCGAAGATGGAGGGCTGCCTGCACGCCGTACGGGGCGGCGTCACCACCGCCCGTGTCATCGACGGCCGGGTCCAGCACGCGATCCTGCTGGAGATCTTCACCGACGAGGGCATCGGCACGATGGTCGTGCCGGACGAACAGGGGGAGTCGTGAGCAACGAAGAGCTGACCGAGCGGTGGCAGGGCGCGCTCATGAACAACTACGGCACCCCGCGCCTGCCCCTGGTGCGCGGCGCGGGCGCCCGGCTCTGGGACGCCGACGGCAAGGAGTACCTCGACTTCGTCGGCGGCATCGCGGTCAACGCACTGGGCCACGCCCACCCGGCGGTGGTCGAGGCGGTGAGCCGGCAGATCGCCTCCCTCGGCCACGTCTCCAACCTCTTCATCGCCGAGCCGCCCGTCGCCCTCGCCGAACGGCTGCTCCAGCACTTCGGCCGCGACGGCAAGGTCTACTTCTGCAACTCCGGCGCCGAGGCCAACGAGGGCGCCTTCAAGATCGGCCGGCTGACCGGGCGGCCGCACATGGTCGCCACCCGGGGCGGCTTCCACGGCCGCACCATGGGCGCCCTGGCGCTCACCGGGCAGCCCGGCAAGCAGGAACCGTTCCTGCCCCTGCCCGGCGACGTCACGCACGTGCCGTACGGCGACCCGCAGGCGCTCGCCGCCGCGGTCACCGAGGAGACCGCCCTCGTCGTCATCGAGCCGATCCAGGGCGAGAACGGCGTCGTCGTGCCACCCCCCGGGTACCTGAAGGCCGCCCGGGCCATCACCGCCGCCACCGGCGCGCTGCTGGTGCTGGACGAGGTGCAGACCGGCATCGGCCGGACCGGGCACTGGTTCGAGTACCAGGCCCACGAGGGCGTCCTGCCGGACGTCGTCACCCTCGCCAAGGGCCTCGGCGGCGGACTGCCGCTGGGCGCGACGGTCGCCTTCGGACGCGCCGCCGAACTCCTGCGGCCCGGCCAGCACGGCACGACCTTCGGCGGCAACCCGGTCGCCTGCGCCGCCGGACTCGCCGTCCTCGACACCATCGCGGGCGAGGGGCTGCTGGAGAACGTCAAGCGGCAGAGCGAGAAGATCCGCGGCGGCGTCGAGGCTCTCGGCCACCCGCTGGTCGGCCACGTCCGGGGCGCCGGTCTCCTCCTGGGTATCGTGCTCACCGAGCCGCTCGCGCCGAAGGTGCAGCAGGCGGCTCAGGACGCCGGAATCCTGGTGAACGCGCCCGCACCCGATGTCGTACGGCTGATGCCTGCGCTGAACCTCGGCGACGACGTGGTGGACGCGTTCCTCGGGGCGCTGCCCGGCATCCTTGACCAGGCCCACGAGGCCCACGGGGACGGACGATCCGGAGAATGAGACGACGATGAGCCCTGCGCAGGAGCACGAGCAGACGGCGGGGCCTGCCCTGCCGCAGACCCGCACCGCACGCCACCGCCGGATCGTGGACATCCTCAACCGGCAGGCGGTGCGCTCCCAGAGCCAGCTGGCGAAGCTGCTCGCCGACGACGGGCTGACCGTCACCCAGGCGACGCTCTCCCGGGATCTGGACGAGCTGAACGCGGTGAAGATCCGCAACACCGACGGCGACCTCATCTACGCGGTGCCCAGCGAGGGCGGTTTCCGCACTCCGCGGGCCCCGCTCGGTGAGTCGGCCAAGGAGGAGCGGATGCGGCGTCTGTCCGCGGAGCTGCTGATCTCCGCGGAGGCGTCCGCGAACCTCGTGGTCCTGCGGACCCCTCCGGGGGCGGCGCAGTTCCTCGCCTCGGCGATCGACCAGGCCGAGCTGCACGACATCCTGGGGACCATCGCCGGTGACGACACGGTGATGCTGATCAGCCGGGAGCCCGCGGGTGGGCAGGCGCTGGCGGATCATCTGCTGCGGTTGGCTCAGAACGGGCACTGAGCGCCGCGCGGGCTTTCACCGCCCTCAGGGGGTGGGTGGTCTGTGGCCGGCCGCGCGGTTCCCCGCGCCCCTGGGGGCATCGCGGTACGGCCGGCCCAGCGCCGCCCGGACACGGTGGCGGTGCCGGTGAGCAAGGGTGTGGCGGCCGGTCACGGCGTCGTGGGAGACGGCGGGCGTGTTGCGCCACCGCAGCCACCACACGCCCGCCCACACCGCCCGCCCGCACCGCCCGGGTGTTCAGCCCGTGCCGGTACTCCCGCGCCCCGGTTCAGTAGCGGGTGACGGCCGTCGCCCCGCCCGCGGTACCGATCGCGATGTGCGGTGCGGCGGCGGGGTCGGCCCACCGCAGGATGCGCCGCATCGCCTCTGCCGGCACCGACACGCAACCGGCCGTGGCACCGCGCCCGTTGACGTGCAGGAAGATGCCCGCGCCGCGCCCGCGCACGGGGCGGTGGTAGTTGAAGCCGACGACCAGGGCGTGCGCGTACTGCGCCGGGTAGGTGATCAGGTGCTCGGCCTCGGCGGCGCGGCAGTCGGCGGGGCGCGGTTCGGTCCAGCGGTTGTAGGAGGGGGAGGCGTTGTCCTGGCACCACCAGGAGTTCCGGCGCACCGGGCGGTACCGGTACGCCGTCCCGCGCGGCGCCGCCGCGATGCCGAAGGCGTAGGGCAGGTCGTACAGCCCGGTGGGCGTGGTGTTCGTGCCCTGCCGGCGTGTCGCCCCGTCGGCCAGTCCGCCGGCCCCGAAGCGGGCGGCCGCGGAACCGGCCCGCACCCATCCGCCGCCCCGGCGGTCCCACCAGGTGACCCGGCCCGTCGTCGAGCCGGTACCCGCGGCGACCGCGGTGATCAGCTGGGTGCCGCCGCCGGTGTCCGCCATCAGGGCCGGCAGCGGCCGGGGAGCGGGCCCGCCGGCGGGCGCGGCACCGAGCACGAGGAGGGACGCGGAGACGAGGGCGGCGACGACACCGGGGCGCATGGCTCAGACGGTAGACGGGGGCAGCGGCAACGGCAGCCCGGGAAGGCCGTCCAGGCTCGTCGCTATGTGCTCCTTCCTGGTGAAGTACGCGCTGAGCGAGGCGTCGTCCTCGCGGGCGAACCGCTTGCCGTGCAGGTCCCGGTCCGACTCGTACGCCATGAAGGGGACGGCGTACCCGCAGGAGTCGCGGATGAGTTCGGCCGTCACGACGATGACGGCGCGCAGTCCGTGCAGCGTGGTGTCGATGTCCGGGAAGTGGGTGAGCAGATCCGGGAAGCGCGGGTCGTCGCGGAAGACCGGCTCGCCGCGGCCGTGCACCCGGACGATGTTCGGCGGGCCCTGGAAGGCGCACCACATCAGGGTGATCCGCCCGTTCTCCCGCAGATGGGCGATGGTCTCGGCGGTGGAGCCGGCGAAGTCGAGGTAGGCCACGGTGAGTTCGTCGAGCACGGCGAAGCAGCCCGTGAGTCCCTTGGGGGACAGGTTGACCGTGCCGTCGCCGGCCAGCGGAGCGGTGGCGGTGAAGAAGAGGGGCTGCGCCTCGATGAAGGAGCGGAGCCGGCCGTCTATGCGCTCATAAGTCTTTCCCATGTCTAACGATTATGGCGGCGCGGGATGTACCACGTCCCGTCAACCTGCGAGATTGACGAATCATGCATACTTCTGCATACTCATGCATGCCAGTGACTGCACGGTGAGGAGCGACACGAGTGAGCAGCAACAGCGGTGACGTACGGCTCTGGGGCGGCCGTTTCGCCGACGGTCCCGCCGAGGCCCTGGCGAAGCTGTCCGCGTCCGTCCACTTCGACTGGCGGCTCGCGCCCTACGACATCGCCGGTTCCCGTGCCCACGCCCGTGTGCTGCACAAGGCCGGCCTGCTCACCGAGGACGAGCTGACCCGGATGATCGCCGGGCTCGACCGGTTGGAGGCGGACGTCGCCGACGGCTCCTTCGTGGGCACCGTCGCCGACGAGGACGTCCACACCGCCCTGGAGCGCGGCCTGCTGGAGCGGCTCGGCCCGGACCTCGGCGGCAAGCTCCGCGCCGGCCGGTCCCGCAACGACCAGGTCGCGACCCTCTTCCGCATGTACCTGCGCGACCACGCCCGCACCGTCGGCGCTCTGATCGCCGACCTCCAGGACGCGCTGATCGGCCTCGCCGAGGCCCACCCGGACGTGGCGATGCCCGGCCGCACCCACCTCCAGCACGCCCAGCCGGTGCTCTTCGCCCACCACGTCCTCGCCCACGTCCAGGCGCTGAGCAGGGACGCGGAGCGGCTGCGCCAGTGGGACACGCGGACGGCCGTGTCGCCGTACGGCTCGGGTGCCCTGGCCGGTTCCTCGCTCGGCCTCGACCCGGAGGCGGTCGCCGAGGACCTCGGCTTCGAGCACGGCAGCGCCGGCAACTCCATCGACGGCACCGCCTCCCGCGACTTCGTCGCCGAGTTCGCCTTCATCACCGCGATGATCGGTGTGAACGTCTCCCGGATCGCCGAGGAGATCATCATCTGGAACACGAAGGAGTTCTCCTTCGTGACCCTGCACGACGCCTTCTCCACCGGCTCCTCGATCATGCCGCAGAAGAAGAACCCGGACATCGCCGAGCTGGCCCGCGGCAAGTCCGGCCGTCTCATCGGCAACCTCACCGGCCTGATGGCCACCCTCAAGGCCCTCCCGCTCGCGTACAACCGCGACCTCCAGGAGGACAAGGAGCCGGTCTTCGACTCCATCGACCAGCTGGAGGTCCTGCTCCCCGCCTTCACCGGCATGATGGCCACCCTCACCGTGCACCGCGAGCGGATGGAGGAGCTGGCCCCGGCCGGGTTCTCGCTCGCCACCGACATCGCCGAGTGGCTGGTCAAGCAGGGCGTGCCGTTCCGGGTCGCGCACGAGGTGGCCGGCGAGTGCGTGAAGGTGGCCGAGGCGGAGGGCAAGGAGCTGGACGAGCTGACCGACGAGCAGTTCGCGAAGATCTCCGCCCACCTGACTCCCGAGGTCCGCTCGGTGCTCAACGTCCCCGGCGCCCTCGCCTCCCGCGACGGCCGCGGCGGTACGGCACCCAGCGCGGTCGCCGTCCAGCTCGCCGAGGTGAAGGCGGACGTGGCGGCCCAGCACGAGTGGGCCGGGGCGAAGAAGCGGGCCTGAGGGCAGCGCCCGGAGGGGGCGCGGGGAGCTGTGCGGCGGGCCACGAGGCACCCGCGCCCGCCGACGTACCGGACGGCCGACCGCTGAGGCGAAGGTCATCAGGGGTTACGTTGGTCGAAGCCGTACCGGAGCCGACCGAACGGAGCCTCGCGATGCCCTTCGCCCGTCTCGCCGCCGCGACGACCCCCACCTGCCACATCGGCCTGGGTCTCGCCGCCGTCGGCCGCCCTGGTTACATCAACCTCGGCAGAGAGCGTGACCTCGGGGAGGACCGCAGCGTCGAGGCGCTGCGCACCCGCACCCACGACCTCCTCGACGCCGCCTACGCGCAGGGCGTCCGGTACTTCGACGCGGCGCGCTCCTACGGGCGCTCCGAGGAGTTCCTCGCCGGCTGGCTGCGGGAGCGCCCCGACGCCGACGACGTGGTCGTCGGCAGCAAGTGGGGCTACACCTACACGGCCGACTGGTCGGCCGAAGCCGAGCGGCACGAGGTCAAGGACCACGGTGTCGCGACGTACGACCGCCAGCGCGCCGAGACCGAGGAGCTGCTCGGCGACCGGCTCGACCTCTACCAGATCCACTCGCTGACCCCGGACAGCCCGGCCCTCACCGACAAGGACCTCCACGCGAAGCTGGCCGAGGCCGCCGCGCGGGGCGTCACCGTCGGCTTCTCCACCAGCGGCCCCGCCCAGGCCGACACCATCCGCGCCGCGCTCGCCGTGACCGTCGACGGCGAGCCCCTGTTCCGCACCGTCCAGTCGACGTACAACGCGCTGGAGACCTCCGCGGGCCCCGCGCTGGCCGAGGCGCACGAGGCCGGTCTCACCGTGATCGTCAAGGAGGGCATGGCCAACGGCCGTCTCGCGGAACCCCACGCGCCCGGCGTCCTGAAGGCCGTGTCGGAGGAGACGGCCCTGGGCTGCGACGCGGTCGCCCTCGCGCTGGTCCTGCGGCAGCCCTGGGCCGGCGTCGTCCTGTCCGGTGCCGCGACCGTCAACCAGCTCGGCTCCAACCTGCACGCCGCCGTCATCGACCTGGACGACGACCAGGTGGCGCGTCTCGGCGCGCTCGTCGAGGACCCGGACGCCTACTGGGAGCGGCGCGCGCGGCTGCCCTGGCACTGAGCCCGGAGAACCCTGCCCGACCCGGGGCCGGTGAGTCACGCACGCTCCGGATGAGACAAGAGTGTCTCATTCGGGTTATCCTTGTCTCATGGCTGTAGATCGTGACCAGGTACTGCGCAGTGCCGCGGGCCTGCTGACCCGCAGAGCCACCGCGACCATGGACGAGGTCGCCAGGGCGGCCGGGATCAGCCGGGCCACGCTGCACCGGCACTTCGCGGGGCGCGACGCCCTCGTCCGAGCCCTGGAGTCGCTCGGCATCGCCGAGTGCGAGGCGGCACTGGACGCCGCTCGTCCGCACGACGGCCCGGCGGCCGAGGCGCTGCGCCGGCTCGTCCGCGAGATCGAGCCCGTCGCCGGCCTGCTCGCCTTCCTCTACACCGAGAACCAACTGTTCGAGGGCGAGCAGCAGAACGAGGGCTGGGCCCGTCTCGACGCCCGGCTCACCGCGCTGTTCCGCCGGGGCCAGGAGAGCGGAGAGTTCCGCATCGACCTCACCCCGGCCTGGCTCACCGAGGCGCTCTACGGCCTGCTGGCCTCCGGCGCCTGGGCGGTGACCGAGGGCCGCGTGGCCCGCAACGACTTCACCCACATGATCGTCGAGCTGCTGCTCGGCGGCGCACTTCGGAGAGAGTGAACCATGACCCGCACCCTGCAGTCGGCGCAGTCGACCGAGGCGGTGAAGAGCCCCGGCCGCTGGCTGGCGCTGTCCGTCCTCGTGCTGGCCGTACTGCTGGTGGCCGTCGACGCGACCGTCCTCGGTCTCGCGACCCCCTACATCAGTGAGGACCTCGCGCCCTCCGGCACCCAGTTGCTGTGGATAGGCGACGTCTACTCCTTCGTCATCGCCGGTCTGCTCGTCTCCATGGGCAGCCTCGGCGACCGCATCGGCCGCAAGCGGATCCTGCTGATCGGCGCCACGGCGTTCGGCGCGATCTCGGTCCTCAACGCCTACGCGACCACGCCCGAGCTGATGATCGTCGCCCGGGCCCTGCTCGGCGTCGCGGGCGCCACCCTGATGCCCGCCACCCTCGCCCTGATCCGCAACATCTTCCACGACCCACGCGAACGCAGCCTCGCCATCGGCATCTGGGGCGCCGCCGCCTCGGCCGGTGCGGCGGTCGGCCCGGTCGTCGGCGGATTCCTGCTGGAGCACTTCTGGTGGGGCTCCGTCTTCCTGATCAACCTGCCCGTGATGGCCGTCCTGGTCGTCGTCGGCGCCAAGCTGCTGCCCGAGTCCCGCAATCCGGCCCCGGGCCCGTGGGACCTGCTCAGCGTCGCCCTCTCGCTGGTCGGCATGTTCGGCGTCGTGTACGCCGTCAAGGAGACCGCCGCGCACGGGTTCGCGTGGGCCACCCTCGCCGCGGGCCTGCTGGGCGTCGCCGCGCTCCACGGCTTCGTACGCCGTCAGCTGACGATGCCGACGCCGCTGCTGGACATGCGGCTGTTCCGCAACCGCGGCTTCAGCGGTGCGGTGCTGGCCGACCTGCTGACCATCCTGGGCCTGTCCGGGCTGGTGTTCTTCCTCTCCCAGTACCTGCAACTGGTCCAGGGCAGGCAGCCGTTCGAGGCGGGCCTGGCCGAGCTGCCCGCCGCGGTCGGCGCGGTGGCGGCGGGCCTGATCGCGGGCCGCGCGGCCCGGCGCTTCTCGGTCCGTGCGGTGGTCTCGGGCGGACTCGCCGCCGTCGGCCTCGCGCTCGCCGCGCTGACCGTCGTCGGCCAGCACACCGGCTACCCGCTGATCGGGGCGGTCCTGCTGGTCGTCGGCGTCGGTGCCGGGTTCGCGTTCACCGTCACCGCCGACGTGATCCTCTCCAGCGTGCCCCAGGAGCAGGCGGGCGCCGCCTCCGCGGTCTCCGAGACCGCGTACGAACTCGGCGCCGCCCTCGGCATCGCGGTGCTCGGCTCCATCGTGACCGGCGTCTACCGCGACTTCGCCGGTCCCGCGGGCACTCCCGCCGCGGCGCACGAGTCACTGGGCGGTGCGGTGCAGGCCGCCTCCGGCCTCCCGGCCCACAGCGCCGAGGCCCTGCTGAACGCCGCCCGCCAGGCCTTCGTCGACGGCCTGACCCTCGCGGCGGGTGTCGGCGCGGCCGTGCTGCTGGCGGCCGCCGCGGCGTCCTGGTTCCTGCTGCGGGGCCAGAAGCTGGAGGACGGGGTGGAGCACCCGTAACGCGCGGCCGGGCTCTGGCCGGGGCACCAGCCCTGGCGTAACCCCGGTCCGTGGCCCGTCCCGGTCCGTGGCGACACCGGCCGATGGCGTCAGCCGGTCCAGGGCGTCACCGGGCCCCCGGCGCCACCGGCCCGTGCGGCCGGTGCCAGGAGGCGGTGGTGAACTTCCGGTCGGGACGCCCGGCGGCCCGGCACCCGGCGAACACCGACGGCGGGCCGCACGGGAAGCGGCCCGCCGTCGGTGTGTCCGCGCGGCCTTACGCCGCCTTGGCCTTGCTCGCGTACATGTCCACGTACTCCTGGCCGGACAGCCGCATGACCTCGGTCATCACGGAGTCGGTCACGGCCCGAAGGACGTAGCGGTCGCGGTCCATGCCCTCGTAGCGGGAGAACTCCATCGCCTCGCCGAAGCGGACCGTGACCTTGCCCGGCCGGGGCAGGCCCGCGCCGCCCGGTTGGAGCTTGTCGGTGCCGATGACGGCGAACGGGACGACGGGGGCGCCCGTCATCAGGGTCAGCCGGGCGATGCCGGTGCGGCCCCGGTAGAGACGGCCGTCGGGGGAGCGGGTGCCCTCCGGGTAGATGCCGAAGACCTTGCCCTCCTCCAGCACCCGGCGTCCCGTCATCAGGGCCGCGACCCCGCCCCGGCCGCCGTCGCGGTCGACCGGGATCATGCCGACGCCGGTGAAGAACCAGGCCATCAGCCGGCCCTTGAAGCCCTTGCCGGTGACGTACTCGTCCTTGCCGATGAAGAAGACCTGCCGGTCGCAGTTCAGGGGCATGATCACCGAGTCGATGAAGGTGAGGTGGTTGCCGGCCAGGATCACCGGACCGTCGCCGGGGATGTTCTCCACGCCCTCCACCCGTGGGCGGAACATCAGGCGCATGATCGGGCCGAGCACTGCCTTGATGAACGCGAAGCGGGACAACGGGTCCTCCGGTGTCGGGGATGCGGTATGAGTCTGTGCAGGTGAGGACATTACTCGCGGCCCAGGGGGTCACGCACGTCCGTCACCCGGGCCTTACACCGTGTTGACATGCGTTCACCTGCGGTGCGGTGGTGTCGCGCCGCGGTGACGCCCACCCGCGCATGTGAGGCAGGTCGCGTCCACAGGGACCGGCGTCGTCGGTCCTGAGGTGAGGACACGGCCCGGATCGAAGCACACGCGACGCGCGGACGGCGCGAGGCGCGCCGCAGGCCTCGCCTCCCCGGTCACGGTCTCGCCGGCCGCCGCCACGACGACCGCGGCCACCGAACCGTGTACCCCGCCCCGCCGCCCCGAAGCCGACGCGCCGTCAGTTATCCCGCCCCACCGGCCCCTCCACGCCCATACGACATCTCCAGGCACCCGCGTGTTCCGGCCGAGGTCTCCCGTTCGTCATGTACGCGCCCCTACGATCGGCCCGCACCGACGGTCAACGGCAGGAGGCCCTGATGGGAACGCAGGAGTCGGACGAGCAGGCGGGCGGCACCGGACGGCGGGCGCTCCTCGGAGCAGCGGTGCTCGGGGCGGGCGGAGCCGTACTCGGCCTGTCCGGCACGGCGAGCGCCGCCGACGCCCGGCACGGCGGCGGACACGGCGGCGTGAAGAGCCTGCCCGTCCCGACCGTCATCGCCCACCGCGGCGCCAGCGGCTACCGGCCCGAGCACACCTTCGGCGCCTACGAACTGGCCCTCGACATGGGCGCCGACATCGTCGAGGCCGGGGACCTGGTCCCCACCAAGGACGGTCACCTGGTCTGCCGGCACGAGCCCGAGATCGGCGGCACCACGGACGTCGCCGACCACCCCGAGTTCGCCGACCGCAAGCGCACCAAGCTGCTCGACGGCGTCTCCACCACCGGTTGGTTCACCGAGGACTTCACACTCGCCGAGCTCAAGACGCTCCGCGCGACCGAACGCATCCCCGCCAACCGCCCGCACAGCACCCTCTACGACGGCCGGTGGGAGATCCCCACCTTCGAAGAGGTGCTCCGCTGGCAGAACGAGCAGACCCGCAGGCGCGGCAAGCAGGTCTGGATCTACCCCGAACTCAAGCACCCCACCTACTTCCGCAAGCTGGGCCTGGGCACGGAGGAGCGCCTCGCGCGGCTGCTGCGCAAGTACGGCAAGGACCGGAAGAACTCGCCCGTCATCATCCAGTCCTTCGAGCCCACCAGCATCCAGCGGATGAGCAGGCTCGTCGGCAATCCCCTCGCCGTCCTGCTGTCCGGCGCGAGCAGCCGCCCCTGGGACTTCGTCGAGACCGGCGACCCGCGCACCACGGCCGACCTCATCACGCCGAAGGGCCTGAAGGAGATCGCCTCCTACGCGCAGGGCATCGGCCCGACGCTGGACCTGATCATCCCGCGGGACTCCGCCGGCCGGCTCACCGAGCCGACCACGCTGGTCCGCGACGCGCACCGCGCGGGCCTGATCCTGCACCCGTACACCATGCGCAACGAGAATCCCTTCCTGCCCGCGGACTTCCGCAAGGGCAGCGACCGCGACGCCTACGGCGACGTCTTCGGCGCGTTCGGGACCTACTTCGCCACCGGCATCGACGGCGTCTTCACCGACAACCCGGACACGGGCCTGCTGGCCCGTGAGGACTTCGTCAACAACTGAGCGAACACCCCCGGTTGGGGTGACCTTCGGCCGTCCGGGCAACCCGCCGCCCGGACGGCCGCGTCGCCTTGCATATGACGCCCGACCTGGTCACTTTCCTGCGCCCCCTGCTCACCGCCGAGGCGTCGGCCGAGGCATATGCCGCCGGAGCCGAGCCCGGCGACCTGGAGCAGGCGGTCTGGCTGCGCCTCCTGGAACGGCTGAAGGCCGACGACCCGCCCCATGACCCGCACCGCTGGCTGCGCAGCGCCGTCCGCAGCGAGGCCCGCCGCACCCGCCGTACGGCTCGCACCGAGCAGCCGTACGGGATCGAGCCCGCCGGGGCCGCCGAGCACGAGCCCGAGCACCTCGCGCTCACCGCGGCCCGGCACCGCGCCCTGCGCGACGCCGTGCGCCGGCTGCCGGGCCGCTGCCCCCGGCTGATCGAGGCCCTGCTGTCGCCGAAGGACCTCACATACCGGGAAATCGCGGGGGAGTTGGGTATCTCACAGGGCAGTCTTGGGCCGGAACGTTCCCGATGTCTGGGATGTCTGCGGCGATTACTGGCGCCGGAGGTTGCGGCTCGCTGAGGACGGGGATAGGAGTGGGGGACCACAGATGATCAGATGAGCGGGAGGCATGCGCACATGGGCATGAGCGTGACCATCTCGGCGGCGACCGAGCAGGACGTCGAGCAGATCTTCCGGCTGCAGTACCTCTGCTTCCAGAGCGAAGCGGCGCTGTACGGCAACTACCGCATCGACCCGCTCGTCCAGACCCTCGACTCCGTGCGCGAGGAGGTCGCCGCCGACTGCGTCTTCGTGGCACGGCTCGGTGACGAGGTCGTCGGCTCGGTGCGCGGCCGGGTGACCGAGGACGGGGCCGCGGCCATCGGCAAGCTGTGCGTCCACCCCCGCCTCCAGGGGCACGGCATCGGCGCCCGCCTGCTGCGCGCCGCCGAGTCGGCACTCGCCGGGGAGCGCGGCGCCAAGCGCTTCCGCCTGCACACCGGGCACCGCAGCGAGAGCAACCTGCGGCTGTACCGGCGGGTCGGCTACGAGACGGTGGGGACCGCGCAGGGAGCGGACGGCGTCCCCATGATCGTCCTGGAGAAGCCGGCCGGGACGTACGCGACCACGGCCTGACGAGCCGCCGGGCCGTGGAGCCGCTACACGGTACGGGGGCCCGCTACGCGGCGCGGGGCGGCCACGCGGTGCGGAAGCGGCTACGCGGTGCGGGCCCGGCGCAGCCAGAACAGCGCCGACAGCGGCAGCAGTACGGGGATGAAGAGGTAACCCATCCCGTAGTCCGACCACACGGTCGCGTCGGGGAAGGCGGACGGCTCCACCAGCGTCCAGGTGCCGACCGTCAGGACACCCACGAGCTCGGCGGCGCAGCACACCAGCGCCGCCCTGCGGGCCGTCTCGCCACCGCGCACCAGGGTGTACGTGATGAAGCCGTAGACGACGCCGGCGACGGCCGACAGCGTGTAGGCGAGCGGCGCCCGGTCGAACTCGGTCGCGACCTGGTACACGGACCGCGAGACGGCACCGACGACCATCACCCCGTACAGCCACACCAGCAGGATCCCCGGCCCACTGATCAGCCGCTTTCGGGCCGGGTTCTCCTCCGTCGCCACCATCTCAGCCTCCCCAGATGTCATACAGCCGCACCTCGAGAACGGCGAGGACGACTCCGCCGGCGGCGACCGTCACCGAGCCCCAGCGGGTGCGCTCGGCCAGCGACATGAACCCCGCCGCCGGGACACAGGCGAAGGCACCCAGCAGATACGCCACGAAGATCGTCGTGCCCTGCTCGGGGTCCTCCCCCCGCGCCAGCTGCACGATCCCGACCACCAGCTGGATCAGCGCCAGCAGCGAGACCACGGCCATGGCGATGAAGTGCCAGTCCTTCGTCGGCTGGTCACGGTAGGCCGCCCAGCCGCACCAGGCGGCGAGCAGCAGCGCGGCGACGCCGGTCACCAGCGTCAGGACGTCAAGCATGGCAGCGACCCTATTACGCCCGAAAAGCCTGGCCGAGCCCGACCCCGTCCGGCGGGGAACGGGGTCACCGTAGGGTCGGCGGTATGAAGATCCATGCGCAGGCCCTCCTGTTCGACAACGACGGCACCCTCCTGTCCTCCCTCGAATCCGTGCGCCGCTGCTGGGCGCGGTGGGCCGGTGAGTACGGGATCACGGCGGAGGCGTTCGGGCGGGTCGAGCTGCACGGGCGGCCGGCCGCGGAGGTGGCCGCCGACCTGCTGCCCGCGCACGTCGTGCCGGAGGCCGTCGCGCGGATCGAGCAGCTGGAGGTCGAGGACGTGTCGGGCGGGGGCGTGCACCTGCTGCCCGGCACCAGGGACTTCCTCGACGCCCTCCCCGCCGACCGCTGGGCCGTCGTCACCTCCGCCACGCGGCGGCTGGCCGAGGCCCGGCTCGACGCCGTCGGCATCCTGCCCAAGACACTCGTCGCCGCCGACGACATCACGCGCGGCAAGCCCGACCCCGAGCCCTACCTGCTCGGCGCCCGCTCCCTGGGCGTCGACCCGGCCGCCTGCGTCGTCTTCGAGGACGCCCCCGCCGGGCTCCGGGCCGGCCGCGCCGCCGGCATGACCACCGTGGCGTTGGCCACAACCCACGCGGCCGGTGAGCTCGACGCCGACCTGGTGGTCACCGACCTGTCGGCCTTGTCCGCACTGGTCACCGACGGAGGAATCGAGATCTCCGTCCGGGGCTGAAACACGCCTTTGCGACCGGCCGTCATCCACCGCTGTCCAGCATCCGGACAGCGGTGACCGGTCAGAACCACACGTCTGCTTTACTGATCGCATGAGCACGACGAGCGACCGCACCCCGGCGACCGAGGCGACGATGACGCCCGGTGCTCGTTGTATGTGTCGAATGTGCGCCTTCTAGAGGGCCCCTGCACCACCTGAGCCTCGCGCCCCGAAGCGAGCGCCCGCTCCTGTCCGCCACCGCGCCCCGCGCACGCGGCTGAGCCACGCCCCGCGCACACGTTTCTCCCCGGTCCCCCCGGTTGCACGCCACCGCGAGAACCGTGCCGCGTTCCGAAGGTCCCCCGAGAACCCCGAAGAACAACGCCCCCGTGCCCGGCGCCCACACCCGCGCCGCGCACTCGACAGTGACGGAAACCCACGTGATCACCACATCGGGCCTCACGAAGGTCTATCGCTCACGAGGCCGTGAGGTCACCGCCCTCGACGGCGTCGACCTGCACGTCCGCGAGGGCGAGGTGTACGGCGTCATCGGCCAGTCCGGCGCCGGCAAGTCCTCCCTCATCCGCTGCGTCAACCTCCTGGAGCGCCCCACCGCCGGCACGGTCACCGTCGCCGGTCAGGACCTGACCGCGCTGGCCGGCCGCGGCCCCCGCGCGGGCCGGGAACTGCGGCAGGCACGCAGCCGCATCGGCATGGTGTTCCAGCACTTCAACCTGCTGTCCTCGCGGACCGTGCAGGACAACGTCGAACTCCCGCTGGAGATCCTCGGCAAGTCCGGGAAGGAACGTTCCCGCAAGGCGCTGGAGCTGCTCGACCTCGTCGGTCTCGCCGACAAGGCCAAGGCCTACCCCGCCCAGCTCTCCGGCGGCCAGAAGCAGCGCGTCGGCATCGCCCGCGCCCTGGCCGGCGACCCCAAGGTCCTGCTCTCCGACGAGGCCACCAGCGCCCTCGACCCGGAGACCACCCGCTCCATCCTCCAGCTGCTGCGCGACCTGAACCGGCAGCTCGGACTCACCGTCCTGCTCATCACCCACGAGATGGACGTCGTCAAGAGCATCTGCGACTCGGCCGCCCTCATGGACCAGGGCCGCATCGTCGAGTCCGGCACGGTCGGCGAACTCCTCGCCACCCCGGGCTCCGAGCTGGCCGCCGCGCTCTTCCCGGTCGGCGGCGACGCGTCCGGGGACGACCGCACCGTCCTCGACGTCACCTTCCACGGCGAGGCCGCCACCCAGCCCGTCATCTCCCAGCTCTCCCGGACCTACAACATCGACATATCGATCCTCGGCGCCGCCATCGACACCGTCGGCGGCCTCCAGGTCGGCCGGATGCGCATCGAACTGCCCGGCCGCTACGAGGACAACGTGGTGCCCGTCGGCTTCCTGCGCGAGCAGGGCCTGCAGATCGACGTGGTGGACGAGACGCCGGCGCAGCCGTCCCCGCTGGTGAAGGAAGGTGCCAAGTGACCTGGTCCGAGATGCAGCCCCTGCTGGAGCAGGCGTCCTGGGAGACCCTGATCATGGTCGGCTGGTCCACCCTGATCGCCGTGGTGGCCGGGCTCCCGCTCGGTGTGCTCCTCGTCCTCACCGACAAGGGCGGCCTGCTGCAGAACGTCCTGGTCAACAAGGTCATCGGCCAGATCGTGAACATCGGCCGCTCGATGCCGTTCATCATCCTCATGGTGGCGCTGATGAGCTTCACCCGGTGGGTGACCGGTACGACCATCGGCAGCGAGGCGGCGATCGTGCCGCTCGCCATCGGCGGCATCCCCTTCTTCGCGCGGCTGGTCGAGACCGCCGTCCGCGAGGTCGACGGCGGGCTCGTGGAGGCCGTCCAGTCCATGGGCGGCAACACCTGGACCATCGTCCGCAAGGTCCTGGTCCCCGAGGCGCTTCCGTCGCTGATCGCCAGCACCACCACCACGATCATCGCCCTCATCGGCTACTCGGCCATGGCCGGCACCGTCGGCGGCGGCGGCCTCGGCGACCTCGCCGTCCGCTACGGCTACCAGCGCTTCGAGACCGGTCTGATGTGGATCACCGTCGCGATCCTCGCCGTCGTCATCTCGATCATCCAGTTCGCCGGCGACTACGCGGCCCGCACCCTGCACCGCCGCGGCGGACGCGGGGGCGCCGCCCCCAGGCTCCGGCTGCTCAAGGCCAAGGAGCCCGCGGCGGCCGACGTGAGCAAGGTCGCGTAACTCGCCGCTCGTTCCGTCCCCAGACTCCCCGTAACCACCCGAGACGGGGCCGCACCACCCTCAGGAAAGGCACTTTTCGTGCGTAACACCGCCAAGATCACCACCGCCGTCCTCGCCGCCGGAGCCCTCACCCTCGGGCTCTCCGCCTGCGGCTCGGACAAGGACTCCGCCTCCGACACCTCCGGCCCGCTGATCGTCGCCGCGAGCCCCACCCCGCACGCCGAGATCCTGAACTACGTCAAGGACAACCTGGCGAAGGACGCGGGCCTCGACCTCGAGGTCAAGGAGTTCACCGACTACGTCACGCCGAACACGGCGACGGAGGACGGCTCCGTGGGGGCCAACTACTTCCAGACCCAGCCGTACCTCGACGACTTCAACAAGAAGAACGGCACCCACATCGTGTCCGTCGTCGACGTGCACCTGGAGCCCCTCGGCCTCTACTCCCACAAGGTCGACAAGGCCGACGAGCTCAAGAGCGGTGCGACCGTCGCCGTCCCGAACGACACCGTCAACGAGGGCCGCGCCCTGCAGCTCCTCGCGGCCAACGGGATCATCACCCTCAAGGACGGCGTCGGCACCTCGGCGACCCCCTCGGACATCACCAAGAACCCGAAGGACCTCAAGTTCAAGGAGCTGGAGGCGGCCCAGACCCCGCGCTCCCTGGACGACGTCGACGCAGCCGTCGTCAACGGCAACTACGCCATCGAGGCCGACCTCGAGCCGGCCAAGGACGCCCTCGTCCTGGAGAGCGCCAAGGGCAACCCGAACAGCAACCTCCTCGCCGTAAAGGAGGGCCGGGAGGACGACCCGCGCGTGAAGAAGCTCGCGAAGCTCCTCAACTCCCCCGAGGTGAAGAAGTTCATCGAGGACAAGTACGCCGGCGCGGTGCTGCCCTCCTTCTGATCCACACCGCCCGCACCCCTCGGGGTCCTCCGTCCACGCCGCCGCGGTGGGGAGGACCCCATGGTGTGGTTGCATGCCCGCATGCTGCATGCTGGGCAGTTCGACAGGCCCTGACGGTTTCACAGGTTACGGAGCGGCGCATGACGAGCACCTTCCCCAACATCTCCATCAGCACGGAGCGGTTGGTGCTGCGCCCCCTCGACGAGGACGACGTCCCCGCCCTCACCGCCATGATGAACGACGAACAGGTCGCCGCCTGGACCCACGTCCCACAGCCCTTCACCGAGCAGGGCGCCCGTACCTGGATAGGCGAGTACGCCCCCGCCGAACGCACGGCCGGCCGGGGACTCGACCTCGCCGTCACCGAGTTCCTCACCCAACGGCTGGTCGGCATCGTCCAGCTGACCAAGACCAACTGGCACGTACGGTCCACCGAACTGTCGTACATAACCGCCCCCTGGGCCCGGGGCGAGGGCTACGCGTCCGAGGCGGCGCTCGCCACCGCCCAGTGGCTCTTCGGCGACCAGAAGTTCGAACGCGTCGAGCTGCGGACCGCGGCCGACAACACGGCCTCCCAGCAGGTCGCCCAGAAGATCGGCTGCATCAGCGAGGGCGTCCTGCGCAACGCCTGCATAGCCCGCGTGCGCACCGACGACGGCTTCTGGACCGACGTACGCACCGACTTCATCGTGTGGAGCCTGCTGCCCGAGGACCTCGAGGGCGCGGCCGGGCCACTGACCGACAGCGACGGTTTCACCAGCTTCACCGACTGGAACTGATCCACCGGGACCGTTCCCCACCGCCACCCCGCCCCCCCCCGGGCCGCACCAGGTACCCTCACGGGGCGCGCCCGCGAACGGTTCCGCGACCACGACCTGCGAACAACCTGGAGACTGACGACGATGGCCGACCGGGTCACGGTGATCGGCTGGGACGGTTCGCCACTGACCGCCGCGGCACGCTCAGCTCTCGGCGCCGCCACGCTGGTGGCCGGCGCCCCCCACCACCTGGCACTTCCCGAGGTACCGCCCGCCGCCGAACGCATCCGTCTCGGCAGCGTCGCCCTCGCCGCCCGCCGCATCGCCGCCCACCGCGGAACGACGGTCGTCCTCGCCGACGGGGACCCCGGCTTCTTCGGCGTCGTACGGACCCTGCGCGCCCCCGAGTACGGCCTGGAGGTCGAAGTCGTCCCGGCGGTCTCCTCCGTGGCCGCCGCCTTCGCCCGCGCCGGTATGCCCTGGGACGACGCCCATGTGGTCGTCGCCCACCCGCGCACCCTGCGACGCGCGGTGAACGTATGCCGGGCCCACACCAAGGTCGCGGTCCTCACCTCCCCGGGCGCCGGTCCCGCCGAACTCGGCCTGCTGATGGAGGGCGTCCACCGCACCTTCGTCATCTGCGAGGAACTGGGCACCGCTCGCGAACAGGTCAGCGTCGTCACCTCGGACAAGGCCGCCGACCACACCTGGCGGGACCCGAACGTCGTGATCGTCGTCGGCGGGACCGCCAGCCCCGGCACCACGACCGACGGCACCGGGTGGATCGCCGGCCGCGACCCCGCCGCCGGACCGCGCGGCTGGACGCTGCCCGCCGAGGCGTACGGCGGTGAACTCGGCGAGGGCGAGACCGACCTGCTCCGCACGGCCCAACTCGCCCGGCTCGGACCGCGCCTCGGCGACCTCGTGTGGGACATCGGCTGCGGCAGCGGCGCCTTCGCCACCGAGGCGGCCCGCGGCGGAGCCGCCGTCATCGCGGTCGACCGCGACCCGGACGCCTGCGCCCGCACCGAGGCCGTCGCCCGTCACTTCGGAACCCAGGTGCAGATCGTGCACGGCACCGCCCCCCACGTCCTTGAGGACCTCCCCGAACCGGACGTCGTCCGCATCGGCGGCGGCGGAGCGGCCGTGGTCTCCGCGGTCGCCGACCGGCGCCCGCAGCGGATCGTCGCGCACGCGGCCACCCGCGACGCCGCCGAACTCGTCGGCAGGGACCTGACGGAACACGGCTACCGGGTCGAGTGCGCGCTGCTGCAGTCCGTCGGACTCGACACCCGGGCGTGGACCGAGACGGAGCGGAGCGTCGTGTTCCTGCTCACCGGGGAAATCCTCCGGCGCGAAGCGCCTCGTTGAGGGGTGGTGCTCGGGCGACGCGCGGGACGTCCGGACCGCGCCCCGTGATCGGGTTGTCATACCGCCCGAGGTAGGCTGGCGGATTGTTGTACCGCACTCGGACACCCGGCGTTTCGCCGGTCAATGTCCGTAAAAACCGCCAGTTACGGGCGGGGTGTGGTACGGCACAACCGGGGGCCGCGCAACGTGGCGCAGTCCACAGCGGGCCGTCGCGGATCAAGCTGTCGTGACGGGGGAACGACCGCGACAATGCCACTGAATGGCTTTGTCGTCTTTTCCGGCGGGTCGTTCGTGCCGCTGGGCACGCACGCTCGTTCTTCACTACGGGGCGGTCGGTGCGCCGTCCCGGGCGTGGTCGTAGAAGCACTAACCGATGGGCGAGGGGTTACGCATGACCGACACCGGCCAGATCCCGGGCGAGGGGCTGCCGGAGAACGCAGGCATGGTGGAGCAGCCGGGCGTCCCCGCGCCCGGCGCGTACACCTACCTCTCCGAGACCACCGCCGAGGACGAGGACCTGTTGCTTCTGCCGGGGGCCCAGAGCGCCTGGGGCAACGAGGTCGCGCCGCCCGCGCCGGAGCCGGTCGTCGAGACCGTGCACCAGCCGGGTCCGCACGAGTTGTCCGGTCGCGACAGCGGCTCGGTCGACCTCGGCGGAGTCCGGCTGCCCGACCCGCCGTCGGCGCCGGAGCCGGCGTCCGCCCCGGTTCCCCCGCGCCGACCCCTGCACCTCGGTCCGCCGATCCCCGACACCTCCGCGAGCCCGGTCCGTTCCCTCGCCGACCGCGGCCCCGCCGACATGCCGGTACGGCACGCAGGTCCGCCGACCGCCGGTCCCGAGTACCTCGACGTTCCGCAGGCTGCCGCGACGCCTCCGCAGGGGGCGGCGCCCTGGGGCGCGCAGGCGGCACCGCAGGCCCCGGCGAGCGCGGGGGCGACGGCTGCGGAAACGGTTGTTCCGGCACCCGGTCAGGTTCCCGAGCCGGTGGGCGCCGCCGAGGCGCTCGTGACCCGGGTGGCGACGGAGGCCGTCGCGGCGCGGGCCGGGGTGGCCGACGCGTCCGGGGAGCCGGGCGAGACCGCACCCCCGGCCGCGGACGCCCCGGCCGAGGCCGCGGAGGGCGTGGCCGTGGTGGGCGACGCGGACGGTGACGACGCCGTGCCGGATGACGAGGTGACGTACGGGCCCCAGACGCCGGGCGCCGGTGACGAGGGGCAGGAGCCCGAGGCCGTGGCCGAGGCCGCCGAGGGCGACGTGTCCGCACCGGCGGCGGTGCCGGGACCCGAGGCCGGCCCGGCCTCCGCCGCCCTCCCCGTGGACGAGGCCGTGGCGGCGCCGGTCGCGGAGACGGACACGCCCGAGCCCGTCCAAGAGGCCGCCGAGCAGCCTGTGTCGGAGCAACCCCGCTCGGCCGAGGCGACCGAGCAACCTGCGCCCGAGGGCGCCCGGGCCGCCGAGGTTCCTGTGCCGGAGCCGGCCCGGAGTGCCGAGGCGCCCGCCGCCGAGACCGCCCGGGCCGCCGAAGCCGGCGAGCCCGTCCAGGCAGTCGAGCCCGTTCAGGCAGTCGAACCTGTTCAGGCAGTCGAACCTGTTCAGGCTCCCGAGCCCCACCAGGTCCCGTTCCCCGAAGCGCCCGCGCACCTCGACGCCGAGGCACCCGGGGTACCGGCCCCTGTTGAGGCGTCCGAAGTACCCGCGCCTGTTGAGGCACGCGACGTACTCGCGCCCGAGGCCGTGGAAACCGAGCCGTCCCCGGAAGCACCGGCCGCCGCCGAGCAGCCCGCACCCGTGGCGGAAGCGGCCGTACAGCCTCTGCCGGGCTCGCGGCCGGTGCCGGAAGCGCCTGCTGAGCCCCAGCCGGGCTCGCAGCCCGCGCCGGAAGCCGCCGCCGCACCCCAGCCGGCCCCGCAACCCGTCCCGCAGGCCGTCGCACCCCAGCCGGACGTTCGGTCCGTCCCCGAGCCCCAGCCGGCGCCCGAGCCGGAGCGTGGGCCCCAGCACCAGCCCGTCCCGCACGCGGACGTCCCGCAGCCCGCGCAAGGCCCCCAGTCCCTCATGACCGTCGCCGCACCGCAGGACGCGGACGCCGCCCACGGGGCGCCCGGTCACGCGGCACCGGCCGCTCCGGCCGAGCCGGACCCCCGGCCCGCGGGCCTCGCCGTCGCCCCGGAGCCCCACCCCGACGACTCCGTCGGCCAGTTCACGCCGATCGTCGGTGGCCAGGTGCCCACCACCCCGCACCTGGCACCCGCTGCGCCCGAGGTCCTCGTCCTCCCCTTGGAGGACGAGACCGTCCGGACACCGGACCCGGCCGCCGTGGCCCCCACCCCGCGCGAGGCCGAGCCCGGACTCGTCCAGAACGCCGACGACCTGGACACCCGCGGTGCCGACCCGCAGGTCGACGTGGAACAGACGTTCCAGGCCCCCCCGGAGGTCCGGGAAGTCCAGGAAGTCCAGGAAGTCAGTGAAGAGCAGAAAGACCCGCACGACGTGAGCACGGCCGCAGTGGCACAAGCACGACAGTCCACCGGCCCCGCGGCCCCCGGCTACGGCGACGCCGAACGTGAGGCCGTCCTGAAGGTCATGCGTGAACGCCGTGACATCCGCAACGGCTTCCGCAGCGACCCCATCCCGCACGAGGTGCTGCTCCGCGTCCTGGAGGCCGCCCACACCGCGCCCTCCGTCGGCCACTCGCAGCCCTGGGACTTCGTCGTCATCCGCTCCGCCGACACCCGCCGCACCATGCACGAACTGGCGACGCGTCAGCGCGAGGCGTACGCGAAGTCGCTCCCCAAGGGCCGGGCCAAGCAGTTCAAGGAACTGAAGGTCGAGGCCATCCTCGACACCCCGGTCAACATCGTCGTCACCGCCGACCCGACCCGCGGCGGCCGGCACACCCTGGGCCGGCACACCCAGCCGCAGATGGCGCCGTACTCCTCCGCGCTCGCCGTCGAGAACCTCTGGCTCGCCGCCCGCGCCGAGGGCCTCGGCGTCGGCTGGGTCAGCTTCTTCGACGAGCGCGAGATGGTCCGCGCCCTCGGCCTGCCCGAGCACCTGGAGGTCGTCGCCTACCTGTGCGTCGGATACGTCGACGAGTTCCCGGACGAGCCCGAGCTGATGCAGGCCGGCTGGTCCAAGCGCCGCCCGCTGTCCTGGGTCGTGCACGAGGAGACGTACGGGCGCCGCGCCCTGCCCGGCGAGGCACCGCACGACCTGCTCGCCGAGACCGTCGCGCAGATCCGCCCGCTGGACGCCAAGGCGCTCGGCGAGGCCTGGGAGCGGCAGAAGCGCATGACCAAGCCGGCCGGCGCGCTCGGCATGCTGGAGATCATCTCCGCCCAGCTCTCCGGCCTGTCCCGTCAGTGCCCGCCGCCCATCCCGGAGCCCGCGGCCGTCGCGGTCTTCGCCGGCGACCACGGTGTGCACGCGCAGGGCGTCACCCCCTGGCCGCAGGAGGTCACCGCCCAGATGGTGGCCAAC
The DNA here is from genome assembly GCF_031845825.1 of Streptomyces lancefieldiae. NCBI lineage: Bacteria > Bacillati > Actinomycetota > Actinomycetes > Kitasatosporales > Streptomycetaceae > Streptomyces > Streptomyces lancefieldiae. Next base: position 71,079 of record NZ_JAVRFH010000034.1, on the reverse strand, counting down.
TTCCTGGGCGGGGGAGCGGTCTGCAACGCCTTCGCCACCCAGGTCGGTGCCGAGGTCTGCGTCGTGGACGTCGGCGTCGCCGCCGACCTGCCCGCCACGCCGGGGCTGCTGCCCCGCAAGGTCCGCGCGGGCACCTCCGACATGACCACCGGCCCCGCGATGACCCGCGAGGAGGCCAAGCAGGCCATCGAGGTCGGCATCGAGACCGCCCGCGACCTCGTGGCCGCCGGCAACAAGGCCCTGCTCACCGGTGAGATGGGCATCGCGAACACCACCGCGTCCGCCGCCCTGATCGCCGTCTTCACCGGCGCCGACCCCGCCGAGGTCACCGGCCGCGGCACCGGCATCAACGACGAGACGCTGGCCCGCAAGACCGAGGTCGTCCGCCGCGCCCTCGAACTCCACCAGCCCGACCCGGCCGACCCCATCGGTGTCCTCGCCGCGATCGGCGGCTTCGAGCACGCGGCCGTGGTCGGCCTGCTGCTCGGCGGCGCGTCGCTGCGTACGCCGGTGATCCTGGACGGCGTCAGCGCGGGTGCCGCCGCCCTGGTGGCCCGCGCGATCGCACCGGAGGTCCTCGCGGCCTGCATCGCCGGTCACCGCAGTGCCGAGCCCGGCCATGTCGCCGCGCTGAACAAGCTGGGCCTGCGCCCGCTGGTCGACCTCGACCTCCGCCTCGGCGAGGGCACCGGCGCGCTGCTCGCCCTGCCGATGGTGCAGAGCACCGCACGGGCGATGCACGAGGTGGCGACGTTCGACTCGGCGGGCGTCACCGAGAAGTAGCCCCCGCGGCGGGGGAGGGAGGCGGCACGGCGGACGATCCGTCGCCGCCGCCCCACCCCCGCCGTGCGCGCCGTACGCTGAACCCGCCGGACCGCGCACCCGCACGTCCCGTGGACCACCGCGCACCCGCAGCGTCCGACGGACCACCGCGCACCCGCGCGTCTCATAGAATCCGCACGTCAGGGCCGCTCCAGAGCCGCAGCGCCCACCGCATCGCCAGGACGAGGAGCCCACCCTCATGGCCGAACACCCCGCCTACCCTGTAGGTCTCCGCCTCACCGGCCGTCGTGTGGTCGTCCTCGGCGGGGGCCAGGTCGCCCAGCGTCGCCTGCCCGCCCTCATCGCGGCCGGCGCGGACATCCGCCTCGTGTCCCCCGAGGCGACCCCCTCGGTCGAGGCCATGGCGGACGCGGGCGAGATCGCGTGGGACAGGCGCCCTTACGCGGAAGGCGACCTCGCGGACGCCTGGTACGCCCTGATCGCCACCAGTGACCCCGAGGCCAACACCGCCGCCTCCGCCGAGGCCGAACGGCACCGCGTGTGGTGCGTCCGCTCCGACGACGCCGACCGGGCGACGGCCTGGACCCCGGCGACCGGACACAGCGAGGGCGTCACCGTCGCCGTGCTCACCACGAACGCGCGCGGCCGCGACCCCCGCCACACCGCCGCCATCCGCGACGCGGTCGTGGAGGGCCTGCGCGACGGCACCCTCGTCGCCCCGCACCACCGCACCCGCACCGCCGGCGTCGCCCTGGTCGGCGGCGGCCCCGGTGACCCGGATCTGATCACCGTCCGCGGCCGGCGCCTGCTCGCCGAGGCCGACGTGGTCATCGCAGACCGGCTCGGCCCGCGCGACCTGCTCGCCGAACTGCCGCCGCACGTCGAGGTCATCGACGCGGCGAAGATCCCGTACGGCCGCTTCATGGCCCAGGAGGCCATCAACAACGCACTGATCGAGCACGCCAAGCAGGGCAAGGCGGTCGTACGGCTGAAGGGCGGCGACCCCTTCGTCTTCGGCCGGGGTATGGAGGAGGCGCAGGCACTGGCCGAGGCGGGCATCCCCTGCACGGTCGTTCCGGGCATCTCCAGCTCCGTCTCCGTCCCCGGCGCGGCCGGCATCCCCGTCACCCACCGTGGCGTCGCCCACGAGTTCACCGTGGTCAGCGGACACGTCGCACCTGACGACGAACGCTCCCTGGTCGACTGGGCGTCCCTCGCCAAGCTCACCGGCACGCTCGTGATCCTCATGGGCGTCGACAAGATCGGCCGGATCGCCGAGACGCTCGTCGCGCACGGCAAGTCCCCCGACACCCCGGTAGCCCTCGTCCAGGAGGGCACGACGGCGGCCCAGCGCCGGGTCGACGCGACCCTCGCCACGGTCGCCCGGACGGTGGTCGCGCAGGAGGTCAAGCCCCCCGCCGTCATCGTTGTCGGCGAGGTCGTGCACGTCGGCCCGCACGGGACGGTGTGACATGGCCGACCTCATCACCGTCGAGGACCCCGACGACCCGCGCCTGCACGACTACACCGGGCTGACCGACGTCGAGCTGCGCCGCCGACGCGAACCCGCCGAGGGCCTGTTCATCGCCGAGGGCGAGAAGGTCATCAGGCGGGCCGGGGAAGCGGGCTACGCGATGCGCTCGATGCTGCTCTCCGCCAAGTGGGTCGACACCATGCGCGACATCATCGACGAGGCGCCCGCCCCGGTGTACGTCGTCGACCCGGCGCTCGCCGAACAGGTCACCGGCTACCACGTGCACCGCGGCGCGCTGGCCTCGATGCAGCGCAAGCCGCTCCCCACGGCGACCGACCTGCTCCGGACCACCCGCCGCGTCGTGGTCATGGAGTCGGTCAACGACCACACCAACATCGGCGCGATCTTCCGTTCCGCCGCCGCACTCGGCATGGACGCGGTCCTGCTCTCCCCGGACTGCGCGGACCCCCTGTACCGGCGCAGCGTGAAGGTCTCGATGGGCGCGGTCTTCTCCGTGCCGTACGCGCGCCTCGACACCTGGCCCGCCGGCCTGGAGACGGTCCGTGAGGCGGGCTTCACGCTCCTCGCCCTCACCCCCGACGAGCGGGCCAAGGCCCTCGACGACGTCGCCCCGCACCGCATGGACCGGGTGGCCCTCATGCTGGGCGCCGAGGGCGACGGACTGACCCGGCGGGCCCTGGCCGCCTCCGACGAGTGGGTCCGCATCCCGATGTCCCACGGCGTCGACTCCCTCAACGTGGGCGCGGCGGCAGCGGTCGCCTTCTACGCGGTGACGACGGGCCGCCCCCCGGCATAGCCCCACCCACCCGACCGTCCACCGGTCGACGGACCCGCCCGGGCCGACGGGCCTTCCCGCCTGGTCGTCCGCCGGTCGGACAGGGCCCGCCCTGGGTCGGGCTCGCCCCGGGCCGGCGGGCTCGCACCAGGTCGTCCGCCGGTCGGTCGACGGGTCCGCCGGGCTCGTCCCCGGCTGGTGGTCCCACCTCTGACCGTCCTCGGTCGACGGGTCCGCCCTGGGCTGCCGGGCTCGCCCCGGGCCGGTGGCCCTACCCCCCACCGTCCGCCGGTCGTCAGCTCCGCCCGGGCCGACGGGCTCGTCCCGGTCGCCGGGCCGCCCCGGCCGCAGCCGCCTACGCCCCGGGGGCCTGCCGTCCCGGAGCGTCGCTCCGTACGTCCACCCGTTCCTGCTGCTGCGTCCGCACACCGTCCCGGTGGTCGCCGAGTCCGCGGGACGGCCCCTGGCAGCCCTGCGCGGCGGCGATGCCCAGCGCGACCAGCAGCGTCACGACCACGAACACGAACAGGCGCTGCCGCAGCAGCCGCGGGTTGGCGGGCCGACGCCAACCGGTCCCCGTGGTCCTCGGCGCCGTACGGCCGGCCCCGCTGCGCGGCGCGGGCCGGCCGCCGCTGTCGTTGCGGGCGCTGTTCCGGCCGGTGGTGTTGCGGGAAGCGGGCGTGGGCCGCGGACCGGACCGGCCGCCGGCTCCGCCGCGCGAGGGACTGCCACCCCGTGCGGCGGACCCGTTGCGCGACGGCGTGCCGCCGCGCGGCGAGGGGCCGCCGCGTCCGGGCGCCGGGCCCCGGGAGCCCGGCGCGCTCCGCGGCGCGGGCGTGCCCTGCTGCCCCTGCGGACGCCGCTGAGCACGCTCCGGGTAGGTGTCGGCGAGCCGTCCCGTGGGCCGGTCCGCCTCCGCGCTGCGCGGCGCCGGCGGCCGTACGTCGGCCAGGCCGTGAGCCTCCCGGGCCGCGATCTCCTTGAGCCGCAGCGACAGCTGCAGCGTGCTGGGACGCTCCTCGGGGTCCTTGGCCAGGCACGCCCGCACGAGTGGTGCCAGCGCGTCCGGGACACCGTGCAGTTGGGCCTCCTCGTGCACCACGCGGTACAGCATCACCTCTGAACTGCCGTGCCCGAACGGCGAGTCGCCCATCGAGGCGTACGCCAGAGTGGCACCGAGCGAGAAGACGTCCGTGGCCGGGGTGACCGCAGCCCCGCGCACCTGCTCCGGCGCGAGGAACCCGGGGGAGCCGACCGCGGTGCCGACGTGCGTGAGCGTCGAGGCGCCCGTCGCCCAGGCGATGCCGAAGTCGATGATCCGCGGCCCCTTCGGGGACAGCAGGATGTTCGACGGCTTCAGGTCCCGGTGCACCACCCCGGCCTCGTGCACGGCGACCAGTCCCTCGGACAGGGCGGCGCCGACGGCGGCGACGTCCACCGCGCCGAGCGGGCCCCCGTCGACGACCTTGTCGTGCAGGGAGGGGCCGGGCACGTACTGCGTGGCGAACCAGGGCCGGTCGGCCTCCAGGTCCGCCGCGACCAGCCGCGCGGTGCAGCCACCGCGGATGCGCCGGGCCGCCGAGACCTCGCGGGCGAACCGAGAACGGAACTCCTGATCCTCTGCCAGGTCCGGCCGGATGACCTTCAGCGCGACCCGCTGCCCCTTCTTGTCGGAGCCCAGGTAGACCACGCCCATTCCACCCGCGCCGAGCCGCCTGTGAAGCCTGAACGAGCCGACGACGCGCGGGTCCTCGCGCCTCAGGCGCATCATCGCCATGTTCATCCCCGCTGCCCGGTCCCTGTGACGAGCCACAGCTTACGTTTCCACGGCCGCCCGCGCGCAGAGGCCGCGCCCTCTCGGGGCGATGGATTGTCGGTGCGGGCTGGGAGAGTTGAGGACAGGTCAGTGACCGCGAACGCGGGACCACCTCACCCCGCCGGGCATCCCAACCGACCGCCGCACCAGGGGGATTGGGTCGAGGACGGGCGATCGGGTGGAGCGGGCCCGGGAGGCCGGCGAGACGGCTCGCGACCACGCGGCGGTGACGGGCGGGACGGGGCGCCGGGCGGCGTCAGCCGTGCGCGGAGAAGCGGCGGAGTGAGCGAAGTCACCGGACGGCCCCGGAGAAACCGGGTCACTGTGGACGCCCCCTCCGGGATGACCCCGAGACGCGGGACCCGGTCTCCACCCAGGGGAGTACACCGCAGGTCATGGCTCATCCTCCGGGAGGCCCGGCAATCGGTACGAGGGCATGACGTCCGGCGATCGCCCGGCGCCTAGATTTGAGGTCAAGCGGCGGGTGCAGCACTCGTCCCCCGAGGTCGGACGCCCGCCGCTGTCAAGGACAACACGAACGGTCAGGAGAGGGACCATGGCCCAGACGGTACCGCGGACGCCGGTCCGCACAGGCGCGGACCGCCGTCAGGGACGCCGCCACCCGTTGGTGGCGACGGTCATGGCCCTGCCCCTGGCGGCCCTGCTCCTCCTCGTCTTCGACGGGTGGGAGACGGTGGCCACACAGGCGTCGTCCGTGGGTGTGATGCTGGGGCGCTGAGCGGCGACCCCAGGCCCGGAAGAGCGGTCCGGGCGGGGACATCCATCCATGAAACCCCGTGGGGACGGGGGTGCGGCGGACGGCAGAATGCCGGCGCAGCTGGGGAGCTGCGCCGGCATTGCTTTTGCCTCAAAGGCCCGATCGAGCACCCGGTCGCGGGCCGCTCGAGGGCCGACGCGGAGGGGCGGGCAAGGTGCGGATCTGCCTGCGTACCCTCTCCCCGTGACGACGGACCCCCTGCTGACCGCCCTGACCGCCCACGTCAGGGGAACGGCCCACGCCCGCCCCGGCGACTGCCCCTGCGGCGCGGCCACCCTCGCCGACCGCCCCGACGCCACCGTCGTCCGGCACGCCGGCATCGTCGCCAAGGCCCACGCGCCGGACGCCGACCCCGCCGAGCTGGCCCTCCGTGTCTCCGTCGCCGCCCGGCTCCCCGGCGTCCTCCTGCCCCCACTGGGCCCGGCGCCCGTCCCCCTGCACGGGCGGCTCGTCACCCACTGGCCGTACGGCACCCCCGTGGACCCGGATGACCCGGACGCGGCGCCCTGGGAGGCCGCGGCGACCCTCCTCGCCCACCTCCACCGCACCCCGGCCCCCACCGCCGTACCCTCCATGCGCGGCCCCGCGAAGGCGGCCCTGGCCGTCGCCCGCCTCAGGGCGTCCGCCCCGCACCACCCCGCCACCGCTCCCGTGCTGCGCGCCTGGGCCGCCCTTCCCGCCTGGGCCCGCGGCGAGGCCGCCATGCCGGACACCACCACCCTCTGCCACGGCGACCTCCACCTCGGCCAGCTCGTACGCCACCCCGCACCCGAAGGCCCCTGGCTGCTGATAGACGTCGACGACCTGGGCACCGGTGTCCCGGCCTGGGACCTCGCCCGTCCGGCGGCCTGGTACGCCTGCGGGCTGCTCCCGCCCGACGAGTGGCACCGCTTCCTGACCGCCTACCGCGCGTCCGGCGGTCCGGCCGTCCCGCCCGTCGAAGACCCCTGGCCCGCGCTGGATGTTCCCGCCCGCGCCCTCATCGCGCAGACCGCCGCCCGCGCCGTCACCAAGGCGGTCGCGGCGGACCGGTCCCTGGACGAGGTGGAACAGTCACTGGTCGACGCGTGCGCGCGCATGACCGCCCACCGCCCCCGCGCCCCACGCGGGTGAGCCGAAGTTCCGCGAAGTAGGGTGCAACCGACCCACAGCCGGACAGAGTCTGTCCTGGCGATACGCGAAGCAGGACCGACCGGCGAGGAGTTGAGCCGAGCATGCAGTGCCCCAAGTGCCACGCACCGATGCACACCTACAACCGCAACGGCGTTCAGATCGAGCAGTGCAGCGGTTGCCGCGGGATCTTTCTCGACTACGGCGAGCTGGAGTCGCTGACCCGCCTGGAGGCCCAGTGGTCCCAGCCCGCTCCGCCTCCGCCGGCCCCGCCCGCCGCCCCGCAGGCGTACCCGGCCGCTCAGGCTCCCGCCTGGGGCGCCCCGCACGGCGGTCACGGCCATTACGGCCACCACCGTCAGAAGAGCTTCGGGCGCATGCTCTTCTCCAGCTGATCCGGCCCGCGCGCGGACCCGCTCCGCGCGCGGACACGCCGAAGCCCCCGGCCGTACGAGACGGCCGGGGGCTTCGGGCGGTGTGGACGATACTGGGATTGAACCAGTGACCTCTTCCGTGTCAGGGAAGCGCTCTCCCGCTGAGCTAATCGTCCTGGGAGTGCTGCGTGCGCGATACTGGGATTGAACCAGTGACCTCTTCCGTGTCAGGGAAGCGCTCTCCCGCTGAGCTAATCGCGCGGGGATCCTCGCGGATCAAGGTCCTTGCGGACCAGTGGACGATACTGGGATTGAACCAGTGACCTCTTCCGTGTCAGGGAAGCGCTCTCCCGCTGAGCTAATCGTCCTTGGAGGTGGAGACGGGATTTGAACCCGTGTAGACGGCTTTGCAGGCCGTTGCCTCGCCTCTCGGCCACTCCACCAGGAGTGTAGGAGACCCGGGAGGCCTCCTGTTCCTGCGAGCGGACGACGAGGCTCGAACTCGCGACCTCAACCTTGGCAAGGTTGCGCTCTACCAACTGAGCTACGTCCGCCTGTCGGTTCGGTCCGCTTGCGCGTCCCGGCGACGTGATGAACTCTAGCGGATTCCGGGGCCAGCACAAAAACGCGTTTGTGCAGCGTGCTGCGGTGCCTCCGGTCGCGGACCTGGCCGGTGCACCCGGAAGGACACGTTCGGGCTACCTCGGCGACACCGGCCTAGACTCGGCCACGTGCACGACCTCCCTCCTCTCGCCCGCTTCGGCGACCGCCTCGCCGCCGGTCTCCTCGACGTCACGAGTGATCCCGCCGCCCTCGGATCCGAGGGTTTCTGGGCCGTGTGCGCGGACTTCGAGGGCCGCCTGACCTGCGCACGCTTCGCGGACGTGCGGACGGAGCCCGTACCGGCGCCCGCGCCGGGCAGGTGGCGGGGCCCGGCCGTCGGTGACTGGACGACCTCGCTCGACCGCACCGCGTACACGGCGGCCGTACGGCGCATACGCGAGCACATAGCCGCCGGGGAGGTCTACCAGGCCAACCTCTGCCGAGTGCTCTCGGCGCCCGTCGCCCCCGACACCGACGTGGACGCCCTCACCGCCCTGCTGGCCCGCGGCAACCCGGCGCCGTACGCCGGAACGATCCGGCTTCCCGGGCACGGGGTCGAGATCGCCACCGCGTCGCCCGAGCTGTTCCTGCGCCGGGACGGCCGGCTCGTCGAGTCCGGGCCGATCAAGGGGACCGGTCGGACCGAGGCCGACCTGCTGGAGAAGGACTACGCCGAGAACGTGATGATCGTGGACCTGGTCCGCAACGACATCGGGCGGGTCTGCGCCGCGGGCAGCGTGACGGTGCCCGACCTGTGCGCCGTCGAGAAGCACCCCGGGCTCGTGCACCTCGTGTCGACGGTGCGCGGCGAGCTGCGCGAGGGTGCCGGCTGGGCGGAGCTGCTCGACGCCGCCTTTCCCCCCGGATCCGTCACCGGCGCGCCCAAGTCGAGCGCCCTGCGGATCATCGACGCACTGGAGACGGCGCCCCGGGGCCCGTACTGCGGAGGCGTCGGCTGGGTCGACGCCGACCGGGGAGTGGGCGAGCTGGCCGTCGGCATCCGCACCTTCTGGTTCGACCGGGCCGCGGGGCTGCTGCGCTTCGGCACCGGCGCCGGAATCACCTGGGGGTCCGACCCCGAGGGGGAGTGGCGGGAGACCGAACTGAAGGCGGCCCGGCTGCTCGCGGTAGCGTCGGGGGCGTACGAGGCCAACGGACCCGGAGAGGTACTACCGACGTGAAGATCTGGCTCGACGGCGGGCTGCAGGACACCGAGTCCGCCCGCGTGTCCGCCTTCGACCACGGGCTGACCGTGGGCGACGGCATCTTCGAGACGGTGAAGGCGGTGGACGGCAGACCGTTCGCGCTGACCCGGCACCTCGACCGGCTGACCCGTTCGGCCCGCGGTCTGGGCCTGCCCGACCCGGACCTCGACGAGGTCCGCCGCGCCTGCGCCGCCGTCCTGGAGGCCAACCCCGTGCCCCTGGGCCGGCTCCGCATCACCTACACCGGCGGACACGGACCGCTCGGCTCCGACCGCGGCGAGCAGGGCCCGACGCTGGTGGTGGCCCTGGGCGAGACCGGTCGGCGCCCCGACTCCACAGCCGTGATCACGGTGCCCTGGACCCGTAACGAGCGCGGCGCGGTCACCGGCCTGAAGACCACCTCCTACGCCGAGAACGTCGTGGCCCTCGCCCGCGCTCGCGAACGGGGCGCCTCCGAGGCCCTGTTCGGCAACACGGTGGGCCGGCTGTGCGAGGGGACGGGATCCAACGTCTTCGTCGTCCTCGACGGCGAGATCCACACCCCGCCGGTCGCCTCCGGCTGCCTCGCCGGGATCACCCGGGCCCTGGTCCTCGAGTGGACCGGCGCCCGCGAGACCGATCTGCCGCTGGACGTACTGGAGCGCGCCGACGAGGTCTTCCTGACCTCCACGCTGCGGGACGTCCAGGCCGTGCACCGCGTCGACGAGCGCGAACTCCCGGGCGCCCCCGGACCGGTGACCGCCAAGGCCATGCGGATCTTCGAGGAGCGGTCCGGGGACGACCTCGACCCGTAATCGCCGATATCTCGACCATCTCGACCCGCAACCGCGAATATTCGGCTGCCCTCGGCGCGCACGGCGGGTAGAACACCCATGATGACCACCACTCTGCGGCCGACCGAGCCGCTTCAGCGCGCGGCCGACGGAACGCGTTCACGCCGTTACCAGGTGTGCGTGAACAGCCGTCCCGTCGGCGCGATACACCTCGGCACCTCCCCCGCCTTCGGCGACTCGGTGGCCGTGATCCACGAACTGCGCATCGACGAACCCGACCGCCGGCGCGGCCGGGGCACGGTGGCCGCGCTGGCCGCCGAGGAGGTGGCGCGGGGCTGGGGCTGCCGGCAGATCCTGGCGAGCGTCGGTGCCGGTGCCGGTGTTGACGCCGAGGCGGGCTCGCGGCTCGCGCAGGCGCTCGGCTACGTCCTGCGCAACCGCGGCATGACCAAGCCGCTCGGTGACACCCCGCCCGCCCTGCCCGCGGGCAGCCGCGCGCGGCCCATGACACGGGACGAGTTCGACGCCTGGCACGTTCACGAGTCGGAGCAGTACGCCCGCACCTGGATCGAACGGGGGATGCCCGAGGCCGAGGCGTACGCGAAGGCCCGCAGCGACCACGCGACGCTCCTGCCGCAGGGACTGGACACCGAGAACACGCTGTTCAGCGTGCTGGAGCACGAGGGCGAGCGGGTCGGCGTCCTGTGGCTGGCGCTGCGGGAGGACCGGGCCTACGTCTTCGACGTCGAGACCGACGCGGCCCATCGGGGGCGGGGACACGGCCGGTCCCTGATGCTGCTGGCCGAGGCACGGGCGATCACCGCCGGCCGACGCCTGATCGGCCTGAACGTCTTCGCGGGGAACACCGCGGCCGAGCGGCTGTACGAGTCACTCGGCTACGGAACCACGCAGTACAACTTCTACAAGGGCTTGCTCTGACGGTGGTGGGGGCCGGACCTCCTGATCAGGGGTGGACTCAGTCCTCTCAGGGGTGGACTCAGTCCTCGGCTCAGTCCTCCTGTTCGGCCAGCAGCCGGTCCACGATCTCCTCGACGCGCTCGCGCAGCCCTTCCTGGCTCTTGCCGCCGTCGAGGCGCTCGCCGCCGATCACGTACGTGGGGGTGCCGGTCACGCCGATCGCCTTGCCCTCGGCCTGGTCGGCGTCGACGACCAGGATGTGTCGGCCGTCGATCAGCGCCGTGTCGAACTCCTCCGCGTCCAGACCCAGTTCCCCGGCCACCTCGACCAGGAGGGGTTCTCCCCTACGGTCCAGCTCCGCGACACGGTCCAGCACGGCCTCGGCGTACGGCCACCCCTGACCCTGGGCCACGGCCTCCTCGGCGGCCTGCGCGGCGGCGAAGGAGTGCTTGTGCTTCTCCAGCGGGAAGTGCCGCAGCCGCAGCTCCAGGCGGTCGCCGTAGCGGGCCCGCAGGGCGCGGAGGTCGTCCAGGGCGGTGTGGCAGTCCGGACACTGGAGTTCGCACCAGACGTCGAGGACGGGCGCGGTGTGACGGGCGGGGGAGGAGTCGCTCATGGCGACCAGTCTCCCAGCTCGGGGAGCGCCGCCCCAATCCGGACCGGGCCGCCCTCGTCGTACGGCGGGCGAGCAGGCCCGTGCCGCGGCGGTCGGGGGCGGTCACCGGCACGACCTGGGGAGGAGCCGACCCCGAGATGTCCCTGATCTCGGGGCCGGGGCATGGCCTCGCGGGGCGAGGACGGTGCAGGATGGAAGGGACGAAGCACTCATGCCCGACCGAGCCCAGCCTGGAGGACCGGATGATTGCCGAGACCGTCTGCTCCGCGGTGTCCGCGGCGGGCCTGGGCATCGCGGCGGTCACCGCGTACCGCAGGCGTTTCCTCACGGCCGCCCGCATCGCCGCCTACTCGCTCGTCCCGATCGGGCTGGTGATGACCGGGGTCGTCGAGTGGCTCGCCGACACCGCCTTCAGCCCGGTGGCCTGGGCCGGCTTCGCGGTGCTGGGTGTGTCCTGGGTGCTGTTCATGACCACGCGCACCGTGGAGCGCCGCCGCGGCGGCACCCGTAAGCAGCGCAAGGAGGCCCGGGCCGCCGCCCGGCGCGACGCGGTGGCCCCGGAGGCCTCGGCGCCCTCCCTCGCCACAGGCTCCGGCCCGGCGTCCCAGCCCCGGCCCACGTCCCAGTCCCGGCCCGCGAGCACGTCCCGCGACGACGACTTCAGCGACATCGAGGCCATCCTGAAGAAGCACGGGATATGAACAAGCACGGGACATGAAGAACCGCAGCGCATGAGACCGCCGGACCAGGCTCAGCCGTACGCGTCCTTGGAACGACACAGTGGTCCGCGCGCGTCACAGCATGCACCGGAACGGTCACGATCCGACCAGACCTCGCGGAATTCAACGAACACCCGGTCGTTACGAGCGTGTTGATCGCAAAGGTCCCGCGTACTGCGTCATGATCGCGGCGAGATGCCGGACACCACTCAGCTGGATACACAGCTGAACACGAGACAGAGCGAAACCGCGCCAACGCAGGACGAACCGCGCGGCTGCCTCTTCGCCCTTTCCCAGCCACCGCTCATGATCTTCCTTGCGGTGATCGGGTGTCTGCTGCTCATGGCTGCGTTGCACGATCTGCTGTTGCTGTGAGCCGTACCCGCGTTCCCCGGCGCCACCCGCCGGGGACCGCGTCGCGACCGCGCGTCTCGGCCCGACCGGTCCGGAGGGACGGCGTCAGCCGGCCGCCTCCTTGCGTCGCGCCCGGTACGCGGCCACGTGCAGGCGGTTTCCGCACGTGCGGCTGTCGCAGTACCGCCGCGAGCGGTTCCGGGAGAGGTCGACGAAGGCGCGCCGGCAGTCGGGGGCCTCACACCGCCGCAGCCGCTCCTGCTCCCCGGCGACCACGAAGAAGGCCAGGGCCATGCCGCAGTCGGCGGCCAGGTGGTCCGCCACGGAGGCGCCGGGCGCGAAGTAGTGGATGTGCCAGTCGTGGCCGTCGTGGTCGGTGAGCCGGGGCGTGGTTCCGGCAGCGGCGACCAGGTCGTTGATCAGTCCGGCGGCGGCACGGGCCTCCGTCGCCGCGAAGACCGCCGCGAACCGTCCGCGGATCCTGCGCACCGCCGAGAGGTCGAGTTCGGAGAGCACGCCGACGTCGCTGACCGCGTGCGTTCGCACGAACTCCTGCAGGGCCGCGACATCCGGCAGACCGTCCGGCGCCGATTCGTCCTCCGGCGCGGTGTTCACCAGATCCACCACCGTGTCGAGGGCACACCGGCTGTCGTGGGTGATCAGCACATCTCGCTCCCTGGCCTGAGACGGGCGGGCGCCCGCCGATGGTGGCCGATGGTAGTGGCTCCGCGGCGGCCGGACCGGCCCGATCAGGCGCCGGCTCACGATGGCCGGACAACCTCGCGACGGAACGGCACGACCCCGCGGTTGCCGGTACAACGGCGTGGGGCCGGTCCAGGTTCCCCGGCGGGGCGGCGCGCGGCCGCGCCGCGGAGAACGGGCACCGGCGCCGTCCCGCGGAGGTCCGCGGCGACGACGCCGGTGTGTGCCGTAATGCGGTTGTCCGGGCCCGTGCCGTCACCCCGAGTCGACGGCAACGGGCGGCTTCACGGGGCCTCGCCCTAGCTTTCCGCCAGGATGTGCGAGAGCTCCTGATCGAGATCGAAATGCCGGTGTTCCGTGCCGGGGGGCACGGCGGCGTCTGTGCGCTTCAGGAAGGACTCGAGAGCCCGCGCCGGGGCCTCGAGCAGTGCCTCGCCCTCCGGTGAGCTCAGGGCGATGCACACGACGCCCTGGCCATGACTGCGGGACGGCCAGACACGGACGTCGCCCGTGCCGGTGGGGCGGTGGAGACCTTCGGCGAGGAGGTCGCGGGCGAACACCCACTCGACGGTTTCCTCGGCTCCGGTGTGGAAGGTGGCGTGCACGGCGTAGGGGTCGGCCGTGTCGTACCGCAGGCCTGCGGGGACAGGCAGGGAGGACTCGCTCGACACAACGAGGCGCAGGTGCAGCTCGCAGCTGACCGTGGTGTTCATAAGCGCCAGGGCCTTTCGCTCAGTGTGCGCTCGGGGATTCGCACGTCGGCGAAATCGACATGCCACCTACGGTGCCGTTGTAAACCCCTCTGAGTGTTTTGCGTGTGTTTACGTAACTCTTCCGGCCGAGAGATCGCCCGGGTCGCGCGTCCATTCCGGTGACAGGTTTCGCTCCGGTAGTGTTTGGCCGTATGAACACGGGGAGTAACAAGCCCGGCGAGGCGGCCGTGGCGGCAGACCGTACGGGGACGGACGAGGCCACGGCCGAGCGAGCGCTCGGGTCGAGGGCGCCGGAATTCATCAAGGCGCGCCGCGCCCTGCACCTGAGCTGGCAGGTCGGCGTCTTCATCGTCGGACTGGCGGTCGTCCTGGCCGGCGCCGCCATGCTGGTCCTGCCGGGGCCGGGCTGGGTCGTGATCTTCGGCGGCATGGCGATCTGGGCGACCGAGTTCGTCTGGGCCCAGCTGGTGCTGCGCTGGACCAAGCGCAAGGTCACCGAGGCGGCGCAGCGTGCCCTCGACCCCAGGGTGCGTCGCCGGAACATCATCCTGACCTCGATCGGTGTCGTGATCATTGCCGTGCTGGCCGGGATCTACCTGTGGAAGTTCGGCCTGCAGATGCCCTGGAAGATCGAGGACCAGTGATCCGCGGCGGGGGCGCGACGGCCGGGTCCCCGCTGGTCACGGGCACCCCCTGACATGGGGTAATGTTCTTCCTGCGTCCGGGCGATTAGCTCAGTGGGAGAGCGCTTCGTTCACACCGAAGAGGTCACTGGTTCGAACCCAGTATCGCCCACCGGATCATCAGGCGGCCCGGCTCACGATCGTGAGCCGGGCCGCTCTGTCGTGCAGGTGTGTCCGGGCGGCCTCCCCGGGATCCGTTCGCGTGCCCGAAGCGGCCGCGCAGCCGTTCCGCTTCCGCCCGTCTTCATCCAACCGTGACCTTCCGGGCCGTCCGCGCCGGCGGGTCCGCCGATGTTCGGCGGGCCGGTCACGCCGCGCCGACCTGGGCATTCTCCGCCTCCATCGGCCGCGAGGCGAGGGCGACCGTCCACGCCGGACGCGTCCGGCACCCATGAATTCCTGTCCGAGTCATTGACGCGCCCCTGGGCCCTCCGTAGCTTGTGCCAGCAAGCGCTTACTTGAAACGATTCATGGGGCGGACGCGACGTTGCGGGGAGGCTCATATGCAGCAGGGCAGGAATGTGGAGAGGCGGACGATCCTCAAAGCGGCGGGGGCCTCGCTGGCCGTCGCGGGGCTGGGTGCGACCGCCACCGCGTGCGGTGGTGACAGCGGTTCGGGAGACGGAACGGTGACCATCCGTTACTCCTGGTGGGGTGCCGAGGACCGGGCCGAGCGCATCAACAAGACCATCGCGCTCTTCGAGAAGAAGTACCCGAAGATCAAGGTCAAGACCGACTTCCAGCAGTACACCGACTTCTGGAAGAAGTTCAACACGCAGGCCTCGGGCGGAAATCCGCCGGACGTCTTCCAGAACGCGATCGGATTTCTCCGCAAATACGACGCGAAGAACGTCCTGCTCGACCTGAGCGAGCAGGTCAAGGCTGGCAACCTCTCCATGGACGGTTTCCGGGCCGGCCTGGAGAAGTTCGGCGAGATCGACGGCAAGCTCCTGGGCGTCCCGGTCGGTTCCAACTCGATGGCCCTGGTCATCGACAAGCCCGTCTACACGCGGGCCGGCGTCACACCCGAGCAGGGCTGGACCTGGGACGACTTCGACCAGGCGATGACGAAGATCCGTGACAGGACCGGCCGGGCCGGGGACAGCGGCATGTACGGCGTCATGTACCTCTACGACCTGTACCTGCGCCAGAACGGCAAGGCGTTCTTCACCGAGGACGGACTCGGGTTCACCGAGGCCGACCTGACCCAGTGGTGGACCAAGGCGGACAAGGGCGTGAAGTCCGGCCTCTTCGCCGACGCCAAGAAGGTCGTCCAGGTCAAGCCCAAGTCAGCGCTCTCCGCGGCACTGGCCGGCAGCGAATACACCTGGGACAACTTCACCGTCCGCTACACCTCCGAGGGCAAGAGCGAGTACGGCCTCGCGCCCATTCCCACCACGGACGGCAAGAAGACCGGCCAGTACCTCGGCTCCCTGATGCTCAGCGGCTCCAAGCGCACCAAGCACCCCAAGGAAGTCGCCCAGTTCATCGACTTCATGGTGCACGACCCCGAGGTCGCCAAGATCATGGGCTACGACCGCGGTGTCCCCGCGACGCAGGCGCAGTACGACGCCTACCAGCCGACCGACCCGGTCAACAAGGCGATCGCGGCCTACGAGGAGTCCCTCGTGAAGGCGGGCGTCCTGGAGCCCATCACCCCGCACCCCGCCGGAGCCGACATCTGCGAGGCCGCGTTCCTGCGCATCGCCGAGGAGATGGCACTGGGCAAGCGGTCCGTGGACGACGCGGTCGAGCAGTTCTTCAACGAGTCGAAGACGGCTCTCGCCGGCTGATGGGAAGCGCCGTGACACACGCCCCTGCGACGGAGGACCTGACCCGGGACTCCGAGCCGCGGCACGGTCCGGTGAAGACCCCGCGCCCCGCCGCCCTGAAGCGGCGGCGGCGCCGGGACAACCTGGCCGGCTACCTCTTCATGTCCCCCTGGATCGCCGGTTTCCTGCTGCTCACGGCAGGACCGATGGTCGCCTCCCTCTACTTCGCGTTCACCGACTACGACCTGTTCGACTCGCCCCGGTGGATCGGCCTGGACAACTTCTCCGAGATGTTCGGCGACCCCCGCTGGCGCCACTCGGTCCAGGTCACGCTCTGGTACGTCGTCGTCGGCACGCCGATCAAGCTGATCGCCGCCCTCGGCGTCGCCCTGCTGCTGGCCCAGAAGCGGCGCGGGCAGGCCTTCTACCGGGCCGCCTTCTACGCGCCGTCGCTGATCGGCGCGAGTGTCTCCGTCGCCATCGTGTGGAAGGCGATCTTCTCGGACGACGCGGCCGTCGACCGTACGCAGCAGTTCTTCGGGATCGGCGCCGGCGGCTGGACCGGCGACCCGGACCTGATCATCTACAGCCTGGTGGCGCTCACCGTCTGGCAGTTCGGCGCCCCCATGGTCATCTTCCTGGCCGGCCTCAAGCAGGTGCCGCGCGAGCTGTACGAGGCCGCGAACGTCGACGGGGCGAGCAGGCTGCGGCAGTTCTGGAACATCACCCTGCCGATGATTTCCCCGGTCCTCTTCTTCAACGTCCTGCTGGAGACCATCCACTCCTTCCAGATCTTCAGCTCGGCGTACATCGTCGGCGGCGGCGCCGGGGGCAACGCCTGCGGTCCGGCCGACGGCTCGATGGTCTACACCTGCTACCTGTACGTCCAGGGCTTCGAGAACAGCCGCATGGGCCTGGCCTCCGCCATGGCGTGGATGCTGCTCGTCGCGGTCGCCCTGGTGACGGCGGTGCTGTTCTGGTCCCAGAAGCGCTGGGTGCACTACGAGGAGGGCGGCCGATGAGCGCGCAGGCCACCGACGTCACACCGGCCCCGTCCACGAGGGGGGCGCTGCGGCGCAAGCTGCCGGGCTCGCTCGCCTGGCACATCGGGTCGCTGGCGATCCTCGCGGTGATCCTCTACCCGGTGATCTGGGTCATCGGCGGCTCGTTCAAGAAGAGCGAGGACATCGTCGGCAGCCTGGACCTCTTCCCGGGCGACCCGATCATCTCCAACTACACGAGCCTCGCCGACGGCATCGCGGACATCTCGGTCTCCACGTTCTTCTTCAACTCCCTCTTCCTCGCGGTCGGCTCGGTGATCGGGATCCTGGTGTCCTGCTCGCTCACGGCGTACGCCTTCGCGAAGATCAGGTTCGCGGGCCGCAACCTGCTCTTCACGCTGATGATCGGCACGCTGCTGCTGCCCTACCACGTGCTGCTGATCCCGCAGTACGTGCTGTTCCGCAACATGGGCATGATCAACACCTACACCCCGCTGCTGCTGGGGAAGTACCTGGCCACGGAGGCGTTCTTCGTCTTCCTCATGGTGCAGTTCATGCGCAACCTGCCCAGGGAGCTGGACGAGGCGGCCCGCCTCGACGGCTGCGGCCACTTCCGCATCTACTGGTCGATCGTGCTCCCGCTGTGCCGCCCGGCGCTGATCACCAGCGCGATCTTCACCTTCATCAACTCCTGGAACGACTTCATGGGCCCGCTGATCTATCTCAACGAGCCCGGCAAGTACACCGTCTCCCTCGGCCTGAAGATGTTCGTGGACCAGGAAGGGCTGGCCAACTACGGCGGCATGATCGCCATGTCGCTCGTCGCGCTGCTGCCCGTCCTCGCCTTCTTCCTGGCCTTCCAGCGCTACCTGATCGACGGCATGGCGACGTCCGGTCTGAAGGGCTGAGGTGAGCCGATCATGACCGAGGCGCGCGCCAAGGCCCGTACGGAGCGGGGCGAGTCACGGCTGGCCGAGGGCTTCGCCCTGTTCGCCGAGTGCCTGCTCACCGGAGTGTGGATCGCGGTGGCCTCGCTGCCGCTGGTCACCTACCCCGCGGCGTTCGCGGCCGGCGCGCGGCACCTCGGGCGCCGGCTCGCCCACCAGCGCGGTGGCCGGCGGGAGTTCGCGGCCGACTTCCGGGCGGCGCTGCGCCGCGGGTGGCTCGTCGGGCTCGCCGGGTGGGCCGCCCTGGCCGCGGTGTGGGTGGACGTGCAGGCCGTACGGAACGGCCTGCCGGGCGGCCCGGTCGTGGGCGTCGTCGGGGTGCTCGCCCTGATCGGCGCGGCCGTGGCCGGGCTGCGCGCGACGGCGGCCTGGCGGCCCGGCGCCTCCTGGCGGTCCCTGCTCGCCGAGGCCGGCCGCCGCACCGTGCTCGACCCCGCCGGGTCCTTCCTGATCGTCGGCGGGCTGGCCCTGGTGGTCTGTTCCGCCTGGTTCAGCGTGCCGCTCGCGGTCGCCGTCCTGGGCGCCGTCGCGGCGGCGGCGGTCGCCGTGGAGGAGCGCTACCGGCGCCGCTGAGGGCGGTGCCCCCGCACCAGGGTCGGCGCCCGGCGTCGCACCCTCGGTCTGTCATGCCCTTGACAGTGCCATCTCCTTGCCCTGCATGCCCCTGCCCTGCCCTGCCCTGCATGCCATGCCCCCCATGCCATGCCCCCCATGTCCTTGACACCCCCCTGCAATCGCACGGAACGGAAAGGAAGGCCATGTCCCCCATCCCCCGCAGGTCCCTCCTCAAGGCGGCCGCCGTCGCCGGAGCCGCCGCCCAGTTCAGCTGGGCGCTGGGCGCGAAGAACGCCCAGGCCGCACCCGCCGCCAAGGACGGCGACGCCGACCCCGTCACCCTGACCTGGCTGGAGGACGGCGGCCTGGGCGCGGCCCCCGGCTCCACCGTCGGCGTCCCCTGGCCCAAGGGCACCTACCGGGAGGACCAGGCGTTCGCCGTCACGGACGCGGACGGCAAGGCCGTACCCGTGCAGTCCTGGCCGCTCGCGTACTGGCCGGACGGCTCCCTGAAGTGGACCGCGCACGCCGTCGGCTCGGGCAACGGCAAGCTCACGCTGGCCGCAGGCACCCCCGCCGCGCCCGCCAAGAAGGTCACCGTCGACCGGCGCGGCGGCACCATCGACATATCGACCGGCGTCATCACCGCCAGGATCGGCACCTCCGGCGCCACACTGATCAAGTCGGTCACCAGAGGATCCACCGAGATCGCGAAGAACGGCCGACTCGTGCTGCTGCGCCAGCCCGAGATCGAGGACGGCGACCAGGGCACGGTCAAGTACGAGCGCTTCGACGGCGCGATCAACGAGGTGAAGGTCGAGCAGGAGGGCCCCGTCCGCGCCGTCGTCCGCATCGACGGCAAGCACCGCAAGGGAGACCGGAGCTGGCTCCCGTTCTCCATCCGCCTCTACTTCTACGCGGGCGCCGACTCCTTCCGCATGGTGCACACCATCACGTTCGACGGGAAACAGGAGCCCGGCAAGGCGAGCGGCGACTTCATCCGCGGCCTCGGAATCCGCTTCACCGTGCCCATGCGCGACGAGTCCTACGACCGTCACATCCGCATCGGCGGCGAGGGCACCGGCCTCCTGCGCGAGGCGGTCAAGGGCATCACCGGGCTGCGCCGCGACCCGGGGGCGGCCGTGCAGGCGGCGCAGTTCGCCGGCGAGAAGCTGCCCGACCCCGCCACCTGGGACCAGCGGGTCACCACCCGCCTCCAGTACATCCCCGAGTGGGGCGACTACACCCTCTCCCAGCTCTCCGCCGACGGCTTCACCCTGCGCAAGCGCACCAAGAAGGGCCACGGCTGGATCGGCGCCGGCGGCGGCCGGCGCGCCTCCGGATTCGGCTACGTCGGCGGGGCGAGCGGCGGCCTCTCCTTCGGACTGCGCGACTTCTGGGAGAAGTTCCCCGCCCAGCTCGACATCCGCGACGCCCACACCGACGAGGCCGAGGTCACCCTCTGGCTGTGGTCGCCCGAGGCACAGCCCATGGACCTGCGCTTCTACCACGACGGCATGGGCCAGGACACCTACGCGGAACAGCTCGAAGGCCTCAACATCACCTATGAGGACTACGAGCCCGAGTTCGGCACCCCCTACGGCATCGCCCGCACCTCCGAGCTGCTGTTCTGGGCCAACGCCACCACCCCGAGCGCCGAGAGGCTCGCCGAACAGGTCGAGGCGGTGCGCGTCCTGCCGCAGCTCGCCGCCCCGCCGGGACAGCTCATCAAGGCCGGGGTCTTCGGACCCGGCCTCTACTCCGAGCCCGACCGCTCCACGCCCGCCAAGGCCAGGATCGAGGACCACCTCGACTTCCTCTTCACCTACTACAAGGACCAGGTGGAGAGGAACCGTTGGTACGGCTTCTGGGACTACGGCGACATCATGCACACCTACGACGCGGCCCGGCACGTGTGGCGGTACGACATCGGAGGCTACGCCTGGGACAACTCCGAACTCTCCCCGGACCTCTGGCTCTGGTACGCCTACCTGCGCTCCGGCCGCGCCGACATCTTCCGCTTCGCCGAGGCCATGACCCGGCACACCGGCGAGGTCGACGTCTACCACCTGGGCCAATGGGCCGGCCTCGGCACCCGGCACGGCGTCCAGCACTACGCCGACAGCGCCAAGCAGCAGCGCATCGCCAACACCACCTACCGCCGCTTCTACTACTTCCTCACCGCCGACGAACGCGTCGGCGACCTCATGCACGCCAACGTCGACTCCGACGAGACCTTCCTCGTCCTCGACCCGACCCGCAAGATCCGCACCGAGCCGTACACCCCCGACCGGAACGCCCTGTCGGTCGGCTTCGGCACCGACTGGAGCGGCCTGGTCTCGGCGTGGCTGACCGAGTGGGAGCGCAAGGGCCCCCAGTGGGAGAAGGCCAAGGCCCGCGTGCTGTCCACGATGGAGACCATCGCGGCGCAGCCCAACGGCTTCGTCCAGGGCAGCGGCCTGTACGACCTGGACACCGGGAAGTTCGCCGTCGCCGACGCCCCGAAGGTCGAGGTCTCCCACCTGTCGGCCGTCTTCGGACTGAACGAACTGTGCGCGGAGCTCATCGACCTCGTCGACATGCCGAAGTTCAACGAGGCGTACTACGACTACTGCCGCTACTTCAACGCCTCCAAGACCGAGCAGGCGGCACGGTACGGCGCCAACTTCGGCAGCCTGATCCTCTTCCAGGGCCACTCGCGCCTCGATGCCTACGCGGCCGTCCAGACCGGGGACGAGAAGCTCGCCAAGCGCGCGTGGGACAAGTTCTACAACTCCGACGGCTACAAGGAGTCCGCGCCCTGGAGGACGGAGAAGCTGAGCGGTCCCACCACGCTGGTGCCGGGCAGCGAGGCGAGCTGGGTGTCCACCAACGACACCGCGCTCTACGGCCTCGCCGCCATCGAGAACCTGGCACTCGTGGGGGACAGGATGCCGTAGTCGGCACGTGACGGACGCGGGTACGGGCACACTCCCCGGGTGGACTGGAACCATTACCGATTCCGCAGCCTGTGGACCCTGCCCGCGCCCGCCCCGGACGTCTACCGCTCGCTGGAACGGATCGAGGACTACCCCCGCTGGTGGCCCCAGGTGCGCGAGGTCACCCGGCTCGACGACACCAGCGGGGTCGTCCGGTTCCGCTCGCTCCTCCCGTACGACCTGACCGCGACCCTGCGCGACGGACGGCGCGACCCGGCGGCGGGGGTGCTGGAGGTCGTGCTGAGCGGGGACATGGAGGGCTGGGCACGCTGGACGATCACCCCGCGCGGCTCCGGCGCCCTCGTCCGCTACGACCAGGAGGTCGACGTACGCAAGCCGCTGCTGCGCCGGCTCGCGGTGCCGGGGCGGCCCCTGTTCCGGGCCAACCACCGGCTGATGATGCGGGCGGGACGGCGTGGGCTGGCCGCCCATCTGCAAGCGGTTTGATGGAAACGCGCGGGGGCCTGTATTGTTCAGTGCGTTCCCGGGCGATTAGCTCAGTGGGAGAGCGCTTCGTTCACACCGAAGAGGTCACTGGTTCGAACCCAGTATCGCCCACGCTCGGGAAAGCGACGTGTGTCCGCAGACCATGCGGACACCGTCGCTTTCTTCGTTTCTGCGCGGCTCCGTTTCACGCCGCCGCCGGCAGGTTCGGCCGCAGGGGCCAGGCCGGGTCCACCGGCTCCTCCGTCCCGTTGAGCGCGAACCACGCCTGCAGCCCCCGTGCCTGCCCCGCGTGCCACACCGCCTGGAGCGTGTGCAGCTCGGCGGGGGACAGGCGCTCCAGCCGGCCCGCGAAGCGGCGCCCCACCGCCCGTACGACCTCCAGCGCGGCCTGCGCGTCGGCCGCCGCGTCGTGCGCGCCCTCCAGCTCGACCTCGTAGTGCGCGCACAGGTCGGTGAGGGTGCGGCGACCCTTGCGGTACCGGTCGAGGTGCTTGTCGAGCACACGTGGATCGAGGACGTTCAGCGGCGTCCGCTCCAACCAGCGGGCCAGGGGCGAGGCGCGGTGCCGGCGCAACTCCCGGTCCAGCAGCGTCAGGTCGAACGGCGCGTTCATCACCACCAGCGGGCGCCCGACACGGGCCTGCTCGGCGAGCGCCTCGGCCATCTCCCACATCACCGGTGCCGGCCAGCGGCCGAGGCGCTGCAGATGCTCGTCCGTCAGCCCGTGCACCGCCGTCGCCGCCTGAGGCACCGGCACGCCCGGGTTCACCAGCCACCGGGTCACCCGCGGCCTGAGGCCCGCGGCGTCCTGGACGACGAGGGCCGCCGACACGATCCGGTCGGTCTCGACGTCCACACCCGTCGTCTCCGTGTCGAAGGCGGCCAGCGGCCCCTCGATCCAGTTCGTCATAGGGCACTCAACTCCTCGTCCCGCCCCGGCTGCTGACGCGCCGTCTTCTGTCCCGGTTCGGTGATACCCGGGCTGTTTGCGGCGTACGCCGGAAGGAGACAACAGGAGTACGGGTCTTTGCAGTTCAGGGACCCGCAGTGCAGACACACCAGTTCTGGAAGGCTGTTGGCCATGGCCATAGCGCAGCCCGAACGGGGCGGGCTGCTGCCCGAGCGCACGGCGCCCTCACGCGGCTCTCTCGCCACCACCGCCTGCATGGAGACCCTGCAGGTCGGCTACCTCCACGCGGTCGCCGCGGCGGCGGGCTGCTCGCTCTCCCAGCCCTTCCCGGACAACGGCATCGACTGGCACGTCAGCCACAGCGCCCCCGGGCACACGGTTGACGACGAGGTCACCATCAAGGTGCAGCTCAAGGCGACGTACCAGATCCCGCCGAACCCGCCGGGCCGCTTCTTCTCCTTCACGCTCGACAACGACCACCTGGCGAAGCTCGCCCGCACCCCGGTCTCGGTGCACAAGATCCTGGTCGTGATGATCGTCCCCCGGTCCCGGGACCAGTGGCTGCGCGCCGGCCACGACCGGCTCGACCTCAGGCACTGCTGCTACTGGACCAACCTCGCCGGACAACCGGTCACCGGCCGGCGACGCACCACCGTGCGGATACCGACCGCGCGTGTCTTCGACGACCGGGCGCTGTGCGAGATCATGACGCGGGTCGGGACGGGAGGGAAACCATGACGCACCGCCCGACCGGCGAGCCCCTTCGCCCGGTCCGCCCGCACTCCGTCCACCCGCCCGGCCGCACCGGCGCCGACAGCGGCCCGCCCGAGCCCGGCACCGTCGACCCGGCCGTGCTGACCGCGCTGCTCCACCGGCACGGCTGGCAGCGGCGCGGCGGCGCCCCCGGACGCTACGGCCGCTGGACCCCGCCCGGCCCGGACGGCGGAGCCATCAGCCTGCTGGTGCCCGTCAGCCGCGCCTTCCCCGACAGCGACGACCTGCTCGGCGAGGCGCTGGCCGCCCTGTCCCGCAGCGGCGTGCCCCGCGCCCGCGAGATCCTCGTCTCCCTCGCCGTACCGAGCGACGAGATCCGCTGGGCACGCGACGTACCGGCAGGGCCCGGCGGCAGCGCGTCCTGGACCGGCGAGGAACAGCTGCGCTCCGCGGCCCGCCGGATGCTGCTCGCCGGAGCGCTCGCCACGCGCGCCCGTGCCGGCTACTACGGCGCCCGGCACCGGCGCGCCGCCACCGCGGCCCTGGAGAACGTGCTGGTCGGCCCCGCCCCCGGCGGCCGCCACCTCACCGCGTTCGTGCCCGTCACCACCGGCCGCCCCCTCGCCGTACGCCTCCACCAGGCCCTCTTCGCCGCCCGTGAGGCCGTCGACTACCGGCGGGCCACCGGCCGCATGGACGCCTTCGACGCGGCCGTCACGGCGGGCGTCAGCCACGAACTCACCGACGCGCTCGTCGCCCTGGTCCGGGGCACGGAGGGCGCCCGCGTCGGCGTCGACTGGGCGCCGGCCGCCGGAGTCCCCGAGGGGTGCGCCGCCCTCGCCGAACCGGTCGAGTTCTCACCCGGCGACCTGCCCGCCCTGCGCGAGGCCGCCGCCCGCTACCTGCGCGCGGAACCCTCCGTACCGGTGCGGATCACCGGCACCGTCGTCCGGATGCGCCGGACCGGGCCGCGGGGCGCGGGCAGCGTACGGCTCCGCGTGCTGGCCGGTGCGGAGGTCCCACAGGTGCGGATCACGCTGGACGAGGAGGCCTACCGGATCGCCGGGCACGCGCACCTCGTCGGGCTGCCGGTGCGGGTCCTCGGCCGGCTGGAGAGCCGGGGCGGGTTCCGCCGGCTGACCGGCGCCTGCGAGATCGCGCCCGTGCAGGTCGACGACGCGGAGCGGGACCGGCTGCTGAAAGCGGTCCAGGAGCACATGGAGGTGGCGGCCTTCTTCGAGGAGGCCTGCGGAGGGGACTGCGGGGGCTGCGGGGACTGAGCACGGGGACCGGTCGCGGGGAATGATTTCGCGGTGGGCGGGCCGGGGTCGGTACGATCGCCCTCATGCGTGCGCTCCGGTATGGCGCCGCGGCCCCACTTCAGTCAGGAGAGACCGGTGTCAGACGTCCGTGTGATCATCCAACGCGATTCCGAGCGGGAAGAACGCGTGGTGACGACGGGCACCACGGCCGCCGAGCTCTTCGCCGGCGAGCGCGCGATCGTCGCCGCCCGCGTCGACGGCGAGCTCAGGGACCTCGCGTACGAGTTGGTGGACGGCGAGACCGTCGAGGGCGTCGAGATCTCCTCCCAGGACGGCCTCGACATCCTGCGCCACTCCACCGCGCACGTCATGGCCCAGGCCGTCCAGGAGCTGTTCCCCGAGGCCAAGCTCGGCATCGGCCCGCCCGTCAAGGACGGCTTCTACTACGACTTCGACGTCGAGAAGCCCTTCCACCCCGATGACCTCAAGGCCATCGAGAAGAAGATGCAGGAGATCCAGAAGCGCGGCCAGCGCTTCTCGCGCCGCGTGGTGACCGACGACGAGGCCCGTGAGGAGCTCGCCGACGAGCCGTACAAGCTGGAGCTGATCGGCCTCAAGGGCTCCGCCTCCCACGACGACGGCGCGGACGTCGAGGTCGGCGCCGGCGAGCTGACGATCTACGACAACCTGGACGCCAAGACCGGCGAGCTGTGCTGGAAGGACCTCTGCCGCGGTCCCCACCTGCCCAGCACCCGGAACATCCCGGCGTTCAAGCTCATGCGCAACGCCGCCGCCTACTGGCGCGGCAGCGAGAAGAACCCGATGCTCCAGCGCATCTACGGCACCGCCTGGCCGACCAAGGACGAGCTGAAGGCGCACCTGGAGTTCCTCGCCGAGGCCGAGAAGCGCGACCACCGCAAGCTCGGCAGCGAGCTCGACCTGTTCTCCATCCCGGAGCAGATCGGCTCCGGCCTCGCCGTCTTCCACCCCAAGGGCGGCATCATCCGCCGGGTCATGGAGGACTACTCGCGGCGCCGCCATGAGGAGGAGGGCTACGAGTTCGTCTACACCCCGCACGCCACCAAGGGGAAGCTCTTCGAGACCTCGGGCCACCTGGACTGGTACGCCGACGGCATGTACCCGCCCATGCAGCTCGACGAGGGCGTGGACTACTACCTCAAGCCCATGAACTGCCCGATGCACAACCTGATCTTCGACGCGCGCGGGCGTTCGTACCGTGAACTGCCCTTGAGGCTCTTCGAGTTCGGCACGGTCTACCGCTACGAGAAGTCGGGCGTCGTGCACGGCCTGACCCGGGCCCGCGGCTTCACCCAGGACGACGCGCACATCTACTGCACCCGCGAGCAGATGTCCGAGGAGCTCGACAGGACGCTCACCTTCGTGCTGGGCCTGCTGCGCGACTACGGTCTGACCGACTTCTACCTGGAGCTGTCGACCAAGGATCCGGAGAAGTTCGTCGGCTCGGACGAGGCCTGGGAAGAGGCCACCGAGACGCTGCGCCAGGTCGCCGAGAAGCAGAACCTGGAGCTCGTGGCGGACCCGGGCGGCGCCGCCTTCTACGGCCCGAAGATCTCCGTGCAGGCCAAGGACGCCATCGGCCGCACCTGGCAGATGTCGACCATCCAGCTCGACTTCAACCTGCCGGAGCGCTTCGGCCTCGAGTACACGGCCGCGGACGGCACCAAGACCCGCCCGGTCATGATCCACCGCGCGCTGTTCGGCTCCATCGAGCGGTTCTTCGCGGTGCTCCTCGAGCACTACGCGGGCGCCTTCCCGGCGTGGCTGGCGCCGGTGCAGGCGGTGGGTGTCCCGGTGGGCGACGCCCACGTCGAGTACCTGGAGAAGTTCGCCGCGGAGGCCAAGCAGAAGGGCCTGCGGGTGGAGGTCGACTCCTCCTCGGACCGTATGCAGAAGAAGATCAGGACGGCCCAGAAGCAGAAGGTCCCGTTCATGATCATCGTGGGTGACGACGACATGAACGCGGGCACGGTGTCGTTCCGCCACCGCGACGGCTCGCAGGAGAACGGCATCCCGCGTGACGAAGCGCTGGCGAAGCTCGTTGACGTCGTGGAACGCCGCGTACACGTGTGATTGCTCCCCGCGACAGCGGGGATGATCCCAAGATGCGCAAGGCCCACAAGCGCACGGTGCCGTGCTCCCCGCTGAAGCGGGACTCCAGGCCCCCGGGACCTTCCCGGGGGCCTTTCTCCGTCACCGCACGCGACGCCATATGCTGCACGTATGACGAGTGAGCCGGAGCAGCAGTTGGGAGTGGGGACGCAGGACGCGTTCCAGCGCCTGTGGACGCCTCACCGGATGGCCTACATCCAGGGCGAGAACAAGCCGAGCGGCCCCGGCGCCGACGACGGCTGCCCCTTCTGCTCGATCCCGGCCAAGTCCGACGAGGACGGGCTGGTCATCCGGCGGGGCGAGCACGTGTACGCGGTGCTCAACCTCTACCCGTACAACGGCGGCCACCTGATGACCGTGCCGTACCGGCACGTCGCCGACTACACCGACCTGACCGGCGCGGAGACCGCGGAGCTCGCCGAGCTGACCAAGCAGGCGATGAGGGCGCTGCGCACCGCCTCCGGCGCCCATGGCTTCAACATCGGCATGAACCAGGGCTCGGTGGCCGGCGCGGGCATCGCCGCCCACCTCCACCAGCACATCGTGCCCCGATGGGGCGGCGACACGAACTTCATGCCGGTCGTCGGCCACACGAAGGTGCTGCCGCAGTTGCTGGGGGACACCCGCAAGATGCTGGCGGAGGCGTGGCCGACGGGCTGATGCTCGGCTCGCGCCGCGTCGATCAGCCCGTCCGGCGCGACGGTCATGCCGGCCGCGCCCGCACGCCTCCGGCCGAACCGCCGGAGGCCTACGCGTCGTACAGGTCGGCCTTCCGCGGCGACGGATCCTGCACAGCCGTACTGAGGAACGCCGACCGCGACCCGAACTTCTCCGTGTCCACGCCGTTCTCCCCCAGCACCTTGATCGCCGCCGAGTGCACCACCCGGAGCACCGGCGCGGCCGCCCGCAGCGCGTCGTCGGCCATGAAGCGGTGCCGCCACGGCTGGTCCGCCCAGGCGTGCCGCAGTCCGAACGGCTCCGGCAGTCCGATCGTGCCGCCGAGCCAGTTCAGCAGCGGCGGGTACCAGGTGAGCGGGGCGCGGACGGCCAGGCGTACCACCTCGTTGGCGGTGACCAGCGGGAGCATCACCTTGCGCGTCTCCCACGGCTTGAACGACTTGGCGACCTCCTTGGAGGGAGCCTCCGGCTTGGTGGTGAAGAGGGAGTTCACCGGACCCAGGGCGTGACCGGTGACCTCGATGCGCAGCGTCGAGTGCAGCACGGTCACGGTGATCAGCATGGTGATGACCAACTGGCCGTCCCACAGCGTCCACTGGACGCCCAGGTAGTGCCGGTCGCCCGCGCCGAACTGCTGCTTGTTGCAGATGTCCTGTATCGCGTGCGACTTGACCTGGTACGCCTCGACGTCCGTGCCCTCCGGCCGGGACACCGCCTTGGCGTTCTCCCCGATCGGCGTGACGATCCAGTGCCGTATGGAGGGCTTCGTGAAGCCGCCGGTGTGCAGTGGTCCGCGTTCCAGCATGCGCAGTTGGTCGTGGATGGAGCGGATGACGTCCCAGCTGCGGAACGGGTGGATCTCCCGGGTGGGGTCGGCCGGCACCAGCTCCTCGGCGAGCTGCCAGCTGCCCCAGCGCGTGCCCATGCCGAGTATGCCCTTGGGGCCGGCGTAGAAGACGGAGTTGGACTGCTGCTCGGCGCCGAGCTTCGCCAGGGACTGGCGCAGCTTCTCGGCCGCGGTCTCGCCCGGGTTGCTGGGCACCGCCTCCGGCACCTTGGCGCCGACGCCGCTGCCCGACAGGAGGCCGTCCCAGCGCTCCCGCAGGTCCTTCGCCGTGCTCTCGCAGATCCGCTTGGCCCAGAACCAGCCGATGACGGGCATCACGACCGCGGCTCGCGCGTACCAGGCCCAGAAGCCGGAGAAGGGCATCTTGACGAGGAACAGCACGGCCAGCGCGGCGATCGCCACGAGTACGGCGGTGCCCAGCGCCCCGGCCTGCTTGTTCTCCGCCTTGGCGACGGTGGTGCGGATCTGGAAGCCGAGCAGCCAGACCAGCATGCCGGGCAGGAACAGCAGGCCGCACAGCACGATCACCATGGACAGCCGGGCGTCGCGTGCCTTACGGATGCCGTTGGCCGCCAGGCAGTGTTCGACGACCACCTGCGGCTCGGCCCCGAAGGACTGGATGAGTGGCTTGCGGTCACCGCCCAGCATGCGGTCGGCCACCGCGCGGGAGAAGGCCTCGCCGAGGTTGGGGCGGAAGATCGTGGCCCAGGACCGGCCCGCGTTGACGGCCGTCTGGTGCCACTCGTTGTCGGCCTTCTTGATCTCCTCCATCGGGTTGTCCCGGTAGGCGGCCGAGGCCAGCGCGAAGGTGGCCGTCTGCCCCCCGTCGTCCGTACGCGGCACCTGCGGTCCGAAGAAGTCCGCGTAACCGCCGTCAACGGTCATTCCCGCCCCCGATCGCCACCACTGTCGCTCCTGCGGGCCTTCCCGACTTGCCTGCCCCGCACACCTGTTGATCAGGTCATCAGCGTATCCGCCGGGAACGGCGTGCGTCACCGGACGCCCAAAGGCGCCTCTGCGTGCGCGGGTTGCCCGCGCGGTGCGCCGTCGCGCGCCGGGGGTGCGCGTCCGGCGCGGGTGGCCCCGCGCCGGTCCGCGAGGCGCCGCTACGACGCCGTCCGCACCTCCTCGCGCAGCCGTTCCGCGATCTGTGCGGGCATCGGCTCGTGCCGAGCGTAACGGCGGTCGAAGCGTGCGGTGCCGTGCGAGAGGGAACGCAGGTCCACCGCGTACCGGCCGATCTCGATCTCGGGCACCTCGGCCCGGATCAGGGTCCGCCCGCCGTTCGTCTGCTCGGTGCCGAGGACCTTGCCGCGCCGTCCGGACAGGTCGCTCATCACGGCGCCCACGTAGTCGTCGCCGACCAGGACGCCGACCTCGGCCACCGGCTCCAGCAGGTGGATCCTCGCCCCGGCAGCGGCTTCCCGCAGGGCCAGCGCGCCGGCCGTCTGGAAGGCGGCGTCGGAGGAGTCCACCGAGTGCGCCTTGCCGTCGAGCAGCGTGATCCGCACGTCGATCAGCGGATGGCCGGCGGCGACGCCCTTGGCGGCCTGTGCGCGGACGCCCTTCTCGACCGACGGGATGAACTGCCGGGGCACCGCGCCGCCGACCACCTTGTCCACGAACTCGATGCCCGAGCCGCCCGGCAGCGGCTCCACCTCGATCTCGCAGATGGCGTACTGCCCGTGCCCGCCGGACTGCTTGACGTGCCGGCCGCGTCCGGCCGCCCTGTTCCCGAACGTCTCCCGCAGGGAGACCCGGTGGGGTACGACGTCGACCTGGACGCCGTACCGGCTGCGCAGCCGTTCCAGTGCGACGTCGGCGTGGGCCTCGCCCAGGCACCACAGGACGACCTGGTGCGTGTCCTGGTTCTGTTCCAGGCGCATGGTCGGGTCCTCGGCGACCAGTCGGGCCAGGCCCTGGGAGAGCTTGTCCTCGTCGGGTTTGCTGTGTGCCTGGATGGCGAGCGGCAGCAGGGGGTCGGGCATCTCCCAGGGGGCCATGAGCAGGGGGTCGTCCTTGGCCGAGAGGGTGTCGCCGGTCTCCGCGCGGCTGAGCTTGGCCACGCACGCCAGGTCGCCCGCGATCACGTGCGTGACCGGCCGCTGCTGTTTGCCGAACGGTGTCGACAGGGCGCCGATCCGTTCGTCGACATCGTGGTCCTCGTGGCCCCGGTCGGCCAGCCCGTGCCCGGAGACGTGCACGGTCTGGTCGGCGCGCAGGGTGCCGGAGAACACGCGGACCAGCGAGATCCGGCCGACGTACGGGTCGGAGGACGTCTTGACGACCTCCGCGACCAGTGACTCGTCCGGATCGCACATCCGCAGTTCGCGCGCGGCGCCCTCGGGCGTGGTCACCCGGGGTGCCTCCCGCTCCAGGGGCGTCGGGAAGCCGCGTGTGACCAGCTCCAGCAGCTCGACCGTGCCCAGTCCTTGCCGGGCGCCCTCGGCGGCGGGGGCGGCGGCCAGGACGGGGAAGAACGCGCCGCGTGCCACGGCTCGCTCCAGGTCCTCGACGAGCGTCTTGACGTCGACCGGCTCGCCGCCCAGGTACCGCTCCATGAGGGTCTCGTCCTCGCTCTCCGAGATGATCCCCTCGATGAGCAGGCCGCGGGCCTCGTCGATCAGCGGCAGCCGGTCCTCGTCCGGCTCCGACTCCTTGCGCTCGCCGGAGGCGTAGTCGAACAGCCTCTGCGACAGCAGTCCGATGAGCCCCGTCACGGGCGCGTGCCCGTCGGGGGCCTGCGGTCCGCGCAGCGGCAGGTACAGCGGCAGTACGGCGTCGGGGTCGTCCCCGCCGAAGGCCTCCGCGCAGATCCGTGTCATCTCCTCGAAGTCCGCGCGGGCGGACTCCAGGTGCGTGATCACGATGGCGCGCGGCATGCCGACGGCGGCGCACTCCTCCCACACCATGCGGGTCGATCCGTCCACCCCGTCGGAGGCCGAGACGACGAAGAGGGCCGCGTCCGCCGCGCGCAGACCGGCCCTCAGTTCACCGACGAAGTCGGCGTACCCCGGGGTGTCCAGGAGGTTGATCTTGATGCCGTCCCATGCGACCGGCACCAGGGAGAGCTGTACGGAGCGGTGCTGCCGGTGCTCCATCTCGTCGTAGTCCGAGACGCAGCCGCCGTCCTCCACGCGGCCCGCCCGGTTCACCGCCCCCGCTGTCAGCGCGAGGGCTTCCACCAAAGTCGTCTTGCCCGCCCCGGAGTGGCCGACCAGCACCACATTCCGTACGGACGTGGGACGGTCGGCCGCCGTTGCCCTTCCGGCGGCTCCGGGATGGGTGTGTGTCTTGTCGCCCATGTCCTTGCCTCCCGTGCACGGTGAGGTCACTGTGGGCGCGGACACGCGGGACCGCGTGCACTGGCGGCTCCGGCGACGCCCGCGGTCCTTCGAGCTTTCCACTCCCGTCACGCCGCGTCCATACGACGGGTCCGATCCCGGCGCCCACCGGCCCCTCCGCGAGGGGGGGCAGGGTGCCCGGCCGTCACCCACGCGCGCGCGTGACTACGATGGGCCAGCCGGTGGCCAGCAGGGGCCGCGCGGCCACACCGACCGTCGGGAAGGCCATGCTGAACAAGTACGCGCGTGCATTTTTCACGCGTGTCCTCACACCGTTCGCCGCGTTTCTCATCCGCCGGGGGGTCAGCCCCGACACGGTCACGCTCCTCGGCACCGCCGGTGTCGTCGCGGGTGCGCTGGTCTTCTACCCCATGGGTGAGTTCTTCTGGGGCACGGTGGTGATCACGCTCTTCGTCTTCTCCGACCTCGTCGACGGCAACATGGCCCGCCAGCTCGGTCGCTCCAGCCGCTGGGGCGCCTTCCTGGACTCCACGCTGGACCGGGTCGCCGACGGAGCGATCTTCGGCGGCTTCGCCCTCTGGTACGCGGGCGGTGGCGACGACAACGTGCTGTGCGCCGTGTCGATCTTCTGCCTGGCCAGCGGCCAGGTGGTGTCGTACACCAAGGCGCGCGGCGAGTCGATCGGCCTGCCGGTCGCCGTCAACGGACTGGTCGAGCGCGCCGAGCGCCTCGTCGTCTCGCTGGTCGCGGCCGGTTTCGCGGGGCTGCACAAGTTCGGCGTGCCGGGCATCCAGTACCTGCTGCCGATCGCTCTGTGGATCGTCGCCGTCGGCAGCCTCGTCACGCTGGTCCAGCGCGTCGTCACGGTCCGCCGGGAGGCCGCCGAGGCGGATGCCGCCGCGCATCGGAGCCAGGGCTCCGAGGCGGCCAAGTGAGCGTTCAGGAGCGGCTGGCCGACACCCTGTACGGGGTCGGCTGGAGCACTGTGAAGAAGCTCCCCGAGCCGGTCGCCGTGCGTCTCGGCCGCACCGTCGCGGACCTCGCCTGGAAACAGCGCGGCACGGGCGTGCGGCGGCTGGAGGGCAACTACGCGCGCGTGGTGCCCGGTGCGAGCCCGCAGCGGCTCGCGGCGCTCTCGCGCGCGGGCATGCGTTCGTACCTGCGCT
This sequence comes from Streptomyces lancefieldiae, assembly GCF_031845825.1. Taxonomy (NCBI): domain Bacteria; kingdom Bacillati; phylum Actinomycetota; class Actinomycetes; order Kitasatosporales; family Streptomycetaceae; genus Streptomyces; species Streptomyces lancefieldiae. The sequence continues at coordinate 37,929 of NZ_JAVRFH010000034.1, read as the reverse complement.
ACTGGATGGAGTCCTTCCGGCTCCCGGCGTGGAGCGCCGAACGCGTCAGGGCGGGCTTCGCCCCCAAGGACCTGCACCACCTGACCGACGGCCTGGACGCGGGCAAGGGCGTGATCCTCGCCCTCCCGCACCTGGCCAACTGGGACCTCGCCGGCGCCTGGGTCACCACGAAGCTGGGCATCCCGTTCACGACGGTCGCCGAGCGCCTGAAGCCGGAGACCCTCTACGACCGCTTCGTCGCCTACCGCGAGGGCCTCGGCATGGAGGTCCTGCCGCACAGCGGCGGCTCGGCGTTCGGCACGCTGGCCCGGCGGCTGCGCGACGGCGGCCTGGTCTGCCTGGTCGCCGACCGCGACCTGTCCGCCTCCGGCGTGGAGGTCGACTTCTTCGGCGAGACGGCCCGCATGCCGGCCGGCCCCGCACTGCTCGCGCAGCAGACCGGCGCGCTGCTGCTGCCGGTGACACTCTGGTACGACGACTCGCCCGTCATGCAGGGCCGGGTGCATCCGCCGGTCGGGGTTCCCGAGTCGGGCACGCGGGCCGAGAAGACGTCTGCCATGACACAGGCGCTGGCCGATGCCTTCGCCACGGGGATCGCCGACCACCCGGAGGACTGGCACATGCTGCAGCGCTTGTGGCTGAAGGACCTCGACCCGGCCAAGGCACCCGCCGCCGGCGAGCGGGGCGCCCCGTGAGGATCGGCATCGTCTGCCCGTACTCCTGGGACGTGCCGGGTGGCGTCCAGTTCCACATCCGCGACCTCGCCGAGTACTTCATCGGCCTCGGTCACGAGGTGTCCGTCCTCGCACCCGCCGACGACGACACCCCGCTGCCCCCGTACGTCGTCTCGGCCGGCCGCGCGGTGCCGGTGCCGTACAACGGCTCGGTGGCCCGCCTGAACTTCGGCTTCCTGTCGGCGGCCCGGGTGCGCCGCTGGCTGCACGACGGGTCGTTCGACGTCATCCACATCCATGAGCCGACCTCGCCCTCCCTCGGCCTGCTGACCTGCTGGGCGGCGCAGGGCCCGATCGTGGCCACCTTCCACACGTCCAACCCGCGCTCCCGCGCGATGATCGCCGCGTACGCGATCCTCCAGGCCGCCCTGGAGAAGATCAGCGCCCGGATCGCGGTGAGCGAGTACGCCCGCCGCACGCTCGTCGAGCATCTCGGCGGGGACGCGGTCGTCATCCCCAACGGCGTCGACGTCGGCTTCTTCGCCGACGCCGAGCCCAAGCCCGAGTGGCAGGGGGACACGATCGGCTTCATGGGGCGCATCGACGAGCCCCGCAAGGGCCTGCCGGTGCTCATGCGGGCCCTGCCCCGGATCCTCGCGGCCCGCCCGCAGGCCCGGCTGCTGGTCGCCGGGCGCGGCGACGAGGTGGAGGCCGTGGAGAGCCTGCCGAAGGAGCTGCGCTCCCGGGTGGAGTTCCTCGGCATGATCAGCGACGAGGACAAGGCCCGCTTCCTGCGCAGCGTCGACCTGTACGTGGCGCCCAACACCGGCGGCGAGAGCTTCGGGATCATCCTCGTCGAGGCGATGTCGGCGGGCGCCCCCGTGCTCGCCTCCGACCTGGACGCCTTCGCCCAGGTCCTCGACCAGGGGGCGGCCGGTGAACTGTTCCCCAACGAGGACGCCGACGCGCTGGCGGACGCGGCGGTACGGCTGCTGGCGGACCCGGAGCGCAGGGCCGCGCTGCGGGAGCGGGGCAGCACCCACGTACGGCGCTTCGACTGGTCCACGGTCGGCGCGGACATCCTGTCGGTCTACGAGACGGTGACGGCGGGCGCGGCGGCGGTGGCCACGGACGACCGCGCGACAGGGCTGAGGGCACGATTCGGACTGGCCCGGGACTGACCGGGCAGCCCGTCCGGCGTTCGAGGACGAGGGCGTCCGGGCCGAAGGGCGGCCCGGCGGGCGCAGCCCCCGACGAGGCACCCGACCACCCCGGCGGAGCGCCCCCGTAGGCTTGCGGCCCGTGACCGCAACCCTGATCTGGATCCTGGTCGTCCTCGTCGCGATCGGCCTGTACCTGAGCTGGACGGCGGGACGGCTGGACCGGCTGCACGCCCGGATCGACGCCGCCCGCGCCGCGCTCGACGCGCAGCTGCTGCGCAGGGCGTCCGTGGCCCAGGAACTGGCCACCTCGGGGGTCCTCGACCCGGCCGCGTCGATCGTCCTGTACGAGGCCGCGCACGCCGCCCGGCAGTCGGAGGAGGAGCAGCGGGAGGTCGCCGAGAGCGAGCTGAGCCAGGCCCTGCGCGCCGTGCTCGCCGATCAGCAGCAGGTGGACGCCCTCCGTGAGGCGCCCGGGGGCGAGGAGGCGGCCCACGAGCTGGCCGAGGCCGTACGGCGCGTGCCGATGGCCCGGCGCTTCCACAACGACGCCGTGGGAGCCGCGCGCCGGCTGCGCGAGCACCGCAAGGTCCGCTGGTTCCGCCTCGCCGGTCACGCCCCGTTCCCGCTGGCCTTCGAGATGGACGACGAGCCGCCGACGGCCCTGGTGGAGCGGGCCGCGTAGGGCGCCGGCGGCGGGTCTCGCGCCGAAAAGGATCCACCGCCTTCCCATTGGCCCTTGCTGTGGCCTGGCCCCCTCGCGTTTCCTCGGTGCTGCAGAAACCCCCCTTTTCCCTCAGCGAGGTACCCGTGTCCAGCACGTTCTCCGAAAACCAGAACCCCGAGACCGGCACCGCCCGGGTGAAGCGCGGCATGGCCGAGCAGCTCAAGGGTGGCGTGATCATGGACGTGGTCACGCCGGAGCAGGCGAAGATCGCGGAGGACGCGGGCGCCGTGGCCGTCATGGCCCTCGAGCGGGTCCCGGCCGACATCCGCAAGGACGGCGGCGTCGCCCGTATGTCCGACCCGGACATGATCGAGGGCATCATCGACGCGGTGTCGATCCCGGTGATGGCCAAGTCCCGTATCGGTCACTTCGTCGAGGCCCAGGTCCTGCAGTCCCTCGGCGTCGACTACATCGACGAGTCCGAGGTCCTCACCCCGGCCGACGAGGTCAACCACAGCGACAAGTTCGCCTTCACGACCCCCTTCGTGTGCGGTGCCACCAACCTCGGTGAGGCCCTGCGCCGCATCGCCGAGGGCGCGGCGATGATCCGCTCCAAGGGCGAGGCCGGCACCGGCAACGTCGTCGAGGCCGTCCGGCACCTGCGTCAGATCAAGAACGAGATCGCCCGGCTGCGCGGCTACGACAACAACGAGCTGTACGCCGCCGCCAAGGAGCTGCGCGCCCCCTACGAGCTGGTCAGGGAGGTCGCCGAGCTGGGCAAGCTCCCGGTGGTCCTCTTCTCCGCCGGTGGCGTCGCCACTCCGGCCGACGCCGCGCTCATGCGCCAGCTCGGCGCCGAGGGCGTCTTCGTCGGTTCCGGCATCTTCAAGTCCGGCGACCCGGCCAAGCGCGCCGCCGCCATCGTGAAGGCGACCACCTTCTACGACGACCCGAAGATCATCGCGGACGCGTCCCGCAACCTCGGCGAGGCCATGGTCGGCATCAACTGCGACACCCTGCCCGAGGCCGAGCGCTACGCGAACCGCGGCTGGTAGGACGAGGAAACCGAGAAGGACACCGAAACGATGAGCGACACCCCCGTCATCGGCGTCCTGGCCCTCCAGGGCGACGTACGGGAGCACCTCGTCGCCCTGGCCGCGGCCGACGCCGTGGCCAGGCCGGTCAGGCGCCCCGAAGAACTCGCCGAGGTCGACGGCCTGGTCCTGCCCGGCGGCGAGTCCACCACCATCTCCAAACTGGCCGTCCTGTTCGGGGTGATGGAGCCCCTGCGTGCGCGCGTGCGCGACGGCCTGCCCGTCTACGGCACCTGCGCCGGCATGATCATGCTGGCCGACAAGATCCTCGACCCGCGCTCGGGGCAGGAGACCGTCGGCGGCATCGACATGATCGTGCGCCGCAACGCCTTCGGCCGGCAGAACGAGTCCTTCGAGGCGGCCGTCGGCATCAAGGGCGTCGGGGGCGGTCCCGTGGAGGGCGTCTTCATCCGCGCCCCCTGGGTGGAGTCCGTGGGCGCCCGGGCCGAGGTGCTCGCCGAGCACGACGGCCACATCGTCGCGGTCCGCCAGGGCAACGCGCTGGCCACGTCGTTCCACCCGGAGCTGACCGGCGACCACCGGGTGCACCGTCTCTTCGCCGACATGGTGCGCGCGAAAGGGACGGCGGAGTCCTTGTAGGATTCCTGCGTTCGTTCAAAGACGGGTTACGCGAAGGAGACAGGCAGATGTCCGGCCACTCTAAATGGGCCACGACGAAGCACAAGAAGGCCGTCATCGATGCCAAGCGCGGCAAGCTCTTCGCGAAGCTGATCAAGAACATCGAGGTCGCGGCCCGCATGGGTGGTGCCGACATCGACGGCAACCCGACGCTGTACGACGCCATCCAGAAGGCGAAGAAGCAGTCGGTGCCGAACAAGAACATCGACTCCGCGGTCAAGCGCGGCGCCGGCCTGGAGGCCGGTGGCGCCGACTACGAGACGATCATGTACGAGGGCTACGGCCCCAACGGTGTCGCGGTGCTCATCGAGTGCCTCACCGACAACCGCAACCGCGCCGCCTCCGACGTACGCGTCGCCATGACCCGCAACGGCGGCTCCATGGCCGACCCCGGCTCGGTGTCGTACCTGTTCAACCGCAAGGGTGTCGTGATCGTCCCCAAGGGCGAGCTGGGCGAGGACGACGTCCTCGGCGCCGTCCTGGACGCGGGCGCCGAGGAGGTCAACGACCTCGGCGAGACCTTCGAGGTCATCAGCGAGGCCACCGACCTCGTCGCGGTCCGCACCGCCCTCCAGGACGCCGGCATCGACTACGAGTCCGCCGACGCCAACTTCGTCCCGACCATGCAGGTCGAGCTGGACGAGGAGGGCGCCCGGAAGATCTTCAGGCTGATCGACGCGCTGGAGGACAGCGACGACGTGCAGAACGTCTTCGCGAACTTCGACGTGAGCGACGAGATCATGGAGAAGGTCGACGCGTAACGCGTCCCCTGCGCAGCGGGCCGACGGGGGCACCCCCGTCGGCCCGTCGCTTTGTCAGTGGCACCCGATAGCCTGCACAAACAGGTGATCGACGGGAGGGCGTGGGCGTGCGCGTACTGGGGGTGGACCCGGGGCTGACCCGCTGCGGGGTCGGTGTCGTGGAGGGCGTCGCGGGCCGACCGCTCACCATGGTCGGCGTCGGGGTCGTCCGCACACCCGCGGACGCCGACCTCGGCCACCGCCTCGTCGCCGTCGAACAGGGCATCGAGCAGTGGCTGGACGAGCACCGCCCGGAGTACGTCGCGGTGGAGCGCGTCTTCAGCCAGCACAACGTGCGTACGGTCATGGGCACCGCCCAGGCCAGCGCCGTGGCGATCCTGTGCGCCTCCCGCCGTGGCATCCCGGTCGCCCTGCACACCCCGAGCGAGGTCAAGGCCGCCGTCACCGGCAGTGGCCGAGCGGACAAGGCGCAGGTCGGCGCCATGGTCACCCGCCTGCTGCGGCTGGCCGCGCCCCCGAAGCCCGCCGACGCCGCCGACGCCCTCGCGCTCGCCATCTGCCACATCTGGCGCGCCCCCGCGCAGAACCGGCTCCAGCAGGCCGTGGCCCTGCAGGCCGCGAGAGGCACCCGGGCCCACCGAGCCCCACAGGCTTCGAAACCACCGCAAGCACCGAAAGGCCGTACGGCATGATCGCTTTCGTCAGCGGCACCGTCGCCGCCCTCGCCCCCGACACCGCGGTGGTCGAGGTCGGTGGCGTCGGCATGGCCGTCCAGTGCACGCCCGACACGCTCTCCACCCTCCGTGTCGGCCGGCCCGCCAAGCTCGCCACCTCGCTCGTCGTCCGCGAGGACTCGCTCACCCTGTACGGATTCGCCGGCGACGACGAGCGCCAGGTCTTCGAGCTCCTCCAGACCGCCAGCGGCGTCGGCCCCCGCCTGGCCCAGGCGATGCTCTCCGTGCACAGCCCCGACGCCCTGCGCAGAGCCGTCTCCACCGGCGACGAGAAGGCGCTCACCGCCGTCCCCGGCATCGGCAAGAAGGGCGCGCAGAAGCTGCTCCTGGAGCTGAAGGACCGCCTCGGGGAGCCGGTCGGCGCCCCCGCGGTCGGCTCCCCGGTCAGCACCGGCTGGCGCGACCAGCTGCACGCCGCCCTGATCGGTCTCGGGTACGCCACCCGCGAGGCCGACGAAGCAGTCTCCGCCGTGGCGCCCCGGGCGGAGGCCGCGGAGGGCACGCCGCAGGTGGGGCAGCTGTTGAAGGCGGCCCTGCAGACCCTCAACCGCGCCCGCTGACCCGCGCCCGCTGACCCGCGCCCGCCGACCCGCGCCCGCCGACCCGCCACCCACCGACCCGAGGCACACGACATGAACTGGGACGACACGACCGACACCGGTGCCGCCGCCGAGCGGCTGGTGGGCTCCGCCGCCGACGGCGAGGACCAGGCCGTGGAGGCCGCCCTGCGCCCCAAGGACCTGGGCGAGTTCATCGGCCAGGAGAAGGTCCGCGAGCAGCTCGACCTCGTCCTGCGCGCCGCACGCGCGCGCGGGGCCACGGCCGACCACGTCCTGCTCTCCGGAGCCCCCGGCCTCGGCAAGACCACCCTCTCCATGATCATCGCGGCCGAGATGGACGCCCCCATCCGCATCACCTCCGGCCCCGCCATCCAGCACGCCGGTGACCTCGCGGCGATCCTCTCCTCCCTGCAGGAGGGCGAGGTCCTCTTCCTCGACGAGATCCACCGCATGTCCCGGCCCGCCGAGGAGATGCTCTACATGGCGATGGAGGACTTCCGCGTCGACGTCATCGTCGGCAAGGGCCCGGGCGCCACCGCTATCCCCCTGGAACTGCCCCCGTTCACCCTGGTCGGCGCCACCACGCGCGCGGGCCTGCTGCCGCCCCCGCTGCGCGACCGCTTCGGCTTCACCGCACACATGGAGTTCTACGGACCGGCCGAACTGGAACGCGTCATCCACCGCTCGGCGGGACTGCTCGACGTCGAGATCGACGCCGCCGGCGCCGCCGAGATCGCCGGCCGCTCCCGTGGCACGCCCCGCATCGCCAACCGTCTGCTGCGCCGGGTCCGGGACTACGCGCAGGTCAAGGCCGACGGCCGGATCACCCAGGAGATCGCGTCCGCCGCCCTCGCGGTCTACGAGGTCGACGCCCGGGGCCTGGACCGCCTGGACCGGGGCGTGCTGGAGGCCCTGCTCAAGCTGTTCGGCGGCGGTCCGGTCGGCCTGTCCACGCTCGCCGTCGCCGTGGGGGAGGAGCGTGAGACAGTGGAAGAGGTCGCCGAACCCTTCCTCGTCCGGGAGGGCCTCCTGGCCCGCACCCCGCGCGGACGGGTCGCGACCCCGGCGGCATGGGCGCATCTCGGCATGACCCCGCCGCGTTCGCAGAGCGCCGGAAACGGACAAGCGGACTTGTTCGGGGCGTGACACACCCGGGACGGCCCCGTCACGGCGAGCACATTCGCCGGTGCAGGAACCCCGGTGCGATGCTGAGCGTTGTTCCATGCGCGCGGACTCGCTTAGACTCCGCCGATGCCGCCCTTGTCGGCGGCGTACACACCCCCAACCATCAGGCCGCTCACCACCGCGGTCGTGTGAAGGAAGTACCGACCCGTGAGTCTCGTGACCCTCCTCCCGTTCATCGTGCTCATCGGGGCCATGTTCCTGATGACCCGGTCGGCGAAGAAGAAGCAGCAGCAGGCCGCCGACATGCGGAACCAGATGCAGCCCGGTTCCGGTGTCCGCACCATCGGGGGCATGTACGCCACGGTCAAGGAGGTCAACGAGGACACGGTCCTCCTCGACGCCGGCCCTGGCGTCGAGCTGCTCTTCGCCAAGAACTCCATCGGTGCCGTCCTCACCGACGACGAGTACAACCGCATCGTCCACGGCGTCGAGCACGACCTGAAGTCCGACGCCGACATCGTCCCCGACGATGCCTCCTCCCTCACCGAGACCGACGCCTCCGCCGACGACGCTGCCGACGCCCCCGACTACAAGCCCGTCGACCTCGGCAAGAAGGACGCGGACGACGAGCCGACGGTCGACGCCGCTCCCGCCGAGGCGAAGACGGACGAGCAGGCGAAGAAGTCCGACGGCGGTTCCGAGGCGAAGTAGCCGTGCCCCGGGGGCGTGGGCCGTTCCCGCGCCCCCCGTGTGACGCGCGGCGCGCACGGATCTCCGACACCATGTGATGGCCGCCGGTGACGCCTACCCGGCGCGAAGCGGCCCGAGAGGGAGTACGCAAAGGTGGTAGCACCTAAAAAGGGAAAGAATGCGAGCGCTCAGAGTAAGCCCGGGCGCTCGCTGGCCCTGATTCTGATCGCCATCGTGGCGCTCACCGGAGGCATGTACGCCTCCGGTCACACGACTCCGCGTCTCGGCATCGACCTGGCCGGCGGCACCAGCATCACGCTCCGGGCGGTGCCCGAGGCGGGCCAGGAGTCCGCGATCAACAAGACCAACATGGACACCGCGGTCGAGATCATGAACCGCCGTGTCAATGGTCTGGGTGTTTCCGAGGCCGAGGTACAGACCCAGGGCGACCGGAACATCATCGTCAACATCCCCAAGGGGACGAACTCGAAGGAAGCGCGGCAGCAGGTCGGCACCACCGCCAAGCTCTACTTCCGTCCGGTCGTCGCCACCGAGCTCTCCGGTGCCGCGGCGACGGGCAGCCCCTCGCCGAGCGCCACCGGCGACGCCTCGGACAAGGCGACCGACGAGGCCACGGACAAGGCCACGGACCAGGCGGGCGACAAGGCCACCGACAAGGACGAGGCGAGCTCCTCCCCGTCCGGCTCCGCCTCGGCGAGCTCCACCACCCAGGGCCGCGCCGCCAGCGACGCCCTGAAGGCCGACCCCAGCCCGTCCGCCACCGCCTCCGACGGCGCCTCCCCGTCCCCGAGCGCCAGCGCCTCCGGCGACGACGCGACCGCCAAGCTCCAGGCCCAGTACGCGGCACTGGACTGCACCGACAAGGCGGCCCGCGCCAAGGCCGGCGACGGCTCCAAGCCCGGCGACTCGATGGTGGCCTGCGGCCAGAACTCCCAGGGCCAGTGGCAGAAGTACATCCTCGGCCCCGCCGAGGTCGACGGCACGGACGTCGACAAGGCCGACGCCGTCTTCAACACGCAGACCGCCGCCGGCTGGACCGTGACGATGGACTTCACGGACAAGGGCGCGAAGAAGTTCGCGAGCATCACCGGCAAGCTGGCGCAGAACCAGTCCCCGCAGAACCAGTTCGCCATCGTCCTGGACAACGAGGTCGTCTCCGACCCGTACGTCAGCCAGGCGCTCACCGGCGGCAACGCGGAGATCTCCGGCAACTTCGACCAGGAGGAGGCCCAGGGCCTCGCCAACATGCTGTCCTACGGCGCTCTGCCGCTGACCTTCAAGGAGGACAGCGTCACCACCGTCACCGCCGCGCTCGGCGGTGAGCAGCTCAAGGCCGGTCTGATCGCCGGCGCGATCGGCCTCGCCCTGGTCGTCCTCTACCTGCTGGTCTACTACCGAGGCCTGTCGTTCATCGCCGTCGCCTCGCTGCTGGTCTCCGCGGGTCTCACGTACGTGATCATGTCGCTGCTCGGTCCGACCATCGGCTTCGCGCTGAACCTGCCGGCCGTGTGCGGTGCCATCGTCGCCATCGGCATCACGGCGGACTCGTTCATCGTGTACTTCGAACGCGTCCGGGACGAGATCCGCGAGGGCCGCTCGCTGCGACCCGCCGTCGAGCGGGCCTGGCCGCGCGCCCGGCGCACCATCCTGGTCTCCGACTTCGTGTCCTTCCTCGCCGCCGCGGTGCTCTTCATCGTCACCGTCGGCAAGGTGCAGGGCTTCGCGTTCACCCTGGGTCTGACGACCCTGCTCGACGTGGTGGTGGTGTTCCTCTTCACCAAGCCGCTGCTGACGCTGATGGCCCGGCGCAGGTTCTTCGCGAGCGGTCACAAGTGGTCCGGCCTCGACCCGAAGGCCCTGGGTGCCAAGCCGCCGCTGCGCCGCACCCGCCGTCCGTCCCGTCCTGCCGCCGGCCCTGTCGACCCGAAGGAGGCGTGAGAGATGTCGAAACTCGGCAACCTCGGCGCCCGACTGCACCACGGTGAGGTCGGCTACGACTTCGTCAAGAACCGCAAGCTCTGGTACGGCATCTCGATCCTCATCACCATCACGGCCATCGTCGGCCTGGCGGTGCGCGGCCTGCACATGGGCATCGAGTTCCAGGGCGGCGCGGTCTTCACCACCCCGAAGAACATGTCCGCCTCCGTGTCCCAGGCGGAGACCTACGCGGAAGACGCCTCCGGCCACGACGCGATCGTCCAGAAGCTCGGCGACGGCAGCCTCCGCATCCAGATCGCGGGCACCGACACCGATGCGTCGGACCAGATCAAGGACCAGCTCTCCAAGGACCTGGACGTCCCGGCGGAGAAGATCAACGCCGACCTGGTCGGCCCCAGTTGGGGTGATCAGATCGCGAACAAGGCCTGGCAGGGCCTCGGGATCTTCATGGTGCTCGTGGTGATCTACCTGGCGATCGCGTTCGAGTGGCGCATGGCGCTCGCCGCGTTCGTCGCGCTCATCCACGACATCACCATCACGGTCGGCATCTACGCCCTCGTCGGCTTCGAGGTCACGCCGGGCACGGTGATCGGTCTGCTGACCATCCTCGGTTACTCGCTCTACGACACGGTCGTCGTCTTCGACAGCCTCAAGGAGCAGACCAGGGACGTCACCAAACAGACCCGCTGGACCTACGCCGAGATCGCCAACCGCTCGATCAACAGCACCCTGGTCCGCTCCGTCAACACCACCGTGGTCGCCCTGCTGCCGGTGGGCGGCCTGCTGTTCATCGGTGGTGGTGTCCTCGGTGCCGGCATGCTCAACGACATCTCGCTGTCGCTGTTCGTCGGCCTCGCCGCGGGCGCGTACTCGTCGATCTTCATCGCCACGCCGCTCGTCGCCGACCTCAAGGAGGCCGAGCCGCAGATGAAGGCCCTCAAGAAGCGCGTTCTCGCCAAGCGCGCCCAGGCCGCGGCCACGGGCGAGCCGGTGGAGTCCGCCGCCGACGAGCGGCCGTACGCCGACGACGAGCCCGAGGACGAGGCCGCCGCGGTCGTCGGTCCCCGCAACCAGCCCGCGTCCCGTGGCAGGGGCCGCGGCCGACCTTCGGGGAAGCGCCGATGACCGAAACGACCGACATCACGGAGCTGCTGCTCAGCCGGATCCGGGACGTGGCCGACTACCCGGAGCCGGGCGTGGTGTTCAAGGACATCACCCCGCTCCTGGCGGACCCCGCGGCGTTCACCGCGCTCACCGAGGCTCTCGCCGAGGTCGCCGCACGCACCGGCGCCACCAAGATCATCGGTCTGGAGGCCCGGGGATTCATCCTCGGCGCCCCGGTCGCCGTCCGGGCCGGGCTCGGGTTCGTCCCGGTGCGCAAGGCGGGCAAGCTCCCCGGAGCCACCCTCAGCCAGGCCTACGACCTGGAGTACGGCTCCGCCGAGATCGAGGTGCACGCCGAGGACCTGACCGCCGACGACCGCGTGCTGGTCGTCGACGACGTCCTCGCCACCGGCGGCACCGCCGAGGCGTCGCTGGAGCTCATCCGCAGGGCCGGCGCGCAGGTGGCCGGCCTCGCGGTCCTGATGGAGCTGGGTTTCCTCGGCGGGCGTGCCCGCCTGGAGCCGGCCCTGGCCGGGGCACCGCTGACGGCGCTGCTCACGGTCTGACCGCTCTCGTCGCACAGCGGAGGCGGGCCCGGAGGAATCCGGTGCCCGCCTCAGGCGTTTGTCGGGTTGACGGCCCTCAGAGTGGCCTGAAGGCGTTCCTGGGGTGCAGGATCGCTACCATGGGGTTTCCGGAGCCTGACCGGGGGACCCGGATCGCGCACGAGGAGTCCTCTTGCCAGACGAGGCCCAGCCACTGACCGCCGCAAAGCCCGAGTCCGCCTCGGCGTCCGCGGCGAAGCCCGCGCCGAGCGCGCCGCAGGCGAAGAACGACACGCACGGGCCGATCCAGCACGCCCCGGCCGCGCCCGTCGACAAGCCGGCCGAGCAGCAGTCGCGTCCCAAGCCGCTGCCGGCGGAGCGCCCCCAGAACGCCCCCGTGGTCCGCACGCCCGCCGGGCCCCCCGTCCGTTCCGGCTCCTCGAACCGTGTGCGCGCCCGCCTCGCCCGCCTCGGCGTGCAGCGCGCCAACCCCTACAACCCGGTCCTGGAGCCGCTGCTGCGGATAGTGCGCGGCAACGACCCCAAGATCGAGACGGCGACGCTGCGCCAGATCGAGCGCGCCTACCAGGTCGCCGAACGCTGGCACCGCGGCCAGAAGCGCAAGAGCGGCGACCCGTACATCACGCACCCCCTCGCCGTCACCACCATCCTGGCCGAGCTGGGCATGGATCCGGCCACGCTGATGGCAGGCCTGCTGCACGACACCGTCGAGGACACCGAGTACGGCCTGGAGGACCTGCGCCGCGACTTCGGCGACGTGGTCGCCCTGCTCGTCGACGGCGTCACCAAGCTGGACAAGGTCAAGTTCGGCGAGGCCGCGCAGGCCGAGACCGTGCGCAAGATGGTCGTCGCCATGGCCAAGGACCCGCGCGTCCTGGTCATAAAGCTCGCCGACCGCCTGCACAACATGCGCACCATGCGCTACCTCAAGCGCGAGAAGCAGGAGAAGAAGGCGCGCGAGACCCTGGAGATCTACGCGCCGCTCGCCCACCGGCTGGGCATGAACACCATCAAGTGGGAGCTGGAGGACCTCGCCTTCGCGATCCTCTACCCCAAGATGTACGACGAGATCGTCCGCCTGGTCGCCGAGCGCGCCCCCAAGCGCGACGAGTACCTCGCCATCGTCACCGACGAGGTCCAGCAGGACCTGCGCGCGGCTCGCATCAAGGCGACCGTCACCGGCCGCCCCAAGCACTACTACAGCGTCTACCAGAAGATGATCGTCCGCGGCCGTGACTTCGCGGAGATCTACGACCTGGTGGGCATCCGCGTCCTCGTGGACACCGTCCGCGACTGCTACGCGGCCCTCGGCACGGTCCACGCCCGCTGGAACCCGGTTCCGGGGCGGTTCAAGGACTACATCGCGATGCCCAAGTTCAACATGTACCAGTCGCTGCACACGACGGTCATCGGGCCCAACGGCAAGCCGGTCGAGCTGCAGATCCGCACCTTCGACATGCACCGCCGCGCCGAGTACGGCATCGCCGCGCACTGGAAGTACAAGCAGGAGGCCGTCGCCGGCGCCTCCAAGGTGCGTAGCGACGCGCCCAGGTCGTCCGGCAAGGGCAAGGACGACCACCTCAACGACATGGCCTGGCTGCGCCAGCTGCTGGACTGGCAGAAGGAGACCGAGGACCCCGGCGAGTTCCTGGAGTCCCTGCGCTTCGACCTGTCCCGCAACGAGGTCTTCGTCTTCACCCCCAAGGGCGACGTCATAGCGCTGCCCGCGAGTGCCACCCCCGTCGACTTCGCGTACGCGGTGCACACCGAGGTCGGTCACCGCACCATAGGGGCACGTGTCAACGGGCGTCTCGTCCCGCTGGAGTCCACCCTCGACAACGGCGACCTGGTGGAGGTCTTCACCTCCAAGGCGGCCGGCGCGGGCCCCTCCCGCGACTGGCTGGGCTTCGTGAAGTCGCCGCGCGCCCGCAACAAGATCCGTGCCTGGTTCTCCAAGGAGCGACGCGACGAGGCGATCGAGCAGGGCAAGGACGCCATCGTCCGTGCCATGCGCAAGCAGAACCTGCCGATCCAGCGCATCCTGACCGGCGACTCCCTGGTGACGCTGGCGCACGAGATGCGCTACTCGGACATCTCCGCCCTGTACGCGGCGATCGGCGAGGGCCATGTCTCCGCACAGAACATCGTGCAGAAGCTGGTCCAGGCGCTCGGCGGCGAGGAGGCCGCCACCGAAGAGATCGACGAGTCGGTACCACCGTCCCGGGGTCGCGGCCGCAAACGCCGTACCAGCGCCGACCCGGGCGTCGTCGTCAAGGGCGTCGAGGACGTGTGGGTCAAGCTGGCCCGCTGTTGTACGCCCGTCCCCGGCGACCCCATCATCGGCTTCGTCACCCGCGGCAGCGGCGTATCCGTTCACCGCAGCGACTGCGTGAACGTCGACTCGCTGTCCCGCGAACCGGAGCGCATCCTCGAGGTCGAGTGGGCGCCCACCCAGTCGTCGGTCTTCCTGGTCGCCATCCAGGTCGAGGCACTGGACCGCTCCCGGCTGCTGTCGGACGTCACGCGCGTGCTGTCCGACCAGCACGTCAACATCCTCTCGGCGGCCGTCCAGACCTCCCGCGACCGCGTCGCCACCTCCCGCTTCACCTTCGAGATGGGCGACCCCAAGCACCTCGGGCACGTCCTGAAGGCGGTACGGGGCGTGGAGGGCGTCTACGACGTGTACCGGGTGACGTCGGCGCGCAGGCCCTCGTAGGCACGCGCTCACAAGCGCGGAGAGACGCACACGAAAGGGGCTCCCGTACGCACCGTACGGGAGCCCCTTCGCCAGGAGTCGCGGGGTCAGCCGCCGAACTCGTGCAGACCCTTGAGTGCCTGGTCCAGCAGCGCCTGCCGGCCCTCCAGCTCACGCTCGAGCTTGTCGGCCTTGGCGTTGTTGCCCTGGGCGCGGGCCTGCTCGATCTGGGACCGCAGCTTGTCCACGGCGGCCTGCAGCTGACCGGTCAGCCCCTCGGCACGCGCGCGTGCCTCCGGGTTCGTCCGGCGCCACTCGGTCTCCTCGGCCTCCTGGAGCGCCCGCTCGACCGCGTGCATCCGGCCCTCGACCTTCGGCCGGGCGTCGCGCGGCACGTGGCCGATGGCCTCCCAGCGCTCGTTGACCGAGCGGAACGCGGCGCGCGCCGCCTTGAGGTCGGTGACCGGCAGGAGCTTCTCGGCCTCCTCGGCCAGCTCCTCCTTGAGCTTCAGGTTCTCGGCCTGCTCGGCGTCCCGCTCGGCGAAGACCGAGCTGCGGGCGGCGAAGAACACGTCCTGGGCGCCGCGGAAGCGGTTCCACAGGTCGTCCTCGTGCTCCCGCTGGGCGCGGCCCGCGGCCTTCCACTCGGACATCAGGTCGCGATAGCGCGCGGCCGTCGGACCCCAGTCCGTCGAGCTCGACAGCGCCTCGGCCTCGGCGACCAGCCGCTCCTTGGTCCGGCGAGCCTCCTCGCGCTGGGAGTCGAGCTGCGCGAAGTGCTGCTTGCGGCGCTTGGAGAACGCCGAGCGCGCGTGCGAGAAGCGGTGCCACAGCTCGTCGTCGGACTTGCGGTCCAGGCGCGGCAGGCCCTTCCAGGTGTCGACCAGGGAGCGCAGCCGCTCACCGGCCGCCCGCCACTGGTCGGACCGCGCCAGCTCCTCGGCCTCGGCGACCAGTGCCTCCTTGGCGCCGCGCGCCTCGTCGGACTGCTTCGCCCGCTGTGCCTTGCGCTCCTCGCGGCGCGTCTCCACCAGGGCGACGAGCTTGTCCAGCCGGGCCCTGAGGGCGTCGAGGTCGCCGACCGCGTGGTGCGCGTCGACCTGTTCACGCAGGTGGTCGACGGCGGCCTGGGCGTCCTTCGCCGACAGGTCGGTGGTCTTCACCCGCTTCTCGAGGAGGCCGATCTCGACAACCAGGCCTTCGTACTTGCGTTCGAAATAGGCCAGCGCCTCCTCGGGGGAGCCTGCCTGCCAGGAACCGACGACCTTCTCGCCGTCGGCCGTACGCACGTACACGGTCCCCGTCTCGTCGACGCGGCCCCACGGGTCGCTGCTCACAGCGCCTCCTCCACATGATGCCTGCGGAGGGCTTCGCTACCCCCGGGCATCGTCCACAGTTTCGTCACGGCCAACATAGGCGACCGGCGGGGGGCCTGTCCGCATCCCGCGCGACCGAACTTCGCTGATGAGGGTCAGGATTTCGTGACGGTGGCCTTGTCGATCACGACCGTCGCGTTGGGCGCTCCGTCTCCCGCGCCGGTGCTCTCGCCCGCCGCGGCGATCTTCTTCAACACCGTCATGCCCTCGTCCGAGATGGTGCCGAACGGCGTGTAGCTGGGCGGCAACGGGCTGTTCTGGTACACGAGGAAGAACTGGCTGCCGCCGGAGCCCGGCTGGCCGGTGTTCGCCATCGCCACCGTGCCCGCCGGGTACGTGTTCTCCTTCAGGCTCTTGTCCTTCAGGTTCTCGTCCGGAATGGTGTAGCCGGGTCCGCCGTTGCCCTGGCCGGTCGGGTCGCCGCACTGGAGCACGTAGATGCCGTTGGTGGTGAGCCGGTGGCACGGCGTGTGGTCGAAGAAGCCCTTGCCGGCCAGGAAGTCGAACGAGTTGACGGTGTGCGGCGCCGCCGACGCCTTCAGGGCGATGTCTATGTCGCCGCAGGTCGTCGCCAATTTCATCGTGTACTTCGCCGACTTGTCGATGGTCATCGCAGGTTCCTTCTTCCAGGTCTGCGTCTTGACCTCGCCCTTGGCGGGCTTCTCGCACGGGTCCGGCGCCTTGCTGCTCGCCGAGGCGCTCGGCGTGACCTCCGCGCTCGCGTTCGTCTTGTCGTCGTCCCCGAGGACCACTCCGGTCGTGTACAACGCGACACTGCCGATCACGATCACGCCGACCACCGACGCGACCGCGGCGTTGCGCATGCGCGCCTTGCGTCGCGCGGAGGTACGTCGCTGCTGCTGCCGCAAGAACTTCTCCCGGGCGAGCTGACGCCGCCGCTGCTCCTGGGTGACCACCGGGCTCTCTCCTCATGCGTCTTCGTGTGCCGACCGGTACGCGGGGGCGCGATGACCGACCGTCTGCGTGTAGCCCCGTACCGTATATGGGTTCGCTGAGGAATCGGCACCGCCGGTAGGCTCTGGGGATGGGCGCGGCCCGTTCGCAAGCCCACCCGTACCGACACAAACGAAGGACGATCGTGCTCATTGCCGGGTTCCCCGCCGGGGCCTGGGGGACGAACTGCTACCTCGTCGCCCCCGCCGCCGGTGAGGAGTGCGTGATCATCGACCCGGGCCATCAGGCCGCCCAGGGAGTCGAGGAGGCACTCGCCAAGCATCGGCTCAAGCCCGTCGCCGTCGTCCTCACCCACGGCCACATCGACCACGTGGCCTCGGTCGTCCCCGTGTGCGGCGCGCACGGCGTACCGGCGTGGATCCACCCCGACGACCGGTACATGATGAGCGACCCCGAGAAGGGGATCGGCCGCACCATCGGGATGCCGCTCATGGGCGAGCTGACCGTGGGGGAGCCGGACGACGTCCGCGAGATGACCGACGGCGCGAAGCTGGAGCTGGCGGGCCTGGAGCTGACGGTCGCGCACGCGCCGGGCCATACCAAGGGGTCGGTGACCTTCGGCCTGCCCGAGGCGGCGGACATCCCGCCGCTCCTCTTCTCGGGCGACCTGCTGTTCGCCGGCTCCATCGGACGCACCGACCTGCCCGGCGGTGACATGGCCGAGATGCTCGACTCGCTGGCCCGCGTGTGCCTGCCGCTCGACGACTCGACCGTGGTGCTGTCCGGCCACGGCCCCCAGACGACCATCGGCCAGGAGCGCGCCACCAACCCGTATCTGCGGCAGGTGGCGGCGGGCCGCCAAGAGCACGGCGCCCCCGAGGCTCCCCGACGACGAATGTGACGAGAGACTTTCCGTGAGCACCTTCAAGGCCCCCAAGGGCACGTACGACCTGCTGCCGCCGGACTCCGCCAAGTACCTGGCCGTCCGCGAGGCGATCGCGGCCCCGCTGCGCAACTCCGGCTACGGCTACATCGAGACGCCCGGTTTCGAGAACGTCGAGCTCTTCGCGCGCGGTGTCGGTGAGTCGACCGACATCGTGTCCAAGGAGATGTACGTCTTCGAGACCAAGGGCGGCGACCGGCTCGCCCTTCGCCCGGAGACCACCGCTCCCGTACTGCGCGCGGTCCTGGAGGCCAACCTGCACAAGGCGGGCAACCTGCCGGTGAAGGTCTGGTACTCGGGCTCGCAGTACCGCTACGAGCGCCCGCAGAAGGGCCGTTACCGCCACTTCTCCCAGGTCGGTGCCGAGGCGATCGGCACCGAGGACCCGGCACTGGACGCCGAACTGATCATCCTGGCCGACCAGTCGTACCGCGCGCTGGGCCTGCGGAACTTCCGCATCCTGCTCAACTCCCTGGGCGACAAGGAGTGCCGCCCCGTCTACCGGGCCGCCCTCCAGGACTTCCTGCGCGGCCTCGACCTGGACGAGGACACGCTGCGCCGCGCCGAGATCAACCCGCTGCGGGTCCTGGACGACAAGCGTTCCGAGGTGCAGAAGCAGTTGACCGACGCGCCGCTGCTGCGCGACTACCTGTGCGACGCCTGCAAGGCGTACCACGAGCAGGTCCGCGAGCTGATCACGGCGGCGGGCGTCGTCTTCGAGGACGACCCGAAGCTGGTGCGCGGCCTGGACTACTACACGCGCACGACGTTCGAGTTCGTCCACGACGGCCTCGGCTCCCAGTCCGCGGTGGGCGGCGGCGGCCGCTACGACGGCCTGTCCGAGATGATCGGCGGCCCGTCCCTGCCGTCCGTGGGCTGGGCCCTCGGTGTCGACCGCACCGTCCTCGCCCTGGAGGCGGAGGGCATCGAACTGGACATCCCGTCCGCGACCTCCGTCTTTGCGGTCCCGCTCGGCGAGGAGGCCCGCCGGATCCTGTTCGCCAAGGTCACCGAACTGCGCAAGAACGGCGTCGCCGCCGACTTCTCCTACGGCGGCAAGGGCCTGAAGGCCGCGATGAAGGCCGCCAACCGCTCGGGCGCCCGCTACGCCCTGGTGCTCGGCGAGCGCGACCTCGCCGAGGGCGTCGTCCAGCTCAAGGACATGGAGTCCGGCGAACAGACCGCGATCGGCGTCAACGAGGTCGTCGCGGAGCTGGAGTCGAGGCTCGGCTAGCAGGCCGCAGGCCCCGCCCGCCCTCGGGGGGCCGCGCGTATTCGTTCACGCGTGCCCCCGGGGAACGGGAACCGTCCGGAACCACCCGTTCGGGGCCATCGGCGGTGCGCTCTTATGCTCATCCAACGGTGGCTGTACAGGGTGGTGCGGCACAATGGCCCTGCCCGAAGCAGGTCCGACTCTCCAGTGACGGAATCGGCGTGATGAGCAAGACGACAGTGAAGGACGTCTCCACCGTGGCAGAGTCCGCGCCGGAACCCACCGCCCGAGCACCGCGCACCGAGGGCGGCAGCCGGGCCCTCGCGTTGCTGCTGGTGATCACGGGCGCGGCCGGCCTGCTCGCCGCGTGGGTCATCACGATCGACAAGCAGAAGCTGCTCGAGGCCAAGATCGCCGGCACGACGTTCACGCCCGGCTGCAGCCTCAACCCCGTCGTCTCCTGCGGCAGCGTCATGGAGAGCGACCAGGCCACCGTCTTCGGCTTCCCCAACCCGATGCTGGGCCTGGTCGCCTACGGCATGGTGATCTGCGTCGGGATGAGCCTGCTCGCCCGGGCGAGCTTCCCGCGCTGGTACTGGCTCACCTTCAACGCCGGCTGCCTGTTCGGCGTCGGGTTCGTGACGTGGCTGCAGTTCCAGTCCCTGTACCGGATCAACGCGCTGTGCCTGTGGTGCTGCCTGGCCTGGGTCGCCACCATCCTGATGTTCTGGTACGTGACGTCGTTCAACGTCCGCAAGGGCTTCCTGCCCGCGCCGAACTGGCTCAAGGGCTTCTTCGGCGAGTTCACCTGGGTGCTGCCGGTGCTGCACATCGGCATCATCGGGATGATGATCCTGACCCGCTGGTGGGACTTCTGGACCAGCTGAGGGGCCGCCCGGCGGGCGGGCTGCGGCCGCGTCCGCCGCGTTGTCAGTGCGGTGCTGTGCTCGCTGGGGGGCAACCCCCGGACCCCCGGTAGGGTTCTTGCGTGGAGCCCGACCTGTTCACCGCCGCAGCAGAAGAACGCCAGGAGAAGGACCCGACCGGCAGCCCTCTCGCCGTGCGGATGCGCCCGCGCACCCTCGACGAGGTCGTCGGTCAGCAGCACCTCCTCAAGCCGGGGTCACCGCTGCGCAGACTGGTCGGCGAGGGCGCCGCCGGACCCGCCGGACCCTCCTCCGTGATCCTCTGGGGCCCGCCGGGCACCGGCAAGACCACCCTCGCGTACGTCGTCTCCAAGGCCACCAACAAGCGGTTCGTGGAGCTGTCGGCGATCACCGCGGGCGTCAAGGAGGTCCGCGCGGTCATCGACGGCGCCCGCCGCGCGGTCGGCGGGTACGGCAAGGAGACCGTCCTCTTCCTCGACGAGATCCACCGTTTCAGCAAGGCCCAGCAGGACTCCCTGCTCCCGGCCGTCGAGAACCGCTGGGTCACCCTGATCGCCGCCACCACCGAGAACCCGTACTTCTCGGTGATCTCCCCGCTGCTCTCCCGCTCCCTCCTCCTCACCCTCGAACCCCTCACCGACGACGACGTCCGGGGCCTGCTCCGCCGCGCCCTGACGGACGAACGCGGCCTGGGGGAGGCCGTCACGCTCCCCGAGGACGCCGAGAACCACCTGCTGCGCATCGCCGGCGGCGACGCCCGCCGCGCGCTGACCGCCCTGGAGGCCGCCGCCGGGGCCGCGCTCGACAAGGGCGAGGCCGAGGTCACCCTGGCCACGCTGGAGGAGACCGTCGACCGGGCGGCCGTGAAGTACGACCGCGACGGCGACCAGCACTACGACGTCGCCAGCGCCCTGATCAAGTCCATCCGCGGCTCCGACGTGGATGCCGCCCTGCACTACCTGGCCCGGATGATCGAGGCCGGCGAGGACCCCCGGTTCATCGCGCGGCGCCTGATGATCTCCGCCAGCGAGGACATCGGCCTCGCCGACCCGAACGCGCTGCCCATCGCCGTCGCCGCCGCCCAGGCCGTCGCCATGATCGGCTTCCCCGAGGCCGCCCTCACCCTCAGCCACGCCACCATCGCCCTGGCCCTCGCCCCGAAGTCCAACGCCGCGACCACCGCCATCGGCGCCGCCCTGGACGACGTGCGCAAGGGGCACGCCGGGCCGGTCCCGGCCCATCTGCGCGACAGCCACTACAAGGGCGCGGGCAAGCTCGGACACGGCCAGGGGTACGTGTACCCGCACGACCTGCCGGAGGGCATCGCCGCCCAGCAGTACGCCCCGGACGAGCTGAAGGAGCGGACGTACTACGCCCCGACCCGGCACGGCGCCGAGGCGCGGTACGCCGACGCCGTCGCGTGGACCCGGGGACACCTCGGTCGCAAGGGGTCGTGAGCAGCCTGTAGAATCGCCCGAAGTGCTGAGTCCCGTGCAGTCAGAACGGGACAACCAGCCGGAACCCCCAGCGGGTTCCAGGAGCGTCGCGCACCGTCGAACGGTGTCGCGGGCAGCCCACCACCACCCGGAATCCCGGTAACGGTCGGTGGGCCACTCGCGTGCTGCACGTATGTGCCCAGACCAGGGGAGCGGCTGCCCGGCAGGTCCCACGCGGACCCGGCGGGTTTTCCCGGCTGCGGATGCGACCTCCCTCAACCCTGACAAGCCGGAAACCAGGAAAGAGACACAGACAGTGGCGAACCAGTCCCGCCCCAAGGTCAAGAAGTCGCGTGCCCTCGGCATCGCGCTGACGCCGAAGGCCGTCAAGTACTTCGAGGCCCGCCCCTACCCGCCGGGCGAGCACGGCCGCGGCCGCAAGCAGAACTCGGACTACAAGGTCCGTCTGCTCGAGAAGCAGCGTCTGCGCGCGCAGTACGACCTGAGCGAGCGCCAGCTCGTCCGCGCCTACGAGCGTGCCTCCAAGACCAACATGAAGACCGGCGAGGCCCTGGTCATCGAGCTCGAGCGCCGTCTCGACGCGCTGGTCCTGCGTTCGGGCATCGCCCGCACGATCTACCAGGCCCGCCAGATGGTCGTGCACGGCCACATCCAGGTCAACGGCCAGAAGGTCGACAAGCCGTCCTTCCGCGTCCGCCCGGACGACGTCGTGCAGGTGCGCGAGCGCTCCAAGGAGAAGACCCTCTTCACGATCGCCCGTGAGGGTGGCTTCGCCCCCGAGGGCGAGACCCCGCGCTACCTCCAGGTGAACCTCAAGGCCCTGGCGTTCCGCCTGGACCGCGAGCCGAACCGCAAGGAGATCCCGGTGATCTGCGACGAGCAGCTCGTCGTCGAGTACTACGCCCGCTGACCCCAGCCCCGGCGCAGTACTGCACCAGCGGTACCTCAGCCCGCCGTCTCCCCGCCCTTCCGGGTGGGCGAGCCGGCGGGCTTCGCCGTACGCGCGCCCGCCGTGGCACGCCTCCCGGCCCCGCGCGGCGCCGGCAGCGAGGCCGGCACCCCGGGCCGCCGCAGCGCCCGCGACACGGCCTCCCGGCGGCCGAGCCGCGCCCCGTGCCCCGCGCACTCCTCGTACCGCTCGTCGCCCAGCTGTTCCCGGGCGGCCGTCTCGCACAGCTCGTGCGGCGCGTTGTAGTGCGCCGAGCCGAACAGCGGCAGCCCCACCGACGGCCACATCCGTCCGGCGGCACCCTGGAGCACCGCCGCCTCCGCCGCGTCACCCTCCGCCAGCGTGACCAGGGCCAGCAGCTCCACTGCCAGCACCGAGCCCAGCTGGTCCCGGAAGCGGTGCGCACTGCCCAGGCAGTCCGCCAGCAGCTCGCGGGCGCGCACCGGCTCGCCGTCGTTCCAGGCCGCGTAGGCCAGCACGTACAGCGCGTACCCCCGGGCCCAGCGCTCGCCGTGGTCCTCGCACACCTGGCGCACGTCCTCGCACAGCCGCACCGCGTCCGGCAGATCGCCCTGGAACGCCCGTGTCATCGCCAGCTCCACCTGGCCCATCAGGACGTTGCTGTTGAGCTCGCCGATCTCGTGGTAGCGCTCCAGCGCGGAGCGCAACAGCGACTCCGCGCGCGGTATGTCGTCCGCGACCAGCGCCAGACAGCCGGTGCGGTGCTCCGCGTAGGCCACCGCCGTGGGGTTGGCCGACCGCTCGGCCTTCTCCCGGCACTCCTGGAGCGCCGCCAGCGCGGGCACCGTGTCCCCCTGCAGGATCGCCACGTGGCCGAGCACCCACAGCGCCTTCAGCCGGGACTGCTCGCCCGCCGTCCGCTCCGTGTCCAGGCGCACCGCCTGCTCCAGCCAGCGCCGCCCCTCCGACAGCCGTCCGCAGCCGACCCAGTGGAACCACAGGGCGCCCGCCAGGTACTGCCCCAGGTGCGCCTCGTCCGGCTCGGCCAGGCACTGCTCCAGGGCGCTGCGCAGATTGGGCAGCTCCGCCTCCACCCGCGCGGCGACCTCGCGCTGGCGCGGCGAGAACCACTCCAGCTCGCACCAGGTGGCCAGACCCACGTACCAGTCCCGGTGCCGCCGCCGCAGCCGCGTCGCGTCGCCCATCGCCTCCAGCCAGTCGGCGCCGTACGCCCGCACGGTGTCGAGCATCCGGTAGCGCACCCCGGCCGGAGTCTCCTCGCGGGTCAGCACGGACTGGGCGAGGAGCGCGGACAGCACGTCGAGCACGTCGTCGGCGGACAGCCCGCCGCCGCTGCACACGTACTCGGCGGCCTCCAGGTCGAACGGTCCCGCGAACACCGACAGCCGCGCCCACAGCAGCCGCTCCGCCGGCGTGCACAGCTCGTGGCTCCAGCCGATGGCCGTGCGCAGCGTCCGGTGCCGGGGCAGCGCGGTGCGGTCCCCGCCGGTCAGCAGGCGGAAGCGGTCGTCCAGCCGTTGCAGCACCTGCCTCGGCGACAGCGCGCCCAGCCGTCCCGCGGCCAGCTCGATCGCCAGCGGGATCCCGTCCAGACGCCGGCACAGCTCGCGCAGCTCCCCGCGGTCCTCGTCCAGGTCGTCGTCGTACCCGAGCGTCACCTGCCGCTGCGCCGCCCGGACGGTCAGCAGCTCCACCGCCTCCTCGGGGGTCAGCGGCGTCAGCGGAACCAGCCGCTCCCCGGCCACGCCGAGTGGTCTGCGCCCCACCGCCAGGATCCGCAGCCCCGGGGCGCGGCCCAGCAGGTCGGCCGCCAGCGCGGCGCACGCGTCCACGAGGTGCTCGACCCCGTCGAGGACCAGCAGCAGCTCCCGCTCGGCGAGGTGCGCGAGCAGTGTCTCGCGCGGCAACCGTGCCGTGTGGTCGGTCAGGCCCAGCGCCTCGACGACCGCGTAGTCGACGAACTCCTCGTCGCGCACCGGCGCCAGCTCCACCCGCCACACCCCGTCCCGGGGCGTGCGTCGCGCGGCCGCCCGCGCCGCCAGCCGCGACTTCCCGACCCCGCCGGCCCCGGTCACGGTCACCAACCGTGCGGAATCCAGTGCCCGGGCCAGCGCGGCGAGTTCCGACGCCCGCCCCACGAAGGTGTCGAGTTCCAGCGGGAGGTTGCCGTGCGGGGTGCCGTCGCGCCGAAGGTCTCGCATGGAACACGCAGCGTACTCAACCGTATTCATTCCGTACAATCGCTGCGCGCGACTCCACCGCGCGCGGAGGGTAATCCGGTACGGAGCTCCACGCCCGGCGCGATAGGCTCGGTGCACGACTTTCTCGATGTTCAGGCACGTCTTTCAGGGGAGCGGGTGCACACAGTGTCCGGTGGCGAGGTGGCCGGGATCCTGGTGGCCGTCTTCTGGGCGATCCTGGTCTCCTTCCTCGCCGTCGCGCTGGCGAGGCTGGCCCAGACGCTCAGGGCGACCACCAAGCTCGTGGCGGACGTGACCGACCAGGCCGTCCCGCTGCTGGCCGACGCCTCCTCGGCGGTGCGCTCCGCGCAGACCCAGATCGACCGGGTCGACGCGATCGCCTCCGACGTCCAGGAGGTCACGTCGAACGCCTCCGCGCTGTCGACCACCGTGGCCTCCACCTTCGGCGGCCCCCTGGTCAAGGTCGCGGCGTTCGGGTACGGCGTGCGACGGGCACTCGGCGGCCGCAAGGAGGACCTGCCGGCCAAGGACCCGCGGCGCACCGTGATCGTCGGCCGTACGATCCCGGCCGCGCGGCGGACGAAGCGGAAGAAGGACTGATCCAGCGATGTTCCGCCGTACGTTCTGGTTCGGGACCGGCGTCGCCGCCGGCGTCTGGGCCACCACCAAGGTCAACCGGAAGCTCAGGCAGCTGACGCCGGACAGCCTCGCCGCGACCGCGGCGAACAAGGCGCTCGACGCGGGCACCCGGCTCAAGGACCGAGCGGTGGGCTTCGCGCTCGACGTCCGCGACAACATGGCCCAGCGAGAGGCCGAACTGGACGACGCGCTCGGGCTGAACGCGCCCGTCGACGGCGAACTCCCCGCACCCCGGCGCCTCGCCGCCATCGAGAACCGCACCATCGAGAACCGCAACAACCCGAAGTCCGTCGTCGACGTCAGGACGACGTACTCGTACAACCGGAATGAGGACCACTGATGGAGTCGGCCGAGATTCGTCGCCGCTGGTTGAGCTTCTTCGAGGAGCGCGGTCACACCGTCGTCCCTTCGGCGTCGCTCATCGCGGACGACCCGACTCTGCTGCTGGTCCCGGCCGGCATGGTGCCGTTCAAGCCCTACTTCCTCGGGGACGTCAAGCCGCCCTTCGACCGCGCCACCAGCGTGCAGAAGTGCGTGCGCACGCCCGACATCGAAGAGGTCGGCAAGACCACGCGGCACGGCACGTTCTTCCAGATGTGCGGCAACTTCTCCTTCGGCGACTACTTCAAGGAAGGCGCCATCAAGTACGCCTGGGAGCTGCTCACCAGCCCCCAGGACAAGGGCGGTTACGGCCTCGACCCCGAGCGTCTGTGGATCACCGTGTACCAGGACGACGACGAGGCCGAGCGCATCTGGCACGACGTCGTCGGCGTCCCGTCCGAGCGCATCCAGCGCCTCGGCAAGAAGGACAACTACTGGTCCATGGGCGTCCCCGGCCCCTGCGGCCCGTGCTCCGAGATCAACTACGACCGCGGCCCCGAGTTCGGCGTCGAGGGCGGCCCCGCCGTCAACGACGAGCGGTACGTGGAGATCTGGAACCTCGTCTTCATGCAGTACGAGCGGGGCGAGGGCATCGGCAAGGAGGACTTCGAGATCCTCGGAGACCTGCCGAGCAAGAACATCGACACGGGCCTCGGCCTGGAGCGCCTCGCCATGATTCTGCAGGGCGTGCAGAACATGTACGAGATCGACACCTCCATGGCGGTCATCAAGAAGGCCACCGACCTGACCGGCGTGGCCTACGGCGACGCCCACGCCTCGGACGTCTCCCTGCGCGTGGTCACCGACCACATGCGCACCTCCGTGATGCTCATCGGCGACGGCGTCACCCCCGGCAACGAGGGCCGCGGCTACGTCCTGCGCCGCATCATGCGCCGCGCCATCCGCAACATGCGCCTGCTCGGCGCCACCGGCCCGGTCGTCAAGGACCTGATCGACGTCGTGATCGAGATGATGGGGCAGCAGTACCCCGAGCTGATCACCGACCGCGAGCGGATCGAGAAGGTCGCCCTCGCCGAGGAGAACGCCTTCCTGAAGACCCTGAAGGCCGGCACCAACATCCTCGACACCGCCGTCAGCGACACCAAGGCCGCCGGCGGCAGCGTCCTGGCCGGCGACAAGGCCTTCCTGCTCCACGACACCTGGGGCTTCCCGATCGACCTCACCCTGGAGATGGCCGCCGAGCAGGGGCTCTCCGTGGACGAGGACGGGTTCCGCCGCCTGATGAAGGAGCAGCGGGAGCGCGCCAAGGCCGACGCCCAGGCCAAGAAGACCGGGCACGCCGGCGTCGGCGCCTACCGCGAGATCGCCGACCAGGCCGGTGCCACCGACTTCGTCGGGTACACGGACACCGAGAGCGAGTCCACGATCGTCGGCATCCTCGTCGACGGCGTCTCCTCCCCGGCCGCCACCGAGGGCGACGAGGTGGAGATCGTCCTCGACCGCACCCCGTTCTACGCCGAGGGCGGCGGCCAGATCGGCGACACCGGCCGGATCAAGATCGACACCGGTGCCGTGATCGACGTCCGGGACTGCCAGAAGCCGGTTCCGGGCGTGTACGTCCACAAGGGCGTGGTCCAGGTCGGCGAGGTCACCGTCGGTGCCAAGGCCCAGGCCTCCATCGACGACCGGCGCCGCAAGGCCATCGCCCGCGCCCACTCGGCCACCCACCTCACCCACCAGGCCCTGCGCGACGCCCTCGGCCCGACGGCCGCCCAGGCCGGTTCCGAGAACCAGCCCGGCCGCTTCCGCTTCGACTTCGGTTCGCCCTCCGCCGTGCCGACGGCCGTGATGACCGACGTGGAGCAGAAGATCAACGAGGTGCTGGCCCGCGACCTGGACGTGCGCGCCGACGTCATGGGCATCGACGAGGCCAAGAAGCAGGGCGCCATCGCCGAGTTCGGCGAGAAGTACGGCGAGCGCGTGCGCGTCGTGACCATCGGCGACTTCTCCAAGGAACTGTGCGGCGGCACCCATGTGCACAACACCGCCCAGCTCGGTCTGGTCAAGCTGCTCGGCGAGTCGTCCATCGGCTCCGGGGTGCGCCGCATCGAGGCCCTGGTCGGCGTGGACGCCTACAACTTCCTCGCCCGTGAGCACACGGTCGTCGCCCAGCTCCAGGAGCTGATCAAGGGCCGCCCGGAGGAGCTTCCGGAGAAGGTCTCCGCCATGCTCGGCAAGCTGAAGGACGCCGAGAAGGAGATCGAGAAGTTCCGCGCCGAGAAGGTCCTCCAGGCCGCCGGCGGCCTCGCCGACTCCGCCAAGGACGTACGCGGCGTCGCCCTGGTCACCGGCCAGGTCCCGGACGGCACCACCGCCGACGACCTGCGCAAGCTGGTCCTCGACGTGCGCGGCCGCATCCAGGGCGGCCGGGCCGCGGTCGTCGCCCTGTTCACCACGGTCAACGGCAAGCCGCTGACCGTCATCGCCACCAACGAGGCCGCCCGCGAGCGCGGTCTCAAGGCCGGTGACCTGGTCCGTACCGCCGCCAAGACCCTCGGCGGCGGCGGTGGCGGCAAGCCGGACGTCGCCCAGGGCGGCGGCCAGAACCCGGCCGCCATCGGCGACGCCGTCGACGCCGTCGAGCGGCTCGTGGCGGACACCGCCAAGTGAGCGCCGACCAGCAGGACACTCCGGCGCTGCGCCGGGGCCGCCGCCTCGCCGTCGACGTCGGGGACGCCCGTATCGGGGTCGCTTCGTGCGACCCCGACGGGATCCTCGCCACGCCGGTGGAGACCGTCCCCGGACGGGACGTCCCGGCGGCGCACCGCCGTCTGAAGCAGCTCGTCGACGAGTACGAGCCGATCGAGGTCGTCGTCGGCCTCCCTCGCTCCCTCAAGGGGGGCGAGGGCCCGGCGGCGGTCAAGGTCCGTGGCTTCGCGCAGGAGCTGGCCAGGGGCATCGCGCCCGTCCCGGTGCGTCTGGTCGACGAGCGGATGACGACCGTGACCGCGAGCCAGGGACTGCGTGCCTCCGGAGTGAAGTCCAGGAAGGGCCGGTCCGTCATCGACCAGGCGGCCGCTGTGATCATCCTCCAGCAGGCACTGGAATCCGAACGGGTGTCAGGCAGAGCCCCCGGTGAGGGCGTCGAAGTGGCCGACTGATCGCGATACGGTAACGTTCCGCGCGATGCGGAGGCATTCGAACAGCCACCGCACAGCAAGAGGCGGAACGGAAGCCGGCCCCCATGACAGGCCGCGCGCACCACCTCCTCGCGGCACAAGGGGATCGATGACCGAGTATGGCCGGGGCCCAGGCTCCGAACCGTGGCATCCGGAGGACCCGTTGTACGGGGACGGCGGATGGGGCGGACAGCAGGCCCATACGGGTCAGCAGCCCCCCTATGGCGGCCAGCCACAGCAGTATCCGGAGCAGCAGCCCCAGCAGCCGCAGTACGGCGAGTGGGGCGACGGTGGCCAGCCCTCGTACGGTCAGCAGCCGCAGTACGACCAGTACGGTCAGCAGCAGTCTGGGCCGCAGTACGACCAGTACGGTCAGCAGCAGCACCCTGAGCCGCAGTACGACCAGTACGGTCAGCAGCACCCTGAGCCGCAGTACGACCAGTACGGTCAGCAGCACCCTGAGCCGCAGTACGACCAGTACGGTCAGCAGCATCCCGGGCCGCAGCACGACCAGCACGGTCAGCAGGGGTACGACCACCAGCAGTACGACCAGCAGCACGGCTCCCAGCCGCAGCCCCAGCAGGGCTACGACAACACTGGCTGGGGCACCGGCGGACAGCCCGACGCCCAGTACCCCTCCGACCCGTCGGACCCCTATGGCCGGCAGACACCCTCCTACGGAGGCGAGCAGCCCGACCTGTACGGCACTCCGGAGGCGTACCCGCCGCCGGAGCCCCCCGCCCGCCGGCGCGCCGAACCCGAGCCGCAGCGCACCGACCGGGACCCTGGCCCCGACGAGGGCGAGCACGCCTTCTTCGCCGGCGGGGACTCCGAAGCCGACGCCGCCGCCGACGACGACAAGGGCGATGACGGCGGGCGCGGAGAACGCAGGGGCCGGGGCGGCAAGCCGCCCAAGAAGCGCCGCAACGGATTCGCCTGCCTCGTGGTCTGCCTGGTGCTGGGCGGCGGCGTGGCCGGGGTCGGGTATTTCGGTTACCAGTTCTACCAAGATCGTTTCGGCCCGGCCCCGGACTTCGCGGGCGACGGCAACGGCGAGGCGGTGACCGTCACCATCCCGAAGGGTTCGGGCGGCTCGACCATCGGACAGGAGCTCAAACGCCAGGGCGTGGTGAAGAGCGTCGACGCCTTCATCGCTGCCCAGCAGAGCAATCCGCGCGGCAAGAGCATCCAGGACGGCGTGTACACGCTGCAGAAGGAGATGTCGGCCGCGAGCGCGGTCGAACTCCTGCTCAACCCCAAGAGCCGCAGCAACCTGATCATCGCCGAGGGCAAGCGCAACGTCGACGTCTACAAGCTCATCGACAAGCGCCTCGAGGTGGCCGAGGGCACCACGGCGAAGGTCGCCAAGGCCCAGTGGAAGAGCCTCGGCCTGCCCGACTGGGCGATGAACCACAAGAACGTGAAGGACCCCCTGGAGGGCTTCCTCTACCCGTCCAGCTACTCGGCGGCCAAGGGCCAGAAACCCGAGGACGTGCTGAAGCAGATGGTGGCACGCGCCAACGAGCAGTACGAGAAGGTCGGACTCGAGGAGAAGGCGGAGGGCCTCGGCCTCGACGGGCCGTGGCAGCTGCTCACCGTGGCGAGCCTGGTGCAGGCCGAGGGCAAGACCCACGAGGACTTCCGCAAGATGTCCGAGGTCATCTACAACCGGCTCGAGCCCACCAACACCGAGACCAACCAGGAGCTCCAGTTCGACTCGAGCTTCAACTACCTGATGGGCCAGAGCGAGATCCGCATCAGCGAGTCCGAGATCAACAACAACCCGGACCCGTACAACACCTACACCAACAAGGGCCTGCCGCCCGGACCCATCGGCAACCCCGGCGAAGAGGCGATCCAAGCGGCGTTGAACCCCACGGAGGACGGCTGGATGTACTTCGTGGCCACCGACGGCGTGAAGAAGACCGAGTTCGCCAAGACGCACGACGAGTTCCTGAAGCTGAAGGACAAATTCGATGCCAGCTCCGGCAACTGACCGTCGCAAAGCCGCCGTCCTCGGCTCGCCGATCGCCCACTCCCTCTCCCCGGTGCTGCACCGCACCGCCTACGCCGAGATGGGCCTGGAGAACTGGACGTACGACCGCTTCGAGGTCGACGAGGCGGCGCTGCCGGGCTTCTTCGAGAAGCTGGGCGCCGAGTGGGCGGGACTGTCGCTGACCATGCCGCTCAAGCGGGCGGTCATCCCGCTGCTGGACGGGATCAGTGAGACGGCGGCCTCCGTGGACGCGGTGAACACCGTGGTCTTCACCGAGGACGGCCGCAGGA
This sequence comes from Streptomyces lancefieldiae, assembly GCF_031845825.1. Taxonomy (NCBI): domain Bacteria; kingdom Bacillati; phylum Actinomycetota; class Actinomycetes; order Kitasatosporales; family Streptomycetaceae; genus Streptomyces; species Streptomyces lancefieldiae. The sequence continues at coordinate 7,132 of NZ_JAVRFH010000034.1, read as the reverse complement.
CCGGCGACAACACCGACATTCCCGGCATGATCGCCGCCCTGCGCGAGCACGGCATCGAGAAGGTCGAGACCGCCGCGGTTCTCGGCGCCGGCGCCACCGCGTCCTCCGCGCTGGCCGCGCTGGCCCGGATCTGCACGGGCGAGGTCGCCGTCTACGTACGCAGCGAGGCACGCGCCGCCGAGATGCGGGGCTGGGCCGAGCGGCTGGACGTCGAGGTGCGCATCGCGGACTGGGCGGACGCCGAGGAGGCGCTGCGCGCCCCGCTGGTCGTGGCCACCACGCCGGCCGGCACCACCGACGCCCTCGCCGCCGCCGTGCCCGAGATGCCGTCGGCCCTCTTCGACGTGCTCTACGACCCCTGGCCGACCGCGCTCGCCGCCCGCTGGTCGGCGTACGGCGGTGCGGTGGTCGGCGGACTCGACCTGCTGGTTCACCAGGCGGTGCTCCAGGTGGAGCAGATGACGGGCCGCGCTCCGGCCCCGCTCGCCACCATGCGCGAAGCCGGAGAGCGAGCCCTCGCGAACCGGTAGGAACACGAGCGCGGGATCGTCCTTCGACGGGCGGTGCGGCGGGGAGCCCATGCCCGGCCTCAGCGGGGAGCGGCCGCCCGTCCGTCAGATGGACCGGCGATCGAGCCCGGTGGTCGTCGTGGGAGGATCGGAGGTGGCGGACCGGGGCCGCGCACCCGGTACACGCCGTCGCCGTACGCGCAGGAGACGCGTACGCAGGGCATAACCCGGGCGCGAGCACTGAGGAGCACCGTTGAGCAGGTTGCGCTGGCTGACCGCGGGGGAATCCCACGGTCCCGCACTGGTTGCGACGCTGGAGGGTCTGCCCGCCGGCGTGCCGATCACCACGGACATGGTGGCGGACCATCTGGCGAGGCGGCGCCTGGGCTACGGGCGCGGTGCACGGATGAAGTTCGAGCGGGACGAGGTCACCTTCCTCGGCGGCGTCCGGCACGGCCTCACCCTCGGCTCCCCGGTCGCGATCATGGTAGGCAACACCGAGTGGCCCAAGTGGGAGCAGGTCATGTCCGCCGACCCGGTGGACCCGGAGGTGCTCTCCGGCCTCGCCCGCAACGCGCCGCTGACCCGCCCCCGCCCCGGCCACGCCGACCTCGCGGGCATGCAGAAGTACGGCTTCGACGAGGCCCGGCCGATCCTGGAGCGTGCCTCCGCGCGCGAGACGGCCGCCCGGGTCGCCCTGGGCGCCGTGGCGCGGTCGTACCTCAAGGAGACGGCGGGCATCGAGATCGTCAGTCACGTCGTCGAGCTGGCCGCCGCCAAGGCGCCCTACGGCGTGTACCCGACGCCGGCGGACGTCGAGCGGCTGGACGCCGATCCGGTGCGCTGCCTGGACGCGGACGCCTCGAAGGCGATGGTCGCGGAGATCGACCAGGCCCACAAGGACGGGGACACCCTCGGCGGTGTGGTCGAGGTGCTGGCGTACGACGTCCCCGTGGGCCTCGGCTCGCACGTGCACTGGGACCGGCGCCTGGACGCCCGGCTGGCCGCCGCCCTCATGGGCATCCAGGCCATCAAGGGCGTCGAGGTCGGCGACGGCTTCGGTCTCGCGCGGGTGCCGGGTTCCAAGGCGCACGACGAGATCCTGACCGGCCCCGACGGCATCAAGCGGGCCACCGGCCGCTCCGGCGGCACCGAGGGCGGCCTCACCACCGGCGAGCTGCTGCGCGTGAAGGCGGCGATGAAGCCCATCGCGACCGTGCCGCGGGCCCTGCAGACCGTGGACGTCGCCACCGGCGAGGCCGCGCAGGCCCACCACCAGCGCTCCGACGTGTGCGCGGTGCCGGCCGCCGGCATCGTCGCCGAGGCCATGGTCGCTTTGGTCCTGGCGGACGCGGTGGCGGAGAAGTTCGGCGGCGACAGCGTGCCGGAGACCCGGCGCAACGTGCGGTCGTACCTCGACAACCTGGCCATCCGATGAGCAGGCCGCTGGTCGTCCTGGTCGGCCCCATGGGCGTCGGCAAGTCCACGGTCGGGCAGCTGCTGGCCGAGCGCCTCGGCACCGGCTACCGGGACACCGACGAGGACATCGTCCGTGTGCGGGGGCGATCCATCGCCGAGATCTTCGTGGACGAGGGCGAGCCCGCCTTCCGTGTCCTGGAGAAGACGGCCGTGCACACGGCCCTCGCCGAGCACGACGGCGTCCTCGCCCTCGGTGGCGGCGCGATCCTGGACGCGGACACCCGCGGCCTGCTCGCCGGGCAGCGCGTCGTCTACCTCTCGATGGACGTCGAGGAGGCGGTCAGGCGCACCGGCCTGAACGCCGCGCGCCCGCTGCTGGCGGTCAACCCGCGCAAGCAGTGGCGCGAGCTGATGGAGGCCCGCCGGCACCTCTACGAGGAGGTCGCCACGGTCGTCGTGGCCACCGACGGCCGCACGCCGGAAGAAGTCACCCAAGCCGCTCTCGACGCAGTGGAGCTGAAGGAAGCATGAGCGAGGCAGTCACCCGTATCCAGGTCGGCGGCACGGCGGGATCCGAGCCGTACGAGGTCCTGGTGGGCCGTCAGCTGCTGGGCGAGCTCGGCGGCCTGATCGGCGCGAAGGCCAAGCGGGTCGCGGTGATCCACCCCGAGGCGCTCGCCGAGACCGGGGACGCGCTCCGCGCCGACCTCGCCGAGCAGGGCTACGACGCGATCGCCATCCAGGTGCCCAACGCCGAGGAGGCCAAGACCGCCGAGGTCGCCGCCTACTGCTGGAAGGCGCTCGGCCAGTCAGGGTTCACCCGCACCGACGTCATCGTCGGTGTCGGCGGCGGCGCCAGCACCGACGTGGCCGGGTTCGTGGCCGCGACCTGGCTGCGCGGGGTGCGCTGGATCGCCGTCCCCACCACCGTGCTGGCCATGGTCGACGCGGCCGTCGGCGGCAAGACCGGCATCAACACCGCCGAGGGCAAGAACCTCGTAGGCGCCTTCCATCCGCCGGCCGGCGTCCTGTGCGACCTCGCCGCCCTGGACTCCCTCCCGGTCAACGACTACGTCTCCGGCCTCGCCGAGGTCATCAAGGCCGGCTTCATCGCCGACCCGGCGATCCTGGACCTGATCGAGTCCGACCCCCAGGCCGCGCGCACCCCGGCCGGGCCGCACACCGCCGAGCTGATCGTGCGCTCGATCAAGGTCAAGGCGGAGGTCGTCTCCTCCGACCTGAAGGAAGCGGGCCGCAGGGAGATCCTGAACTACGGTCACACGCTCGGCCACGCCATCGAGAAGAACGAGCGCTACAAGTGGCGCCACGGGGCCGCGGTCTCCGTCGGCATGCACTTCGCCGCCGAACTGGGCCGCCTCGCGGGCCGGTTGGACGACGCCACCGCCGACCGCCACCGGAGCATCCTCGAAGCGGTCGGCCTGCCGCTCCACTACCGCTACGACCAGTGGCCCAAGCTGGTGGAGAACATGAAGGTCGACAAGAAGTCCCGCGGCGACCTGCTGCGCTTCATCGTCCTGGACGGGCTGGCCAAGCCCACCGTCCTGGAGGGACCCGACCCGGCCGTCCTCCTCGCCGCCTACGGCGAGGTGGGCGAGTAGTACCCCGGCGTACCTTCCGTCCGATTCGCCTTGCGGGACGGGCACTTCGGGCCGCCCCCGGCCGTTCACCAAACGACGGCCGGGGGCGGTACCGTTCGGGCGGGGGTCCCCACACGCCCTTTAGGCTGTGGGGGAAAGCGGGCGGCTGACCGTCCACCGTCAGCGCCCATCGCCTGTACGAGACGGAGTGGCACCGGATGCAGCACGCAGTGGGTTCTCCGCTGCCGCCGCCCCCTCAGCCGGGGCACGGACCGGCCGTCGGCTGGTCCCCGGCCGCGCACCACCCGGGTCCGCCGCACCACGGCTCCGCCCCCGTGCCGCCGCCGGGGGCGCAGGGGTACCCCGCGCGGGCCCCGCACCCCGTGGCCCCGCAGCAGACGCCCGAACCGCGGCAGGTCACGGGACCGCAGCAGGTTCCGGGCCGGCACCCGGTGGCCCCTGTCCCGCCCGTGCCGGAAGCCACCGGCCATGTACCGCTGCCGCCGGGCGGTCCCGTGGCCGTGCCCAGTGCGCCCCCCGCCGCGGTCGCCGCGCCCGACCCCACCACGACCACCCTCGCGGTGCTGCTCATCGGTCCCGCGGGCGCCGGCAAGACCAGCGTCGCCAAGTACTGGGCGGACCATCGCCGGGTCCCCACCGCGCACATCAGCCTCGACGACGTCCGCGAATGGGTCCGCTCAGGCTTCGCCGACCCCCAGACGGGCTGGAACGAGAACTCCGAGGCCCAGTACCGTCTCGCCCGCCGCACCTGCGGCTTCTCCGCGCGCAACTTCCTCGCCAACGGCATCTCCTGCATCCTTGACGACGCGGTCTTCCCGGACCGCCCGGTCGTCGGCCTCGGCGGCTGGAAACGGCACGTCGGACCCGGCCTGCTCCCGGTCGTCCTCCTGCCGGGCCTGGACGTCGTCCTGGAGCGCAACGCCGAACGCAGCGGGAACCGGCGGCTCACCGACGAGGAGGTCGCCCGCATCCACGGCCGCATGGCCGGATGGTACGGCTCGGGCCTCCCCATCATCGACAACTCCCAGCTCGACGTACCGGAAACGGCCCAGGTCCTGGACGAGGTCCTGTCCCGCTCCATAGCCAGCCCGCCGAACTGGTAGACGCCCTTCGGGGCAGCGCCCCCCAAGGGGCGCGGGGAACGGCGCGACAAGCCCCCACCGGTGGGTCGCACGCCGTACAACGACAAGCCCCACCCCCCGGTCGGCGCACCCGGCGTTCCCCGGCCCCGCCCACTCGGCCCACCCGAGCGGCGCCCCCCGAGCGGAGCTCTTACGCTCGGCTCATGTCAGAGGTGTACGCGGCCCGCCGGACGTGCCTACGAGAACGCTGCAACGCGGGCGGCAGCGCGGCGGCGCTCGTCTCCCGGCCCGCCAACGTGCGCTATCTCGCGGGCGCCGCCCCGCACGGCGCCGTGCTGCTGCTCGGCAAGACCGAGGACCTGCTGGTCTGCGCCGGACCTCCGGGCGACCGGCCGACGGAGGGACGGCCCGACGAGTTGCTGTCGGTGCGGGTCCTGCCCGGCCCCGGCGGCGATCCCGCCGTCGCGGCCACCGGACTCGCCGTGGCGCAGGGCGCCGAGTCCCTCGCCGCGGAGGACCACCACCTCACCGTGGTCCGGCACCGGGCCATGCGCTCGGTGGCACCCCGGCTGCGCCTGACCGACCTCGGTCAAGCGGTCGAGCAGCTCCGGGTGGTCAAGGACGAGGAGGAGATCTCCTGCCTGCGCATCGGCGCGGAGATCGCGGACCAGGCCCTCGGCGAGCTCCTGGAGTCCATCCTGGTGGGCCGTACCGAGCGGCACCTCGCCCTGGAGCTGGAGCGCCGTCTGGTCGACCACGGCGCCGACGGCCCCGCCTTCCCGACGTCCGTCGGCACCGGCCCCCACGCGGGGCGCCGCGGTCACCGGCCCACCGACCGGCGTGTGGAGGAGGGCGACTTCCTCTCCGTCTGCCTGGGCGCGACCTACCGCGGCTACCGCTGCGAGATCGGCCGCACGTTCGTCATCGGTACCTCGCCGGCCGACTGGCAGATCGAGCTGTACGACCTCGTCTTCTCCGCGCAGCGGGCCGGCCGGGAGGCCCTGGTACCCGGCGCCGCCTGCCGCGATGTGGACCGTGCCGCCCGCCAGGTACTGGACTCCGCCGGGTACGCGGAGAACCTTCCGACCCTCACCGGTCACGGTGTCGGACTCGAAATCGACGAGGACCCGCAGTTGGCCCCCGCGGCCATGGGTAAACTGGACGCTTGTGTGCCGGTCACCGTCGAACCGGGGGTCCACCTCCCGGGCCGGGGCGGTGTCCGGATCGATGACACGCTCGTCGTGCGCCCCGAGGCGGACGGCGGACCCGAGCTACTCACCATCACGACCAAGGAGCTGCTCGCGCTCTAGCCTCGCGCTGTGCGCAGGCCCCGGGGTCGTCCACGTCAGTCCAGTCCAGGAGATTCCGCAACCGTGGCTTCCACGAACGACCTCAAGAACGGCCTGGTGCTCAAGCTCGAAGGCGGCCAGCTCTGGTCCGTCGTCGAGTTCCAGCACGTCAAGCCCGGCAAGGGCCCGGCCTTCGTGCGCACCAAGCTCAAGAACGTGCTTTCCGGCAAGGTGGTCGACAAGACCTTCAACGCCGGCGTCAAGGTCGAGACGGCCACTGTCGACAAGCGTGACATGCAGTTCTCGTACATGGACGGCGACTACTTCGTCTTCATGGACATGGAGACCTACGACCAGCTGATGATCGACCGCAAGGTCGTCGGCGACGCCGCCAACTTCCTGGTCGAGGGCTTCGAGGCCACCGTCGCGCAGCACGAGGGCGAGGTGCTCTTCGTCGAGCTGCCCGCCGCCGTCGAGCTGACCGTCCAGGAGACCGAGCCGGGCGTCCAGGGTGACCGCTCCACCGGCGGCACCAAGCCGGCCACGCTGGAGACCGGCCACCAGATCCAGGTCCCGCTCTTCATCACCACCGGCGAGAAGATCAAGGTCGACACCCGCACGAGCGACTACCTCGGCCGGGTGAACAGCTAACCGTGGCTGCCCGCAACACGGCCCGCAAGCGCGCCTTCCAGATCCTCTTCGAGGGTGATCAGCGCGGCGCGGACGTCCTGACGGTCCTCGCCGACTGGGTCCGGCACTCCCGGTCCGACACCCGGCAGCCGCCGGTGAGCGAGTACACGATGGAGCTGGTCGAGGGCTACGCCGAGCGCGCCAAGCGCATCGACGAGCTCATCGCCCAGTACTCGGTCGGCTGGACGCTCGACCGCATGCCGGTCGTCGACCGCAACATCCTGCGTCTCGGCGCGTACGAGCTGATCTGGATGGACGCGACCCCGGACGCCGTCGTCCTCGACGAGATGGTGCAGCTGGCGAAGGAGTTCTCCACGGACGAGTCGCCCGCGTTCGTCAACGGCCTGCTCGGCCGGCTGAAGGAGCTCAAGCCTTCTCTGCGCCGCGACGAGGCCTGACAGACCCGCACATGCCGGAGGGCCCGCAGCCTGGATTCACGCTGCGGGCCCTCCGGCATGCGTCGGGGGGTGCCGGGCGCACGCCAGGCCCGTACAACAGCGCCGGGGTGGGCGGAACCGTTTGGT